>CAJUIK010000054.1 GCA_910585875.1 uncultured Eubacteriales bacterium | reverse complement strand
GTGCTGTCCTTCCTGCCCGTCATCGTCACCCTGTTCTTTTTCCTGTCTCTGCTGGAGGACAGCGGCTATATGGCCCGGGTGGCCTTTGTGATGGATAAGCTGCTGCGCAAAATCGGCCTTTCGGGCCGCTCCTTTGTGCCCATGCTCATCGGCTTCGGCTGCACAGTGCCCGCCGTCATGGCTTCCCGCACGCTGAACAGCGAACGAGACCGGCGGATGACGGTTTTGCTCACCCCCTTTATCTCTTGCAGCGCCAAGGTGCCCATTTACGGCGTGTTCGCCGCCGCCTTTTTCCCGGGCCAGTCCGTATGGGTGATGACAGGGCTCTATCTGTTCGGTATCGCTCTGGGGGTGCTGTCCGGCTTGGTTTTAAGCAAAACCGCCTTCCGCGGCGCGCCGGCGCCTTTCGTCATGGAACTGCCCTCCTATCGACTGCCATCGCCCAAAAGTGTGCTGAGGCTGGTGTGGGACAAGGCCAAGGATTTCATCACCCGGGCCTTCACCATCATCTTTGTAGCCTCGCTGGTCATCTGGTTTTTGCAGACCTTCGACATCAAATTCAACCTGGCGGCGGACAGCGGGCACAGCCTGCTGGCTATGGCGGGCCGGCTCATCGCCCCGTTTTTCGCCCCCTTGGGCTTTGGCTCCTGGCAATTTTCCACCGCCCTGATCACTGGTTTCACCGCCAAAGAAGCGGTGGTCAGCACCTTGGCCGTGCTGACAGGCAGCTCTATGGCCAATCTGCCCGCCGCCCTGTCGGGGGCCCTGTCCCCCGCCGCCGCTCTGGCGTTTTTGACGTTCACGCTGCTGTATACCCCCTGCGTGGCCGCTGTGGCTGCTGTCAAGCGGGAAATGGGCGGCGCCCGGCGGGCCCTCTTCGTCGTCTGCTATCAAACGGGCCTGGCCTGGCTGGCGGCCTTTTTGGTCTATCGGCTGGCTCTGCTTTTTTGAGGAGGCGTTCTTGTGAGTATTTTGGATTATCTTCTGCTGGGCCTGCTCGCCGCCGGCCTATGGGCCGCTCTCCGGGCCATAAAGCGAAGCAACGGCCAATGCGGCGGCGGATGCGCCGCCTGCCCTATGAACGGTCAATGCTCCAAGGGGCGGCGTAAAAACACCGGCGAACCGCCCGTATCCCGTGAGAAAAGGAGGACTCTCTAATGCAATACGATTTGACCGCCGGACAGATTTTGCGCTTGCTGGGCGCGGGCGGGCCGGAAAACAAGAGTTCTTTTGAAGCGATGAAACAGGAGTTGGGCCTGCCGCTTCCCCAGCCCTATCAGGAATTCATGGAAACAGCTTGGAACTGCCCGATCCTCTCCACCGGCGATCTCTGGACCGGGCAAATGATCCCCTTTGATATGAAGCCTGCCCCGCTGTATTCCCGGCTGAACGAGGAAGAGAAAGCGCAGGTATGCGATTATCTGGAGATCGGCAGCGACTACGGCGCCGGCGTTGTCACTTACGGCCTTCGGATCGAGGACCTGACCCAGCCGGACCCGCCGGTTTTCATGCAGCATGAAGCGGAGCCCGCGACCCAATGGTCCCAAGCGTATGAAAAGTTATCCGACTTCCTGCTGGAAAATCTG
This sequence comes from uncultured Eubacteriales bacterium, assembly GCA_910585875.1. Classification (GTDB taxonomy): domain Bacteria; phylum Bacillota; class Clostridia; order Oscillospirales; family Butyricicoccaceae; genus Pseudobutyricicoccus. The sequence goes on along the minus strand of CAJUIK010000054.1, from coordinate 11,470 downwards.
CTCAACGCCCTGGCCATGGCGGAATATGAAACCGCCGAAGAGGCCCTGGAGGAGCTGGGCTGGCAATATGCCGATTACGCCATGGGCTATATCGAAGCCCATGCTGAAGAGGAGGACGCGGAAGAAGACGCCGCTGTGGACGAGCAGGCGCTGGTTCAGTTTGGCATAGACCCGTCCCGAGTAAACTGGCGGAACAGCGTCTATGAAGGCCGCGCCTTCTGCTGCTATGACGAGCAGAGCGAGATCTTTTATACCGGCCTGTGGGATGGAAACGACGAAAACAGCCTATACCTTATCTCCCGAGACGAGGAAGAATAATATGGATATCGCCCAGCTGGAGCGACGCTACAAAACGGCGCTGCGCCCCGTTTTGCGGCTGAAAGACTGCGCTTACCTGGACAAAAAGGAGACTGTCACAGGGAAACTCCCCTTCCGGCTACGACGATATTCGGGCCTATGCGATGCGGGCCAAAACCCGGGAGCCCTCTCAAGAACCTTATCGGATGGGAAACATCCTGATGGAGTTCGTCCCCTGAACCGGCCGGCGCGGCTGAAGCAAGGGGCCTTTCCCTTTCTCAACAAAAGTTACAAGCAAAAAATCAGGCGCGGCATGATCTCCCCCATGCCGCGCCTGTCTCTTTTCTCTCTGCCCGCCGGGCTTTTTTTATGCCCGGTTCATGAAGTGATAGAACATAATGGCCATCTGCTCCCGAGTGGCCTGAGCCTGGGGAGAGAGCCGCCCGGCGCCGTCGCCCCGGACAATGCCCAGCCCCTGGGCGACGGCGGCGTAGCCATAGTCCTCCGCCGCGATGGCCGCCGCGTCTGCAAAGGAGCAGGTAAAGATCCCGGGAATCTGAGCCGCCTTGCCATAGCCGGACATATCGAGCAGGGTTTTGACGACCTGCATCCGGGTCACGGAGGCGGTTTCATTGCGCTGGCCCCGAGTCAGTATCCCCAAGCCGTAAGCGGTTTCATACAATGCGTCCAGCTGATCCTTTTGCTGGGCGTCGTAGTAATCGCCGTTGGCGGAAACCAGGAAGGACAGCAGGTCGGCCTGAGTCAAAGCCTTCTTTTTGTCAAAGGTTTTGCTTTTGTACCCCACGCCCAACTGGGCCAGGGCCAGGATTTCCTTGTCTTGCCCCGATATGTCGGCATAGGAAATCTCCTCCCCCTGGGCGCTTTGATTGGTCAGGGCCCGGCCGGTTTTGGCGTCTACGGCATAGACCTCCTGGGCCTGCCGGCCATATTGATAGGCCAGAACCAACTGGGCGCCATACCGGTCGTTTTGTATCTGAGGAAGGGCGGCATAAGCCAGCTCCACCGGCCGGGCCTCCCGCCAGCTTTCCAAAGCCGACTGGCCGTCGACGATCCCCTCGGGAGAATCAAACTGGACCTCTTCCTCCCACCGGCTGCTAAAGCTGATCAAATCGCCCTCCTGCCCAAAGGTCAGGCGATAATAGTTGGCCGGATAGGGGATATTCTGATGCTGGCGGGCCAGCAGAGTCCCCTCCTGCGCATAAGCGCCGGCGCCTTCATAGGGGGCGACTTGTTGGGCGCGCTGCGGGAAATATTTTTCCACAAAGGCTTGGGCCTTGGCCTGGGAAGCCTCGCCCTCCAGAGAGGTTCGCTCTTCCGGGCCGTAGCTGTAGAATTGCTGGAGCTCGCCGGTCTGGGCGTCCGCCGTCAGGTTTTTGTGGAAATAATTCTTCCCGTCTTTTTTCGCGTAACTCATCCGGCAAGAGTAGAGATTCTTGTCTTTATCGTAGTAATAGGCGCTGTCATCCAGCTGGAACCCCTCCAGCGCCAGCTCGGACATGGCCCGCATTTTGGCGTCCAGCTGCTGGACGCCCATCACGCCCTTCAGCTTGTCGACGCCCTGCTGCTCCACTTGGCTCAAGCCGCCGTCGCCGGCGGGCGCCGCTGCGTCGTCCGCCGCAGACGCCTCCTTGTTGGCCCCTCCTTCCGTCGCCCGCCGCTGGACGTCCAGCCGCAGTTCAGTCAGGTTGAGCAGCCGGCCGCTTTGAGCGTCTGTGACCAATGTGTCCTGGCTGACGGGCGCATAGCGCAGCGAAGCTTTTTCGCCCTGTTCCCCGCCGGCGTATTCCAGCTGCAGTCGATCCGCCTCCTGTAGGGTCTGCCGGCCGGCCTGGGCCTGGATTTTGGGCGAAGCGGAGGGAATCTCGCCCAGATAATCGCCGCTGTCCGTCCGCCAGAAGCTGACGACCCGGCCCTGCCGGTCGTCCAGATAAATCTGACCGGAGAGGGGGGAAGGCAGGCCGTTGATCTCGATGTCAAAGGAATAATAAATCCTTTCGCCGTTGCGCCGCCGCCAAGCGTCCTTCAGCTGGACGCTCTCTTCGTCGGACAGCACGCGGCCCAGAAACTCCTGGGCGGCTTGGTCCGCTTGGCCGTCGCTCATCTTGGGCGCCTGGGGAGCGAAGGAGCCGTCGCGCTTGCTCTCCTGGTTGGGCAGGCGCAGGTTGTAGCCCGTCACTTTGCCTTGGGCCGTGGCCTCCGCCGTCAAGCTGGCGCCCCCCTCCCCTGTCCAGAAAAAGCTCCAGCGGGGGGTTCCGCCGTTCTCTTGGTACTCGCTGTGGAAATCCTGGTATTCGTCCCCGACGGACAGCGCTTGCTTGACTCTGCGCGCAGCCTCTTCGGCTTGGACGCTCATGTCCGCCGGCTGGGCCCAGACGGCGGGCGCCGTCCCCAGGGCCAGCATCCCCGCCATGGTCAGAGCGATCAGTTTTCTCTTCATCCAAATTCCTCCTGTTCTTCAGGCTTTCGGCCCTTTTATCTCTTTAGACCGGACTTTTGCGAAAAAGTTCCCTCTCTTTGCCGCCCTGCGGAATCTTTGTCTGAAACCGACTTTTCTCCAAAAATTTGCCTTTTGCGGCTGAGAAAAGCTTTTTGCCGCTTCTTTTTCTCGATTGGAGCAATCCAGAGGAAAACGGCGCAAAACGGCGGTTTTCAGAGTTTTTTCAAACGCCCTTTGAATCCTCTCTGGAATCTTTGCAAAAAATACGCGAAAATCATTGACTTTTTAGCCCCCAGAGGATATATTTTGTATGTTACATAAGACTTGAAAACCGCTCTGCCAAAGAAACAGAAACCAAAAAGAGCGGCGCAAAAAATTAAAATGTCTCGATCGGGGGATGGGAAATGTCTGATTGTTTAATCCGCCTGGAACATATCCGCAAAAATTTTGAAAACAAAGAAGTTTTGAAATCCATCAATTTAACTGTGCACGATAAAGAATTCGTCACGTTTTTAGGCCCCTCTGGCTGCGGCAAGACCACCACCCTGCGTATCATCGGCGGCTTTGAATCTCCGGATTCCGGCACGGTCTATTTTGACGGCAAGGCGATCAACGACACGCCCCCCCACAAGCGGCCGGTGAACACGGTGTTTCAGCGATACGCCCTATTCACCCACCTGGACGTCTATGAGAACGTGGCCTTTGGCCTGCGCGTCAACCAAAAGACCAACAATCTGACGGAAAAGGAAATCAGCCGTCGGGTATCCGAAATGCTGGCCCTGGTCAACCTGGAGGGCTATGAAAAGCGGGTTCCCTCCTCCCTGTCCGGCGGCGAACAGCAGCGGGTGGCCATCGCCCGGTCGCTGGCCAACCGCCCCCAAGTGCTGCTGCTGGACGAACCTCTGGGCGCCCTGGACCTGAAATTGCGCAAAGAAATGCAGCTGGAGCTGAAAAAAATCCAGCGGGAACTGGGCATCACCTTTATTTATGTCACCCACGACCAGGAAGAGGCGCTGACTATGAGCGACACCATCGTGGTGATGAACAAAGGCTCTATCCAGCAGGAAGGCACGCCCATCGGCATCTACAACGAACCCGTCAACGCCTTTGTGGCGGATTTTATCGGGGAGAGTAATATCGTGCCCGGCGTGATTCACCGGGATTTCTTCTGTTCTTTCGGCGGCAAGCAATTTGAATGCACCGACCAGGGCTTCGGCAAGGACGAAGAAGTGGACGTTGTGATCCGGCCGGAGGATTTCAAAATCGTGCCGCCGGAGGAAAAGCTGATCTGCGGCCGCATCACCGACCTGGTGTTCAAGGGAGTCCACTATGAAATGACGGTGGAAAGCCCGGACGGCGCCCATTGGCTGGTCCATTCCACCCTGCCCGAAGCGGTGGGCGCAGACGTGGGCCTTCAGGTAGCGCCCTTCGACATCCATATTATGAAAAAATCCCTTGGGGAGGAGCAAAACCCGCCCGACGAGGCAAAGGAGGCGGAGGAATGAGGAAATTCAAATACGCCAGCCTGCCTTTCGCCGCTTACGCCCTGATTTTTATTCTGGCGCCGCTGCTGCTGATTGTGTTTTACAGCTTTGCCGGCCCCGGCGGCTTGACGCTGGAGCATTATAAGGCTTTTTTCAATTTTGAAGACCCGGTTTATCTCCAAGTGCTGTGGCGCTCCATCAAGGTGGCGGCGGTTTCCACCCTTCTCTGCCTGGCTTTGGGCTATCCCATGGCCTATATCCTATCCAAAATGCGGCCTGGCCTCCGGGACACCATGGTCTTCCTCTTCGTGCTGCCCATGTGGATGAATTTCCTGTTGCGCACCTACGCCTGGATGACCCTGTTGGAGCGCACCGGCCTGATCAACTCCCTGCTGGGCAAACTGGGGCTGGGGCCTTTGGATCTGATGTACACCCAGGGGGCTGTGGTGTTGGGCAATGTGTATAATTTTTTGCCTTTCATGATCCTGCCTATTTACAATGTGCTGGTCAAAATCGATTCCAGCGTGGTGGAGGCCGCTCAAGACCTGGGGGCCAACCGCTCCGTGGTGTTTCGCAAGGTGATTTTTCCGCTGAGCCTGCCCGGCGTGATTTCTGGCGTCTCCATGACTTTTATGCCGGCGGTTTCCACCTTCATCATCTCCCGGCTGCTGGGCGGCGGCCAGCAGGCCTTGATCGGCGATATCATCGAAAACCAGTTTAAGGTCGTGGGCAACTGGGGGCTGGGTTCCGCCATGAGCGTCGTGCTGATGGCCCTGATTTTGGCGGCCATGAACGTGGCCCGGAAATATGAAGACGAAAACGCGGGAGGGAATGTGCTGCTATGAAAAAAATCAAAAAATCCCCTCTCTCCATCTTGTATTCGGTTTTAATTTTCCTGTTTCTCTATGCGCCCATCGCGGTGCTGATCGTCTATTCCTTCAACGCCAATAAATCCCGGGGCTCCTGGGGGGGCTTTTCCCTGAAATGGTATCAGTCCCTGTTTGAAAACGGCGCCATCATGCGCTCGCTCTACACCACGCTGAGCGTGGCCCTTATCGCCTCCCTGGTTTCCATGGTCATGGGCACGCTGGCCGCCCTGGGGATGTATTATTCCCGGCGGAAGGTCCGCAGTCTGCTGAACAACGTGTCCTCTCTGCCGCTGGTCAACCCGGATATCGTCACCGGCATCTCTCTGCTGCTGCTGTTCACCTTTCTCGGGTTCAAGCTGGGCTATGTGTCTTTGCTGCTCAGCCATATCGCCTTTTGCGTGCCCTATGTGATCACTTCGGTGGCGCCGCGGCTTTACCAGATGGACCGCAGCCTGTTCGAGGCGGCGATGGACCTGGGGGCTGCCCCGACCCAAGCTTTTTTCAAGGTGATCCTGCCTGAAATCCTGCCTGGCGTCGTCACCGGCGCTCTGCTGGCTTTCACCATCTCCTTGGACGATTTTGTGGTGTCCTTTTTCACCGCCGGCGGCGGCGTCTCCACCCTGTCCATGACGGTCTACTCCATGACTCGAAAGGGCGTCAAGCCGGAGATCAACGCCATCTCGGCCATTATGTTCGTCTCGGTGCTGCTGCTGTTGATTCTCATCAATCTGCGCTCCACGCGAGAAGCGAAAAAGCAGAAACAGGCTCGCCGCTGAGGGGGCCGTTCTGAAATATTATTTTATTTTTAGGAGTGATGTTAGGGTTGAAAAGAATGATTTCCCTTGCATTGGCTTTGGCCATGCTGCTGGGGCTGGCCGCCGGATGCGCAGGCGACGACGGCAAACAGACGCTCAACGTCTATAACTGGGGCGATTACATCGGAGAAGACGTGATCGAAAAGTTCGAGGACCAGTTCGACTGCAAGGTGAATTATGAGATGTTCGAACAGAACGAAGATATGTACACCAAGCTGAAAACGGTGAAAGGGACTTACGACGTCGTGATCCCCTCTGATTACATGATTGAGCGTATGATTCGGGAGGATATGCTGGCCGAGCTGAACTTGGACAATATCCCCAACCTGCAATATATCAGCGACTACTGTTTGAACCGCGATTTTGACCCGGGCAACAAATACAGCGTACCCTACATGTGGGGCACGGTGGGCATTATCTACAACAAAACCATGGTGGAAAGCCCTGTGGACGCTTGGGCGGACCTTTGGGATCCCCAATATGAAAAGAATTTTTTTATGATGAACAGCGTACGGGACAGCATGGGAATCGCCCTGCTCCTGTGCGGCTACGACATGAACTCCCGGGACGAGGCCCAAATTGAAGAGGCCAAGGAAAAGCTGATGGAGCAAAAGCCCCTGGTCCTGGCCTACACCGGCGACGAGGTGAAGGACAAGATGATCGCCGGCGAGGCGGCGATGGCCGTTTGCTACAGCGGCGACGCCATCACCATGATCGAGCAAAACGAAGACCTGGATTATGTCATTCCCATCGAAGGATCCAATCTGTGGTTTGACAATATGTGCGTTTTGAAAGACGCCCCCAACAAAGAGCTGGCCGAGCAATTCATCAATTTCATGTGTTCTGAGGAAATTGCCGCCGAAAACCGGGAATATATTAATTATTCCACGCCGCAAAGCCAGGTGCTGGAAAATCTGCCCGACGAGATCAAAAACGACCCCGTGCAGTATCCAGACAGGGAAACCCTGGATCGCTGCCAGATTTACAAAGATCTGGGCGACATGGCCGGTAAATACGACGAATTTTGGACCAGGATCATCGTCAACTAACTGTACGGCCATACAAACTCTATAACGGCAAGTCAGCGGGCCGGGACAAAAGTCCCAGCCCGCTGTTTTTTGCGCGTTTTGACTCGCCGCGGCGCGGCCCTCGCCTTAAAATTCCCCGCTTTGCAAAACGACGGCGGCGATATAGACGGCCCGTTGAAACAGGGTTTCCACCAAAGCGTATTCCCGCTTGGTATGGTTCCACTGGCCCTGAACGCCAAAGGCGCAGATAACGGGAGTCCCCGCCAGGGAGAGATAGGCCGCGTCGGAAAAGCCGCCCAGCACCCGGCGGCCCGGCTCCGGCCGCCCCTGCCGCCGGGCTACCTGGCAGACAAACCGATAAAACCGCTCCACCTCCGGCGTCGTCTCATAGATGGGCGAATCCCCCTCAAATTCGAAGGAGGCGGAGGTCCCCTCCACGGCGCTCTGCTGGATAATCTGGGGCAGCGCCTCCTTGACCCGGCGGCGTCCCTCTTCTTTGGCCACCCGGATATCCACCTCGAATCGACATTGTCCGGGCACGGCGTTGGGCACTGTACCGCCTTGGACTACGCCCACATTGACAGTGGTTCCCTCTTCCAGATCGGTGAGGGCCTGGATGGCCAAAATCTTGTGGGCTGCTTCCTCAATGGCGCTGCGGCCGCTTTCAAAATCGTTGCCTGCGTGGGACTCCACGCCGTTCACCGTCACCCGGCAGCCCAGATGGCCCTTTCGGCCCACGCACAGACAGCCGTCCGCCAGACCGGTTTCCATATTGAAGGCGAACAGGCAGTCTTTCCCTTCCTCCAAAAAGACCTGAGCGCCGGTGGAATTGATATGCCCCTTTTCCTCATTGCCCGAGAAAATAATCTTCAGGGGCCGCTCCCGATACCCGGCCCGGTTCAGGGCCTTGACGACGTACAGGGCGATCACTACGCCCCCTTTCATATCCAAAGCGCCGGGGCCATACGCCTTGCCCTCCCGGATGGCGAAGGGCTTTTCTCCCCAGCTCCCCTGGGGGAAAACGGTGTCCAGATGGCCGGAAAACAAGATAGGCTTGCCCCCTCGTTCGGCCCCCAACAGCCCTACCAGGGTTCCGCCCCAGCCGCCTCCCACGTCCTCAATGCGGCAGTCAAAGCCCTCGGCCTCAAACTCCCGCTTGACGATGGCCAGCGCCCGGTTCACGTTGTCCGCCTCTCCCACATAGCTCTCCGTGTTGACCAGCTCTTCCCAAAGCTCCAGCATCTCGCCGCGGCTTTCCTCGATGTAAGATTCCACTTTCTTCTGCATCTCCATGCCTGCCAAAACCTCCTTTTCAACGCTCCTGTTTGATTCAGTTTGCCGGCTGGAACAGTTGTGTTCCGGCCCCTTGCCTCCATCATACTCCTCCGCCCGCCGGCCAGTCAAGAGCCGGGTCGGGCGGAAACGGCGCAAAAAAGCGGATAAGCGGCAAAAGCCGCTTATCCGCTTGGGAGATCCCGCTTTTCAGCGCCTCAATCTTTGTCAAATTCCAGCTGGATTCTGCCGCTGACTGTGTCGATGTTGATCCGATTGGGGCCTCCGGATTTGGAGGCGCTGCGCTTCGAAGATTGTCCGTCGGCCAAGATGGATCCCGACATACTGGCGCAATTCCACTGATATTGATCGGGCTGCCCTTCCAATTTCAGCTCCACGCCGCCGGAGACGGTTTCCGCCCGGATCTCTCCGGTCAATCGGCCGTCGGCCTGAATTCTGCCGGAAACGCTGTACATCGTCGTCTGCTGGCTGACGTCCGCATCCAGCTCCAAGCGGCCGGAAACGCTTTGCAGCTCCGCTTGGCTCGCCGTCAGACCGTCGGCCTTCACGTTACCGCTGACTGTATCGATTCTCACCGTCTCCGCCACAGCGTCTTCCAGATCCAGATCGATATTGCCGCTGACGCTGCGCAGCTGGACGGCGCCCAGGGAGACGCCCGCCGGCATGGTGATTTCAATTTCATTGGCCTTCACGTTGCCGACGTTGGGCAGACCCGGGATTTTCCGTTCCTTCACCGTCAGCCTGCCGTCCTTCATCTGATATCCCACTTCCAACCGGTCGTTGTTTTGGATGATGGAGATGGAAAAACCCTCTCCCTCCTTCACCCGCACCGGCGCGGAAATAGCCGTCGTGTCCAGTTCTCGGACGTCGCCCAGCTTTTCATTTGTCACAGGTCCCATCGTAATCTCTCCTTCTTCAAACCATTGATTGAATTCTACGCCCAGAGCGTCCCAATCTACGGAATCCTCCCAGTTTTCAAAACTCTCTTCAAAATCGTCCATCTCCTGGTCAATCCAATAGCCCAGGTCGTCCAACAAGTCGCCGATAGAATCGCCCCAATCGCCGATAGAATCGCCCCAATCAGACATCTCCTCTCCCCAGGCCTCCATATCCTCGCCCCAGCGGACCAAGTCGTCCAGATCGTCCAAATCGTCAATAGCGTCGCCCCAGCGGGCCAGACGGATCATGTTGTCCACCACGCCGCGATGGGAGCCGCCGTCCGCGCTGTAAAACGCGCTGCCCCAAGGGCGGTAAATCATCATGCCGTCGTCCGTCCGAAAAGCCACCGCCGTGCGGCCGCCCAGCGCTTTGCCCGCCATGGCGACCAGCAGCCCGGCCAACCCCAACGCGGCGCATATTGTCAAAACCCGTTTCCAACCCAATTTCATTGCAGATTCCTCCTTCTATGCAGCAGACGGTTGACAATATCAATTGCTCCCCGGCAACCCCAAAGCAGCAGCTTGAGGGAAAAAACCAGCCCCAGCAGGCCCGCCGCCGCCATAAACAGCCCGGCGCCGAAGAAATAGCAGACAGTGGCGAAGCCCAGCTTACCCATGGCCAGAGACAGAATCACGTTGACCACGCCGCTGGCCATGAACGCCGCCGCGATGATAAAGGGGACGGCCAGCAGGCAGAGGACGACCAGACACATAGCCGCCGCCGTCAGTACGCCGGCGAACAGCAGCGGCAGGGCCACTGGAGCGGCGAACAAAGCCAAAACGGCCGTCCACAGCCCGCCCAAACCCCGGCGGCGGGGCGCCGGCCTCTCGCCCTCTTCTCCCCGAGCAACCCGGAACCCGCCGCCCAAGGCTTCCCGAGCCACATTTTCCGGGCTTCCCAGCTGGCGGATCACCTGTTGTTCGTTTTCCGGCCCGGCGTCGTCAAAGTATTCGGTATAATAGCTCATCACATCCTCCCGCTCCTCCGGCGGAAGATCGCCCACCAACGTGCGCAGCCGGATCAGAAATTCATCCCTGGTCATCTTTTTGCCCCTCCTCCAACAAAATAGAATCAATGGCCTTTTTATAATCCAGCCATTCTGCGCGGAATTCCCGCAACCGATCCCGCCCCTGCTGCGTCACCTGGTAATACCGGCGATTGCGCCCCTGATAGGGCTGGTCGTAGGTGGCCAGAGCGCCGTCTTTTTGCAGGCGGCGCAACACCGGGTACAGGGCGGTTTCCGAAACCTCGATTACGGCCCCCACCTGTTGGGTCAGCACATAACCATAGGCGTCGCCCCGGGCCAGCACGGCCAGCACGCAGGCTTCCAGCAGCGCGGACCCCAGTTGAAACGTCACGATACCACCCGCTTTCTGTTTTCTTGCCAATATTATATCTCGAATAATATAATCTGTCAACTCATATTATTTTATTTTTTATTTTCCTCAAATCCCCCGGTTTTTTCTTGTCCTTTGGGGCGCTTTTTTCATATCTCATTTTTCTAAGCGATGAAAAACCCCCTGCCGGCGGGCAGGGGGCGGGCTGTTTGCTACCATGCGGCGGCGCTGTGGGTCGGCAGGCTGAGCAGAAACTGGCAGATATCCTCCAAAGCATGGGGCTTGGCCTGAGCCCGGACGGCCTGGCGCATCTGTTCCAGCCGGCCCGGGGAGGACAGCAGCAGATGGACGGCTTCGTCCAGCGGAAAGGTCTTGGAAGCGCCGACGGCCATGCCGCAGTTGAGCAGAAATTCCAGGTTCCGCTCCTCGTGGCCGGCGATGGGGTTGACGACGGCCATGGGCAGCTCCTTGGTCAGAGCCTCGGTGACGGTGAGGCCCCCGGGCTTGGAAATCAGCAGGTCCGCGGCGTCCATCATTTGCTGCACGTTGTCCACAAAGCCAAAAACCCGCAGGTTTTTCCGGCCGCTTTCCCGCCGGTATTCTTCAAACCGCCGCAGCTGCTTTTGGTTTCTGCCGCAGACCACCGCCAGCTGAAAATCCGGTCGCAGATCCAGCAGCCTGTCGGTCTCCTCCAGCGAAAGGCCGTGGCCCAGGCCGCCGCCCATCATCAGCGCCGTCGGGCCCTCCGGGTTCAGCCCCAGCAGGCGTCGGGCCTCCTTTTTTTCCATCTTTTCATGGAACTTTGGGTGGACGGGAATGCCCAGGGCTTTGATCCGCCGGGCGGGAATCCCCCGCTTGACCGCCCGATAAATCAGGGGTTCGGCAGCTACAATCAGCCAATCCAGCCGGGGCAGAGTTTCCCAATAGGGATGAATGGTATAATCCGTCAC
>CAJUIK010000053.1:506-13190 GCA_910585875.1 uncultured Eubacteriales bacterium | reverse complement strand
ACCCCTGGCTGCCCGACTGCCTGGTTTTCCGCTCTGGCGGCGACCTGACGGCTTGCCCAGCCTTTCGGCAGGGGCTGTTTTACATCCAGGACCCGGCCAGTCAGCTGCCCCCCTGGGCGCTGGAAATCCAGCCGGGGGAAACGACCTTTGATTTGTGCGCCGCGCCAGGGGGAAAGAGCTTGATCGCCGCGCAGATGCAGGGATGTAAAGGCGAACTGCTTGCCATGGATATTCACGGATTCAAATGTCGGGAGCTGGCGGAAACCGCTCGGCGCTATGGGGCGGAAAACCTCAAAGCCCTGGAAGCGGATTCCTCCCTGCTGCAGCCGGAGCTGCTGGAGCGGGCGGACAAGGTGATTTGCGACGTCCCCTGCTCAGGCATGGGTATTCTGCGAAAAAAGGCGGATATCCGCTTCAAAACCGAGGAGCAGCTGGCCGGCCTGCCGGCGCTGCAAGGCAAGATACTGGATTGCGCCGCCGCTTATTGCCGGCCCGGCGGCCGGGTCGTCTATTCCACCTGTACGACGCTTCCTCAGGAAAATCAAGAGGTGGTGAAGGCCTTTTTGGCCCGCCGTCCGGATTTTGCTCTAGCGCCCCTGAAGCTGCCCGGCGGCATGGGGGCGGAGGAGGGATATCGAACCTTTTACCCCCACCGGGAAGGCGTGGACGGCTTTTTCATCGCCTGCCTGGAGCGGAAGGAGGGATAAACCATGAACGACCGCAACGGCCAAACGGAGCAAGAAATGAGAAGGACGCCGGGAGGCAAGGCGGATCTGAAATCCATGCTGCCCCAGGAGCTGGGCCTTTACATGGCCTCTGTGGGTCAGCCGGCCTATCGGGGACGGCAGGTCTTCCGCTGGCTCAGCCAGGGGGTTGCGGATTTTGAGCAGATGAGCGATCTGCCCAAGGGCTTGCGGGAAACCTTGGCCCAGACCGCCGATATCGGCGGGCCGAGGATTGTGCGCAAGCAGGTCTCCAAGCGGGACGGCACAGTGAAATACCTCTTCGGTCTGGCCGACGGCAATTGCGTGGAAACCGTCGTCATGCAATATGAACACGGCAACAGCGTCTGCCTTTCCACCCAAGCCGGGTGCCATATGGGCTGCGCTTTCTGCGCCTCTTTTGAAAAAGGGGATACTCGAAACCTGACGACGGCGGAAATTCTGGATCAGGTGGTTTTCGCCGGGCTGGACAGCGGCCTGCCCATTTCCAATATTGTGCTGATGGGCTCCGGCGAGCCGCTGGACAACTACGATAACGTCGTCCAATTTCTGCGGCTGGTCAGCCATGAGCAGGGGCTGCATATCGGGATGCGTCATATCTCCCTGTCCACCTGCGGCCTGGTTCCCCGCATTTACGATTTGGCGGCGCTGAAATTGCAGCTGACCCTCTCGGTTTCCCTTCACGCGCCCAAAGACGAAATTCGGAGCCGGATCATGCCGGTGAACAACAAATATCCGCTGGCGCAGCTGATGGGCGCCTGCCGGGATTATTTTGAAACCACAGGCCGGCGGATCTCTTTTGAATACGCCATGATCGCCGGACTCAACGACGGGCGGGATTGCGCCCAGGCCCTATGCGGCCTGCTGCGGGGCCTGCCTTGCCATATCAACCTGATCCCGCTGAACCATGTGGAAGGCAGCCCGTTGATGCCCTCCGGGCGGGAGACCATTCGCCGCTTCCAGCAGTATTTGCAGGGGCGGGGCTTCAACGCCACTGTGCGCCGCAGCCTGGGAGGGGATATCGACGCCTCCTGCGGGCAGCTGCGCCGCAAAGTTATGGCAGGAAAGAAGGATTGAGCAAAAATGAGATGCTGGGGAAATTCTGATACCGGCGTGGCCCGGAGCGAAAACCAGGACGCCTATATTCTGCGCCAGTTTCCGAGCGGCTGGACGCTGCTGCTGGTCTGCGACGGCATGGGCGGCGCCAGGGGCGGCAAAACGGCCAGCGATACCGCCAGCCAGGCGTTCGTTCGGGCGGTGGAAACGCTGGCGGAGGGCGCCGGGCCGGACCAGATGGCGGATATCGTCACGGCGGCGGCCCAGCAGGCCAACCAGGCCGTTTATCAGGCCGCCGTGCTGGACGGCAGCCTGGCCGGCATGGGCACCACCTTGGTCTGCCTTCTGACCGACGGCCGCCGGGCCGTCGTCGGCAATATTGGGGACAGCCGGGCCTATCTGGCCACCGAAGAAGGGCTGCGTCAAGTGACCCACGACCATTCGCTGGTGGCGGAAATGGCCCGCCGAGGGGAGATTTCCTGGCGGGAGGCCAACAGCCACCCCAATAAAAACGTGATCACCCGGGCTTTGGGAGTGGACAGCGACGTGGCCTGCGACGTTTTCCCGCTGAAGCTGGAGGAGGGGCAGTATGTCCTGCTCTGCTCCGACGGGCTGACCAATGAAGTCAGCGACCCGGAGATCTATTATGAGGTCTTCCAATCCCAGGCGCCGGAGAGGGCCTGCGACACGCTGATTGACATCGCCAACCGGCGGGGCGGCCGGGATAACATCACCGTGCTGCTGGCGGCGTTTTAGAAAGGAGATGAGATTGTGGATAATTACATCGGCAAAATGCTGGACAACCGGTATGAGATACTGGAAGTCATCGGCCGAGGGGGCATGGCCGTGGTTTACAAGGCCAAATGCCATCGGCTCAACCGCTTTGTGGCGGTGAAGGTATTGAAGGACGAGCTGGCCCAGGACGCGGAATTTTTGCAGCGCTTCCGGGACGAGTCCCAGGCGGTGGCCATGCTGTCCCATCCCAATATCGTCTCGGTATACGACGTATCCCGCACCAGCGACGTGGAATATATCGTGATGGAGCTGATCGACGGCATCACGCTGAAGGATTATTTGGAGAGAAAAAGCCCCTTGGACTGGACTCAAACGACTTTTTTCGCCCTTCAGATCGCCAAAGCCCTGGAACACGCCCACAGCCGGGGCATCATCCATCGGGATATCAAGCCCCAAAACATCATGGTGCTGCGGGACGGCACGGTGAAGGTGACGGACTTCGGCATCGCCAGGCAGGCGGGCAGCAACACCTATAATCTGCGGGAAGCCATCGGTTCCGTCCATTATGTGTCGCCGGAACAGGCGAAGGGCGGCCATATCGACAACCGGTCCGACCTGTATTCCCTGGGCGTGGTGATGTACGAAATGCTGGCCGGCCGGCTGCCTTTCGAGGGGGACACCCCTTTGGCGGTGGCGATGCAGCACGTCAATTCGGCGCCGACCCCGCCCAGCTCCTATATGCCCTCCATTCCCAAGACCCTGGAGGACATTGTGATGAAGGCCATGACCCCTCAGCAGGCGGGCCGATATCACAGCGCCACCGAGATGATACGGGATATGGAGAATTTCCGCAACGACCCCCATTACAAAATCGACGTGGCGCCCCGGAACTACGGCGGCAGGCGAGCCGAGCAGGATCCCAACGAAACCAGGGTGATCCAATATTCCTCGGAGTTCAGCGGCGTCAAGCGCCCCTCTCAGCCCCAGGCCAACGTCAAACGGCCGGCGGCCCGGCCTATTCTGGAGGAGGAGCCGGAAGAAGAATACGACCAGCCCCGCCGGCGGGTTTCAGGCGCGCTGATTTTCACCCTGATGGCCGTGATGATTTTTGTGGTGGGCGCGGGCCTCTTCATCGCGGCGGTGATGAAGCCTCTTGACAAAGACCCCAGCCCGGGCCAGGTCCAGGGGCCGGGGGACGACAAAGATCCCGGGGAAAATCCAGAGGACGAGGACCAGGTTTTAGAGGCGCCTGGTCTGGTGGGCAAAGATTATCAGGACGTGATCGCAGACGCTGAACTAGCCCGCCAGGGCATTGTCGTCAAGGAAAAGGAGCGGGTGTATGACAAAGACGCCAAAGTGGGCGAAATCCTGACCCAAGATCCCAAGGCGGGCCGCAAGCTGGGGGCGGATAAGACCATTTATGTGGAGGTCTGCAAGGGGCCGCCGGCCACAGAAATGCCCGACGTCGCGGGGCAGAGCGCCCGTAAGGCGGAGCTAGCGGTGAAAAACGCCGCTTCCCGGGCGGAGATCCAGGTGGAAATCAAAGTGGAAGAGGAATTTTCTGACGACGACGCCGAGGGGCAGGTGATCCGCACCGAACCCAAAGCGGAGGAGGATTTGAGCGACGGCGACACTGTGATCCTCTATGTGAGCAAAGGGCCGGACGTTCCCAAAACCACCGTGCCCAACCTGCTGCAATGGAGCGTGAGCGACGTGGGAGGCGAGCTGAAAAAGAGCAAGCTGACCATGGGGACGACAAGGGAAGTGGAAAGCAGCCTGCCCGCCGGCGCCATCGTCAACCAATACCCTGGCCCGGGGGAAGAGGCGGCCGAAGGCTCCGCCGTCAATTTTGAAGTGAGCAAGGGGCCCAAAGAGCCGGTGAAAAAGGACGTGACCATCACCCAGACCATCCCGCTGGTGCCCGATTTGGACGACCCGGAGGCCCCCATCCGCGTGGTGGTGGAAGTAGACGGCGAAGCGGCCTATGAGCGGGAGCATTACGCCAGCGAGGGGCAGATCAGCGTGCGCCTCAAGGCTCTGGAAGGGGAACACGAAGTGCGCATTTTGCAAAACGGCGCCACAGTGTCCCGTCAGATGGTGAATTTTGAATGATGGAAATTGTGGAAGCGACCATTCTCAAGGGCGTCGGCGGATTCTATTATATTCGCTGGCAGGGCCGGGAAATCGAATGTAAGGCCGGCGGCCGGCTGCGGCTGCGGCGGGATTTCCGGCCGGCTGTAGGCGACCTGGCCCGGGTGGAGCTGCGGGGGGAGGACGAGGGGCTGATCACCGAAATCCTGCCCCGGCGCAGCTTTCTGCTCCGGCCTCCCATCGCCAATATCGATCAGCTGATCATCGTGGCCTCGGAGGCCGACCCGACGACAGACCCTTATCTGATCGACCAAGTCAGCGTCGTCGCCCTGCGGCAGGGGATTCAGCCTGTCCTGGCCCTGAACAAGGCGGACCTGCGGCCCAGCGCTCGGTTTGAAGAGATTTATCGGCAAGCCGGTTTTCCGACGATTCCAGTCAGCGCCCAGACGGGCCAGGGGCTGGAGGAGCTGCGTCTGCTGCTGCGGGGCAAGAGCTCGGCCTTTACCGGCAACTCGGGCGTCGGCAAATCCAGCCTGCTCAACCGGCTGGAGCCGGGGTTCGGCCTGGAGACAGGTTCGATCAGCCGCATCAGCCGGGGGCGGCACACCACCCGGCGGGTGGAGCTTTTCCCCTTGCAGGACGGGGGCTTCGCGGCGGATACTCCCGGTTTTTCCTCCTTTGATATCTCTCGAATCGACCGGATTCCCAAGGAGGAGCTGGAGCAATATTTCCCGGAGTTCGAGCCCTATATCGGGCAGTGCCGGTTTTCCGGCTGCGCCCACTGCAAGGAGCCGGGCTGCGCGGTGGACCAAGCCTGCGCGGAGGGGCTGATCGCCCCCTCCCGGCTAGAAAGCTACCGCAGGCTCTATGAGGAGATGGCAAAGTGGAAGGAGTGGCAAACAAATTGAAATGGGGGTTGGTGATCGCCGCCGCGCCGGAAGCGGATCTGGAGTATATCCGGCGCATTTATCAGACGCTGCCCCAGCCGCTGACGCTGTGCGCCGACGGCGGGCTGCAAAAGGCCCGGCGGCTGGGCATTCCCTGCGACCTGCTGATCGGGGATATGGACTCCGGCGGGCTGGAGGGGGCGGACGGCGGAGAAGGGGCGGAACAAATCCGCCTGCCGGCAGAAAAGGATTTTACCGATACGCAAAGCTGTCTGGAGGAAGCCGCCCGGCGAGGCTGCGACGCCGTGGTGCTGACGGGGGCTTCGGGCGGGCGCTTGGATCATCTGCTGTGCAACCTCCATCTGCTGGAGGCTTTGGAGAGCCGGGGCGTCCGGGGCTATCTGGCGGACAAGGACAATCTGGTTCAGCTGCTGCAAAACGGCCCTGTGGAGGTGCCGGCCTGCTATCGGTATTTTTCCCTGCTCCCCATCGATGAAAAGCTGGAGGGCGTGACCATCCGCGGCGCGAAATACCCGCTGGAAAACCGGACTGTGGGCCGGGCGGACTCTCTGACCGTCAGCAACGAGGCCTCTGCCGGGGCGGTGGAAATCCAGATCCGGCGGGGCCGGGCCTTTTTGATTTTCTCCCGGTGAACCGCGGGGAAATGGGGCACAAACGGGGCGAAGCCTTAATATACTGGTAACACAAAGACAATGACGCGAGCGTATTGGGGTGTTGCTGATGAAACCTTGCTGCAACCGGCGGGGCCGGCTGCCGTGTCTGGTATCCGCCGTCGCCGGCATCATTTTGGCGATGCTGCTGCCCGCCTGGCTGTGTTTCTGCGTGATTATCGGCCTGCTGGCGCTGATTTGCCTGCTTTGACCTTGTTTGATTCCAGGAGGTGTGCTGTGTGAAGATCATGGTGGTAAAAGCGCCCCGGCTGCTTCGGGGCCTGCTGAAAAAGGTGTTCGGCATCCGCGAAGCGGAGTGAAACGTTTCTTTGGCTTGCGGAGGGATCGCCCCCAAGGCGGTTTCTTCCGCGCAGAAGGCGCGGCGCCCTTCCCGATTGGGAAGGGCGCTTTTGTCATATTGTCATATCCGGCCCCGGCGGCGCGTATAAATGCAGTGATTCAAACTGAAACCCATGAAACTGATGAAAGAAGGGTCGTTTATGGAACTGATGAAGAGCAGCGCCCTCCAATATGCCGCCGTGTCCCGCGCCTGTACCATTCACGAGGAATCTCTGGACGCCATTGTGCCGGATACGTTTCCCGATATCGAAGCCGTCTGCTGCGCCCTGGGGTCTATGGAAATCCGGGAAAAGTTGGTGCAGACGGACCGGGTGATGGTCTCGGGCAATATCCGCTGCGCCCTAGTTTATCGGGGGGAAAGCGGAGGCCCCCTGTGCGCGCTGGAATGCGCCGTGCCCTTCGCCGCCCTGGCCGAGGCCAGAGGCTGCCGCCAGCAGGACGTCGTGTTCACCAAAGCCTCTTTGCTGCGGGTGGAGGGGCGGATGCTCAACCCCCGCAAATTTTCCATCCGGGCGGAATTCTGCCTGGAAACCCAGGTCTGCGCCCTGCGGGAATGCCAGATCTGCGAAGGGGCGGAGGGCCGGCCCGAGGAGGGGATTGAGACGCTGGTGGAGCAGCGCCGGTTTGATTCCACCGTCTGTATGCGGGAAAAGAGCTTGTCCATCCACGAGGACGTCCGCCTGACCGGAGAGGGTTGCGGCGGGGAAGACCGGGTGCTGCGGAGCTGGGCGGAGCTGGCCACCGAGGACGTGCGGGTGATCTCCAACAAGGTGATGCTGAGGGGGGCGGCTCGAGGCGAAGCGCTGGTGTTGCGCCAAGGGGCGGGGACCATGGCGAAGGAGAGCTTCAGCCTGCCCTTTTCCCAGATCATCGAGCTGGAAAACGCGGAGGACGGCGACATCGCCGAGGTGGAATACTGCCTGAAAAGCTGCCAATGCGCCATCGTGGAGGGCGGCGAAGGGCCGCTGCTGCAATGCGATCTGGCTGCGGAGGCCTGCGTCCGAGTGAGGCGGGAAATCTGCAAAAACGTGCTGCTGGACGCGTTCAGCACCGCCTATGCCTGCCAAGTCAAGCAGGGCGCTTTGGAGGCGCCGGCCGCCGCCCAGAAAATCGGGGCCGCCGGGGAGCTGCGGCTGACGCTGGACACGCCGGAGCGGGCCTGCGCCATAGCCGATTTCGCCGCGGCCGTCAAAAGCTGTTCCGCCTCCGGGGCGGATGGCGCCGCCCGGGCCGTGCTGTGCGTCAGCCTGATTTATTATAACGAGCAGAATCAGCCCTGCCAGCATATCCAGACGGCGGAATGCGAGGCCCGGTTCGCCGGGGGCTGGGCGGGGGAATGCCTGTGCGCCTGCGATCTCTCCGGCCTGGCCGTGTCCTGCTCCGACGGGGCGGCTCAGCTGTCCGGCGCCGTGAATTTCACCGTCTCCGCGCCGGCAGAGGGCAAAACCGTCCAAGTGGAGGAATTCCAGCTGCTGGAGGAGGAGCCCAAAGAGAAGAAGAGCCGGGCCTCGCTGATTCTCCGCCGAGCCCAGGGAGGCGAGACGGTGTGGCAGCTTTCCAAGCGGTTCAACGCCTCGCCTCAGCAGATTATGGCGGCCAACCGGCTGGAGGACCAAGGCCCGCTGGAGCCAGGGGCGCTGGTGATGATTCCCTTTTAGAGGGCGCAGAGTTATGGTTGGATCGGCCCTTGGGGCCGCACAAAACATCCGCAGGGAGGAATAGCAGTGGAAAACCGCAGTATTTATGAGGATATCGCCGTCCGCACAGAGGGCGATATTTACATCGGCGTAGTGGGCCCGGTGCGCACGGGAAAATCCACTTTTATCAAGAGCTTTATGGAAACCATGGTGCTGCCCCGCATCGACAACGTCTATCTGCGGGAGCGGGCCAGAGACGAACTGCCTCAAAGCGGCAGCGGAAAGACCATCATGACGGCGGAGCCCAAATTCGTGCCTGAGGACGCGGTGAACATCGCTTTGGACGGCGGGGGAAACTTCAACGTTCGCATGATCGACTGCGTGGGGTATATGATTGAAAGCGCCCTGGGGCAATTTGAGGGGGATTCCCCCCGGATGGTTTCCACCCCCTGGTTCGATCACGAGGTCCCTCTGCGGGAGGCGGCGGAAACGGGCACCCAAAAGGTGATCGCGGAACATTCCACCATCGGCATCGTGGTCACGACCGACGGCACAATCTCGGAGATCCCCCGGGCGGAATATATCCAGGCGGAGGAGCGGGTGGTGGCCGAGCTCAAACAGATGAACAAACCCTTCGTCGTGGCGCTGAACAGCGTGGACCCGGGCGGCGCCGAAGCCCAACAGCTCCGGGCCCAGCTGGAGGAAAAATACGGCGTCAGCTGCCTGGCCGTCAACTGCGCCAAGCTGAGCCAGCAGGACATCGAGTGCGTGCTGCGCACCGTGCTCTATGAATTCCCCGCCAAGGAATTTCTCTATACGCTGCCTAGCTGGGTCAATGTTCTGGACGCAGACAACGGCATCCGCCAGCAGATTTATGACTCCATCTGCCAATGCACCGGCGCCATCGCCCGGATGCGGGACGTGAGCCAGGCCATGGAAGGGCTGGCGGACTGCGAATATATCAGCGATTTCTCCATCTCCGCCATGAATCTGGGGGAGGGGTCGGTGGAAATCAACGTGACGGCGGAAGACGCCCTGTATTACGACATCCTGTCCCAGCGAAGCGGCATCCTCATCCGGGATCAGGCGGATTTCCTGCCCTTGCTCTGCGAGCTGTCCTCCATCCGGGAGGAATACGGCCGCATCAGCAGCGCCTTGGACCAGGTGCGCCAGACGGGCTATGGCATCGTCATGCCGTCCCGCAGCGAGATGACGCTGGACGAACCGGAGATCGTCCGCCAGGGAGGCCGTTTCGGCGTGCGCCTCAAAGCCAGCGCCCCCTCCATCCACATGATACGGGCGGACATCAAAACCGAGGTTTCCCCCATTGTGGGCAGCGAAAAACAGTCGGAAGAACTGGTCCATTATCTGCTCAGCGAATTTGAGGATTCGCCGGAAAAAATTTGGGAAAGCAATATCTTCGGCAAATCCCTCCACGAGCTGGTGAACGAGGGGCTGAACAACAAACTATACAAAATGCCGTCGGACGCCCGGGCCAAAATCCAGGAAACGCTTCAGAGAATCGTCAACGAAAACAGCAGCGGGTTGATCTGCATCATCCTGTGACCCATGGGGAGGGGTGAAGATGAACAGAAACGCTTACCAGCCCGGCCGGGCGGCCCAATACCGGCGGGGCGCCGCCCGATATAAGACCAGAAGAGCGGGGGGACGGCGGGAGGAAGGCCCCCGTCTGGGAACCGTTTTGCTCTGGGGCCTGCTGATTCTGGCCGTCTACCTGCGGTTTTCCCCTGGGGAGACGCCTCAGGCCGTGCGGCAGGCGGTATCCTCTTTGCTCAGCGGGGATATGGACCTGAAAGAAGCGGTGACGGTATTCGGCCGCAAGGCGGCGGGAGAGGGGGAAGAGGCGCTGCTGGCCTTTGGCCGCAAACTGCTGGGCCAGAGCGGACAAGAGCGGCCGGATCCCGGCGCCGAAGAATATCAGATCCCGGCGGAGCAGGAGATCCATCAGATTTCGCCGGAGCAGATGAACTGGAAAGAGGCGGCCGGGAATCCATCCGGCCGTCTTTTCCTATCGGCCCAAGGGCTGGAGGGCCTGTGCGAATCGCCTTATCCGGCCTTTGATTTTTCCTGTCTGCGCTTCGACCTGCCGGAGGAAGAGCTGCTGGACGACACGCCCAACGAGGAATTTGTCATCCCCAGCCCAGACGTGGTGGACGACAACGTCTATCAGCTGGCCTTCCCCTGCGCCGCGCCGCTGAAAGGGCGGATCACCTCCCCCTATGGATACCGGGATCACCCCATTGACGAACAGGTGAAATTTCACTATGGCGTGGACGTCGCCGCCGCGCGGGGGACCAAAATCGGCGCTTTTGCCGACGGGATTGTCAGCGACGCGGGCCGGGGAGCGGTGTACGGCAATTTTGTCCGGGTGGATCACGGCGGCGGATTTACCTCCTTTTACGGCCATATGGACAGTATTTCCGTCCAAAAAGGGCAGAAAGTCGCCCTGGGACAGCAGGTGGGCAAGGTGGGGTCCACCGGCAAATCCACCGGCCCCCATCTGCATTTTGAAATGAGAAAGGACGGGAAGATCATCGACCCCAACGACTATGTGGAGCTGGCGGCATGAGGGGGAAACGATTTGACTGCTCCGCCCCGTTTGCCCTGACGCTGGCTATGCTTCTGTGCTGCGGACATTGGGCCCTGCTGCTGGCCGCGGCTTTGGCCGCCGCCTTCCATGAAGGGGGGCATCTGCTGGCCATCGCCCTGTACGGCGGCCGAGCGGAGCGCTTTGTGCTGGGTCTGGGCGGGCTGGA
Organism: uncultured Eubacteriales bacterium; assembly: GCA_910585875.1. Lineage (GTDB taxonomy): Bacteria > Bacillota > Clostridia > Oscillospirales > Butyricicoccaceae > Pseudobutyricicoccus. The sequence goes on along the minus strand of CAJUIK010000053.1, from coordinate 2,254 downwards.
TATTCAGTATGAATGTCCTCGGGCCGATTATCGCCAGGAGGGGCGCATCGCCCTGGCGGGTCCCGGCGCCAACCTGGCCGCCTGCGGCTTGGCGGCGCTGCTGGCCCGTTGTGCTTCTCCAGGGCCCTGGCAGGAGGGGCTTTATCTCTTTTGCGGCTGCAACGCCCTGCTGGCCTTGTTCAACCTGGTTCCCGCCTTGCCGCTGGACGGCGGCGTCTATCTGCGCTGCCTGCTGCTGCGCCGGGCGGAGCTTTGGCAGGCCGAGCGGATCTCCGCCTGGTGTTCTCTGGCGGCAGGGCTGACGCTGCTGGCGGCGGGACTGGCCCTCTTTTGCAAAACCGGAGGCAATATCACCCTGCTGGCCTGCGCTTTGGCGATTTTGGGCCGCCAGGGGCGAAATTTCTTTACACCGGGCCGGAAAAGCCTTATAGTATAGTCATCATAATCGCAATCAATCGGCTTTTCTGGAGGGAATATGGATTACAAATTGAAACAATGCCTGGACAACGTCCGCAAGCCGGCCCGCTACGCCGGCGGCGAATACAACCAGGTCGTCAAGGACAAAAGCCAGGTAGACTGCCGGGTGGCCCTGTGCTTCCCCGAGCTCTATGAAATCGCCATGAGCCACTTGGGCAGTAAAATTCTCTATGGCCGCCTCAACGCCATGGAGGGCGTCTGGTGCGAGCGGATGCACGCCCCCGCCCCGGACATGGAGCGGGAGATGCGCCGCCGGGGCCTGCCTCTTTACGGCCTGGAAAGCAAGGATCCGGCCTCGGAATTCGACATCCTGGGCTTTTCTTTGCAATATGAGCTCAACTATACCGCCGTGCTGAATATGCTGGATTTGGCCGGGATTCCTCTGTTCGCCAAGGACCGGACGGAGCTGACGCCGCTGGTGGCGGCCGGGGGGCCCTGCGTCTACAATATGGAGCCCATGGCGGATTTCTTTGATATCGTGCTGGTGGGCGAAGGGGAGGAGAACCTGCCCGCCCTGGTGGAGCTCTATCGCCAGGCCAAGGCCCAGGGCTGGGATAAACAGACCTTCCTGAAGCGGGCCTTGGACATCGAGGGGGTCTATGTGCCCTCTTTCTATCAGATAGAATACAACCAGGACGGCTCCGTGGCCCAAATCACCCCTCAAAACGGAGCGCCGGCCCAGGTGAAAAAGGCTATCGTGCGGGATTTGAACCAAGCCTATTACCCGGAGAGCTTTGTCGTGCCCTCCACAGACATCGTCTTTGACCGGGCGATGATCGAGCTGTTCCGGGGCTGCCGGCGGGGCTGCCGGTTCTGCCAAGCGGGCTATACCTACCGGCCCATCCGGGCCAGAAGCGCCGAAACCTTGACCCGCCAGGCCCAAAAGCTGGCGGAGACCACCGGCTATGACGAAATCTCCCTCAGCTCCCTGAGTTCCAGCGATTATCCCTGGCTGGAGGACCTGTGCGCCGGGTTGGTGGAGTACTGCGAGCCCCGCCGCGTCAATCTGGCGCTGCCCTCTCTGCGGGCGGACAATTTCAACATGGACCTGATGGAAAACATCCAGAAAGTGCGCAAAAGCGGCTTGACTTTTGCGCCGGAAGCAGGCACTCAGCGGCTGCGGGACGTCATCAATAAAAATCTGTACGAGCAGGATCTGCTGGACTCCTGCTCCATCGCCTTTGCCGCCGGATACAACAGCGTCAAGCTCTATTTCATGATGGGCCTGCCCACCGAGACGGAGGAGGATCTGTCGGGGATCGCCGCCATCG
>CAJUIK010000053.1:0-496 GCA_910585875.1 uncultured Eubacteriales bacterium | reverse complement strand
GCGCAACGTCATTCGCGTTTTCCGGCAGACGGCTTCCAACAAGGCCCGCGGGATTAAAATCAACGTGGGCGTCTCCACCTTTGTGCCCAAAGCCCAGACGCCCTTCCAGTGGACGGGGCAGAACACCCGGGAACAGGTGCGGCAAAAGCAGGAGTTTTTGCGGGAACAGCTGAAGATCAAAAACGTTTCCTTCAGCCTGCACAAAAGCGAATCCAGCTATCTGGAGGCCGTATTCGCCCGAGGCGACCGCCGGCTGTCCGCCGTCGTTTACCAGGCTTGGAAGAACGGGTGCAATTTGGACGCTTGGGACGAATATTTCAAATTTGACGCCTGGATGAGCGCCTTTGAAACCTGCGGCCTGAACCCGGATTTTTACGCCTATCGGCAGCCGGCCAAGGACGAGATTCTGCCCTGGGACCATATTTTCTCTGGAGTGACCAAGGACTATCTGCGCAGCGAATACGAGCAGGCCCTGCTGGGCAAGGCTACGCCGGAC
>CAJUIK010000052.1 GCA_910585875.1 uncultured Eubacteriales bacterium | reverse complement strand
GCATTGTCCTCATCCTTTCTCTCTTTCGCCAGGGCCAGCAGGGCCTCCCGCCGGTTCAGTTCCGGCCGCTTGATCACCTGGTCCAGTAGCCAGGTCAAGGTCTGCCCGACGGCCGGCCCTTTCAGACCCAAGGCTTGCAGATCTCGGCCTCCAAGGGCCAGGGAAGACAGGGAGCAGCAATCCCCTCGGGCCAGGACGCGAGCCAAGCCTTCTCGAGCCCAGCGGATGTCTCGGCCTTGGGCCTTTTGCAGCTCCAGCAGCCGGCGGATCTGCTCCGGCTCCAGTTCTCGGAGCAGCCGGCGAAGATCCTCTTCCGTTTGAGGGGGTTGTTGATCCGCCCGGCTCGTCAGTTGAAGGACATGGCTCCGCAGGGCGGCGGAAAAGCCCAATTTGGTCAGAGCCCGGGCCTTTTGTCGGGAGTCGCTTTCCTCGTCGACGCTCAGCAAAAGGGCCAGACGGAGCGTGAAGTCCGGCGGCGTCTGGGCCAGGCTTTTCAGAGTCCGCTTCCCCAGAAAGAAGCCGTCCGCCAGCCGGATCGGCTGAGGCAGAGCCTGGGCCGCTAGGTCGGGGAACTGTCCCAAAATCCGGGCGGCGCCGGGGCCGCAAAGTAGCTTGGCCAGCTCCTGGCCCACCCGGGGCGGGGACACATGGCGAAGCATGGCCTTTTGCCGCCGGAGCGCCTGGGCGGTCTGGTCTTCCAGTTGAAAATCCAGGACGGCGGCAAAACGCAGGGCCCGCAGCAGGCGCAAGCCGTCTTCTTGAAACCGACGGTCCGGCGGCCCCACCGTGCGGATCAGCCGGTTTTGCAGGTCTTGCAGCCCGCCCCAGGGGTCGGCCAATCCGCGGCGGGGGCTGTAAGCCATGGCGTTGACGGTGAAATCCCGCCGGGCCAGGTCTTCTTCAATCGAGCGGGCCGGAGCCACGAAGCCCGGCCTCCGGCCGTCCCGATACTCCCCTTCCCGGCGAAAGGCGGCGATTTCCAGCTTCATATCCTCCAGAGTGACCGCCGTCACGCCGTAGGCCGCGCCCGCTTTGTCCATGGGGCGGTCGGCAAAAATCTGCCATACCTGCCGGGGCGGCGCGTCGGAGGCCAGGTCGTAATCCTGGGGCTCCCGGCCTCTCAACAGATCCCGCAGAGCGCCGCCTGTCAGCCAAGCCTGGTATCCGGCCCCTTCCAACCGATCCATGGCCTGCTGGACGGATCGGGGTAAGGGGGATTGCAAGGCGGACCGGCCGCCCTTCACGCCTGTTCCTCCGGGTCGGGCAGGCCCGAACAGTCAAAATCCGGCACATAGTCCGGCGAGGCGGAATTGGCCTCTTGAAAAAAGCCGTTTTCAAAGCCCGCGTCCAGCAGCCGGAGGCAGGCCCGCCGGTATTCCCCTGGAGTCAGCCGCCGGTTGAGCTCTGGATATTCCGCCGCCCGGCCGGCGGGAAAGTATTGGCTCATCAGGCTGATATAGGTGTCTTTGGGAATATGGTCTTTCATCCAATCAATCAGCAGATAAGTCTGCCGCAGGTTGCCGGGCAACGCCAGATGGCGAACGACGACGCCCCGGGTCATCAGGCCCTCTGAATTGAACTGGGCGGGGCCCTTCTGCCCGAGCATATAGAGGAGGGCTTGGGAAGCCGCCTGAAAATAATCCGCCGCGCCGCTGTATTTTTGGCTGATTTCCGGGCTGAAATATTTCAAATCCGGCAGATAGATATCCACATAGGGGTCTATCAACGCCAGAGTTTCCAGCCGTTCGTATCCGCCGGTATTGTAGACCACCGGCGCTCGGGGCCGGTAAATCTCAAAGGCTTCGGCGATCTGGGGCACATAGGGGGTGGGGCTCGCCAGGTTGATATTGCAGGCGCCCTGTTCTTCCAGCTGGCGAAAAACCTCCGCCAGCTGCCGAGGGGAAATCTGCCGCCCCGGCCCTTGGCGGGAATGGGAGATAGGATCATTTTGGCAGAACACGCAGCCCAAAGGACAGCCGGTGAAAAATATGGCGCCGCTGCCCGATTTGCCGCAGAGGCAAGGCTCCTCCCACATATGAAGGCCCGCTCGGGCGCAGCGCAGGGAGGAAGCGCCGCAAAGCCCGGCCTGCCCCAAATCCCGCCGGGCGCCGCAGCGCCGGGGGCAAAGCTGGCAGCCTTGTTCCATCTGTTTCACTCCTTTGCCGCAGTTGCGGTATCTCCAGTATACCACGCCGCCGCCTCCAAAACAACGATTGAGGCAAAGGGGAATCTGTGATATAATCAGCAGCGTTGGAAAAGGGCGGGCTTTCTCTTGAGCCAAAAGAAGCGGCCGCCCTGTTGAGTTCCAATCATCCCTTTGATTCGACCATAAAAAGGAGGCGCTTTTATGCCTTATAAAATGCTGGCGTTGGATTTGGACAACACCCTGCTTTCCAAAGACCTGACCATAACGCCGGCGGCCAAAGCCGCTTTGGCTCGTTTGCTCGATCGGGGCGTCCTGGCGACGCTGGCCACCGGCCGGATGTATCCGTCGGCGGCTTATTACGCAAAAATGGCGGGCGTTGCCTGTCCGCTGGCCTGCTATAACGGCGCTTTGATTCAATCCGCCCAGCCGGGGGGATATCGGCTGCTGCGGCCCTTATCTGCGGAAAAAGCCCGGAAAATCGCAGAATTCTGCCGCCGCCGGCAGTATTATGTTCAGCTTTATAACAACGACCAAATTCTGGTGGAACGGAGAACCGAGGAGACGGAAATCGACCCGGATCTGATGCACAACCAATGCGTGGAAATCGGCGATTTGACGCAGGCGGAATACGGGCCCACCCCCAAGATGATTGTGGCGGCCCCGCCGGATCAAACCGCCGGCATCCGGCGGGAGCTGGAAGAGGAGTTTGGAGACAGCGTGACGCTGGCGGCCTCCAAAGACTATTTGGTGGAAATCATGGACAAAGGGGTGTCCAAGGCTTCCGCTCTGGAGATTATCTGCAAAAATATGGGTATCAAGCCGGAGGAAGTGGTCTGCTGCGGCGACAATTCCAACGACGCGGCGATGATCCAATGGGCCGGGCTGGGCGTGGCTGTGGGCAACGCCGCTCCGGCAATCAAGGAGCTGGCGGATTATGTGGCCCAGCGAACCTATGGCGACGCCGTGGCCGAAGTCATCGAAACGTTTTTTTAACGGCCGCAGCCCGGCAAAAAGGCCGCTTGCCAAAAGCAAGCGGCTTTTTGCGATAGGATTCCCTGGGCTTTTCACAGCTGAAAGCGCAGGCGCTCCAGGCGGCAGATGCGCTGGACGGCGAATTGGGCGGCGGTGAAGGCGGCGGAAAGGCCGCCGGGCGGATGGAGCCATTGGCCTGTCAGAAAACAGTTTTCCAGCCCCGCCGCCAGGCCGGGGCTGGTTTCCGGCCTGCTGCCAGGTCCGGCCTGAAAGCCCAAAAAGGAGCCCTTGTAGGCGCCGGTCATTCGGTGATAGCTGGCGGGAGTCAAGGAGTTGAGTAGCCGAAGCCGGCCCGCCAGCTGCGGGAATTCTTCGGTCAGCCGCCGCTGGATTTCCATGGCGCAGCGGTGTTTTTCCACCCCGTATCGCTCTTTATTCTGGGCCAGGGCCAGCCAGAGGCCGCTTTGGGCCTCGTCCAAGGCCAAAGAGCAGCGGATCAGACGACATCCGGCGGGCGCTCCCTGGCGGTCGGCCTGAGCCCATAGCCAGTCGGGATCCTGCCCCTGGGGGTCCAAGGGGCGGCATTCAAAGCCCGCCGGCGTCTCGCAGAGGGGGGAAGGATCGCCTTCCAAGCCGAAAAAGCAGGAAAAATGGCTGGAGACAGGCCGGCTTTCCGGCGAACTATACCAATCGCCAAAGGCGGGGCCCATATAACCCCGGCCCAGCAGCCGGTCGAAAGAGACCCAGGGGTCGCAGGCCAGCACGATATAATCGCCCAGAGCGGTTTTGCCATTGCGCAGCAAAAAGCCCCGGACGCTGGCGCCCGAAATCAAGGCCCGTTCGACGCCGCAGCCCGTCCGCAGCGCGCCGCCCAGGGATTGGAATTTTTGAACCAGCCGGCGCGCCAGGTCGCCGCCGCCCTGGGGGAGATAGCAGCCTGTGGGGCTGAGCAGGCGGCCCAAGGCCAGGATGCTGGCGGCGGCGGAGCCTTGGGGCGGCCCCGCGCGGAGCAACAGCGTTCGGATGAGCGGATGATGGAAATTTCGGGAGTATTCCAGGGCGCTGATCCGGTAATAGGGCAGCAGCCGGCCGGCGGCGGAGGCTTGGACGTTCAGCCGGGCCCGCTGCCAGGCCATCATCAGATCCGGCGGCTTTTCGATGGGCAGGGGCAGCCGGCCCGCCCGGTCCAATATCCGCGTCAGCGCCAGAATCTCCGGCCCGTCCTGGGGGGAAATCTCCGTCAGCTCCCCCTCCAGCAGGGACAGGTCGCGATAGACCTCCAGGGAGACGCCGCCTTGGCGCAGGGTCAAAGCCACAGGGGGAGGCGCCGGGGCAAATTCCGGGTCGACGGCGTCCAGGGCCAGCAGCAGGGGCCGCAAAGCCCCGTCGGGCCCGGCGGCGGGCAGCCAATGGGGCCCGGCGGAAAGGACGTACCCACGCCGGCTCCATTGGGCGCACAGCCCGCCCGGCCCGGCGTTTTTTTCATAGATTTCCGCCTCCAGGCCGTTTTTCATCGCCAGGATGCCGGCGGCCAGCCCGGCGGGCCCGCCGCCCGCGATCAAAACCTTGGCCATTTCCCTCGCCTCCCTTCTCTCTGCAAAATGGTAACGTGGCCGATGGGAAAAGTCAAGGGAGAAAGAGGGGGAAAAGCCGCGCAAACGCAGAGGGCGGCTTACGCCGTTCTCCGCTCTTGTTAGAACGTACGGTAAAAAATATCCTCCAAAGGGATATCCAGGTCGTCGAACAGGCTGCATTGGAATTGAACGACGACCTCCGCCCGCTCTTGCTCCGTCATCTGGGCCAGCTCCCAATCCTCGTGGAGGGTGTAAAGGTCGTGGAGGGAGAATTGTCCTTGATTGGCGCGGTAAACTTCCACAAATTTTTCGTTGGGGCTGACAATCCAATACTCCCGGACGCCGGCCTTTTCGTAGGCCTCTTTTTTGTGCCCCCGGTCGTTTTTGGCCGTGCTGGGGGAAAGAACCTCCACCACCAGGTCTGGGGCGCCGTGGATGCCGTCTGCCTTGATTTTATCCGGGTCGCAGACCACCATAAAATCGGGGACAAACCGATCTTTTTCCGAGAGAAACAGATCCATGCCGTCGGCGATGGGGACGCATTTGTTCCCGCGAAGATGGTTGGCGAAAAGATGCGCGATGTTAAACGACACCTGGTTGTGGTTCCATGCAGGGCGGGGGGACATCATAAAGACGCGCCCGTCCACCAGCTCTTGACGTATGTGCGCCCGAAACTCCTCTTGATAAGCCAGATTGTTGCTCATGAATAAACCTCCTGTCTCAAATAAAGCGGGGCCTTTTCTTTTATCATAGCGCAATATCTGGCGATTATCAAGGAATTTGCGCGGACGGAAAGGCCGTCGGCCCGGCCGCTGGAAATCGGGCCGATCAGCCGGGCACGCCCGCGAGATCGCTGGATTTTGCGGCGTCGGCCATGCGCTGGAAATGAGACGTCAGAATGGAAATCAGCTCCGAAGCGGAGGGGGAGGCGCGGAAGGGGTACCCGGCCAGCCGCTGGAGCCGGGCAGGGTTGATTTTCCAGGCCACTTGGGCGGCTGTGCGGATATTGCGCTCGACGGTGGATTGCCCGCAGCCGATTTGGTCGGCCACGACCCAATAAATCTCTTTTGTGACGTGCCTCAGCCGGTCTTCGTCCTGAAGCGCCAGCTGGACGGCCAGAGCGGTTTGTTGATATCCCTTGTAATTGGCTGTAATGCCAAGGGACTGGAGCTCTTGACAAATGTGGATAAGATCCATAATGAGAAACCTCCCCCAATGAATAAAATTTTAGGAAGATTATAAAACAGGAGCAGAAGAATAACAGAAACTACGATATATTCATACGAATTTCGACAAATGAAAAGCAAAGTTTATATTAAAGTATAAAAAGCGCAATCAATTTTTTATTTAGAAGATTGAGGGGGAACAGGGATGGGAAAACGGATCCAACGACGAAGCATTGATCGACCGGCCTTCTATTGATGAAAACGTCAATCATTCGCTTCAATCACAATCATCCTTTTTTGCCTTTAGTCATAAAAATATTACATAAAGGGGTTGACAAAGACATTGGATGTGATAAAATTAAGATGTAAAAAGAAAGGAGGGATGATATGCAGATTCCGAAGTTGTCAAAGAGCGAAAGAGAGATCATGTCTGTTTTTTGGGAAGAGGATCGGCCCTTGTCCAGCGCGGAAATTGTGGAGCTTTCTCCCAACAAAACATGGCGGGCCAATTCGATTCATATGTTCTTGAACAATCTGCTGGATAAAAAGGCGATTCGCCTGTCCGGCGTCACGATTCGAGGAAAGCACGCCAGCCGGACGTTTGAAGCCGCTTATTCTGAAAGCGAAGGGACTATCGGCGAACTGATCGCTTCAAACAGTTTCCGCAAAGAACCTTTTAAAGTGATGTTCACTGTCGTCAGTTCGTTGGCGCAGGAAGTGGAGCTGACGGATGAACAGCGCGACGAGCTGAGCGCCATTTTAAGAGGAGAATGACAAAATAGAATGACGCTGTATGAATATCACAAGTTATTCTGTTTTGACAGCGATTATTTGTTTTAACGTATTGATCTTATTGTTCGCTTTTTTCCGCAGGAAGAGTCGAGTCGTTTTCTATTGCGGAATGGCCCCGCTGATTTGTTTTTGTGTGTTTTCCATAGCGCGCACTCTATGCGTAGTGGAGTTTCCTTTCACCCGTGTCGTAACGGTCCAAAGCGTCAACTGGTTATATGATCTGTTCAGGACTTCGATACGGCTGCTTGACAGAGAAATCTCCGTCGGCTTTTTGGTGTGCGTCGCTTGGAGCAGCTGGACGGCGGCAAGGCTTTGGCGGTTTCTGACTCAGACCTTTGCTTCCGCGCGCTATATGCGCCAGACAGTATGGGTCGGGGATCCGGAAACGCTGCGGCTCTGTTGGCAAATCACCAGCGGCCGCGCTCGTTTGGCTTTGACAGAGAGGCGGGTCCCGTACATCGCAGGGTTCTTTCGGCCAGTGATTTTTATTCCCAATATCCCGCTTTCTGAGAATGAATTGCGCTATACGTTTATGCACGAATGGCAGCATTTCAAAAACAGGGATCAATGGAAAAAAGTCGCGCTTCATTTGCTGATCTGCCTGTTTTGGTGGAACCCGCTGGTCTATATCCTCCGCTTTGAATTGGACCAGATACTGGAGCTGAATTGCGACCGAGACGTGTTGGGTCAGCTTCCAAAGGAAGAACGGGTTGCTTATTTGCGCATGATCGGCGGCTTTTATGATTCTGGCTTGGAATCCGGCAAAAAGAACGACGTCCTGATATCGGAAATCGTGTCTTTGAAAAAGGGAATGGTTTTCTTCGACCGATATCAGTTGATCAAACAGCGGTTGTGGCTGGGTATGCGTTATGGACAAATGACGTTACGTCAAAAGATTGTATCGTTTTTATTTTGCGTCTGCATTGCGGCGGCCTTCTTTGGCAGTTATTTGATCAATATACAACCGAGATATAAACCGGAAGAATTGGAAGAGTCGTGGCTTGTCGATTTTCCGGAAGGAACCGTTTTATTTGAAAATGCAGATGGCACATATATGGTTGTAATTGATGGTGAAAGCTGGTGTACTCTTCAGGATCGTAGCAAAGAACCATTTGCATCTATGCCAGTAATTCCATTTAAGAATTCTTAATAATAAAGTTGACAATATAGGGGGTTGATAAACGTGAAAAAGGGAACATTTCAAAAATCCATGCGTAAACTAATTGCTTCTGCTATGGTCTGTTCTTGCCTGACCGCCGGGTTGTCTAGTTTTGCCTATGCGGCGGAAATCCCAGAACCCACCGATGAAAACGGCCCAGTGGTTTGTCTGGAAGAGACACAGTGGTATTATCGCAATTATAACGGCCGTTTGCAGAGACGCCTTTGGTCCATCACAGAGGGTGTTTGGTTGACCGATTGGGAATACGTTTAATAGAATATTGAAAAGCCCGCTGAATCAGGTTTGATTCGGCGGGCTTTTTTGGCGCCGCGACGGGTAAAAGCCGGCCGAGTTTGCGGCCGGCTTTTGCTGCGGGCGGGGGGTTGGGCGAACAATCAATCCTCCAGAGCCCGCTGTAATTTTTGCAGCGCTTTCTTTTCCAACCGGGAGACATAGGACCGGGAGATGCCGCATTTTTGGGCCACCTCCCGCTGGGGCAGGGGCGCGGTGTCAAAAAGGCCGTAGCGCATGACCACGATCTGCCGTTCCCGTTCGTCCAATATGGTGTTGACGCTTTGAATCAGCTGCTGCTGGCGTTCGCTGAGCTCCAGCCGCTCCAGCATATCGTCGTCGCAGCTGATGACGTCCACCAGCGAGAGCACGTTGCCGTCTTTGTCGCTGTCGATGGGCTCAGAAAGAGAGACTTCGCAGGCCTGCTTTTTTCGGGAACGAAAATACATCAGAATTTCATTTTCGATGCAGCGGGAGGCGTAGGTGGCCAGCCGGGCGCCTTTTGCGGGGTTGAAGGAGGAAATGGCCTTGATCAGCCCAAAGGTGCCGATGGAAATCAAATCGTCCTGCTCTTCCCGGGCGGCGTAATACTTTTTAATCACATGGGCCACCAGGCGAAGGTTGTGCTCGATCAGGGTGTTGCGGGCCTGCAAATCGCCGGCGGCGCATTTTTCCAGGGCCTCCCGCTCTTCTTCGGCGGAAAGAGGCCGGGGAAAAGAGCCGGAGGCCGGGGAAACCCGGAGCATCAGGTAAAGGGAATTGAAAAACAGAAAAGCAGCGGCAGGGATCATCATAGCGGAACGCCTCCTCATTAAAGTCCATACTGAAACCTATTCCGCCAGAACTTGTCTGTTGCACGTCCTGCCGGGGATTTTTCCCGTTTTTCCGAACCAAGGCGGAAAAACAGGCGAAAATCAAGCGAAGGCATAATCGGCGCCCGGCGGGCCAAGCTATGGGCAGGAGGCGATGGGATGAAAACCGAATCCATTTGGAAAAGCGGGGTGGAGCCGCCCCGTTTTGAGCCGCTGCGGGGGGATTTGAAAACCGATATTCTGGTGATTGGCGGCGGGATGGCCGGCGTTTTGTGCGCCTGGCGGCTGGCCCAGGCTGGGGCGGACTGCGTTTTGGCGGAGGCCGGCCGAATCGGCGGCGGCGTCACCCAGAATACCACGGCCAAAATCACTTGCCAGCACGGCTTGATCTATGATAAGCTGATCCGGCGTTTTGGCCTGGAAAAGGCCCGGCTCTATCTGGCGGCCAACCGGGCGGCGCTGGAGGAATACCGGGCCCTGTGCCAGACCGTCGACTGCGGGTTTGAGCCCAAAGACTCCGCCGTCTATTCCACAAAAGACCGGGGGAAAATCGAAGCAGAGCTGAAGGCCCTAGCCAGGCTGGGCGCGGAAGCCCGGCTGGAGGAGGCGCCGCCGCTGCCCTTCTCCGCGGCGGGCGCCGCCGTTTTGCCGAATCAGGCCCAGTTTCACCCGCTGAAATTCCTCTATTCCCTGGCCCCCAAGCTGCGGATTTTTGAGCAAACCAAGGTCCGGCAGCTGGCGCCGGGCTGGGCGGAAACTTCGGGGGGCGTCATCCGGGCAGGACAAATCGTCGTGGCTACCCATTTTCCCATCCTCAATAAGCACGGCGGCTATTTTCTCAAGCTCTATCAGAGCCGCTCCTATGAGCTGGCCCTGAAAAACGGGCCGGATCTGGGCGGAATGTATGTGGACGAAGACCCGCAGGGCCTGTCTTTCCGCAACGCGGGACAAAACCTGCTGCTGGGCGGCGGCGGGGGCCGTACTGGCAAACCGGGCGGAGGATGGGCGCCATTGGAGGAGAAGGCCCGGCGCTACTATCTAGAAGCCGAGCCCTTGTGCCGCTGGGCCGCCCAGGACTGCATGACGTTGGACGGCGTCCCCTATATCGGCCGGTATTCCCGCCGCGCCGCCGGCCTTTATGTGGCGGCGGGCTTCAACAAATGGGGGATGACCGGCTCCATGGCGGCGGCCATGCTGCTTTCCGACCTGCTGCTGGGCCGGGACAACGACTTCGCCCCGGTATTCAGCCCCAGCCGCAGTATGCTCCGCCCCCAGCTGGCAGTCAACGCCTGGGAGGCCGTTTCCAGCCTGCTGCGGCCCGGCCCCCGGTGCCCCCATATGGGCTGCGCCCTGCGCTATAACAAGCAGGAGCATTCTTGGGACTGCCCCTGCCACGGCTCCCGCTTCGACGAACAGGGCGCCTTGCTGGACAACCCAGCCACAGACGACAAGAAAGGGATGTGAAAAATGCCCAACCGTTTGCAGCATGAAACCAGCCCCTATCTGCTTCAGCACGCGGAAAACCCGGTGGATTGGTATCCCTGGGGCCCGGAAGCCTTTGAAGCGGCTCGGGCCCAGGATAAGCCGATTTTCCTCAGCATCGGCTATAGCGCCTGCCATTGGTGCCATGTGATGGCCCGCGAGAGCTTTGAAGACCCGGAAATCGCGGCGCTGCTCAACCGCTATTTTATCTCCGTCAAAGTGGACCGGGAGGAGCGGCCGGATATCGACAGCGTGTATCTGACGGTTTGCCAGGCCTTTACCGGCAGCGGCGGCTGGCCCGCCAGCATTTTTATGACGGCGGATCAGAAGCCCTTTTTTGCCGGGACCTATTTCCCCAGGCATAGCCGGGGCGGTATGGCGGGGTTTGAAGAGCTTTTGCAGCTCGTTCAGCTGCAATGGGAGAACAATCGCCCCGATTTGCTGAGCAGAGGCGGCCGGATTTTGGAGGAGCTGAAGCGCCGCCGGCCCGAAGCGGGCCAGGCCCGGCCGGATTTGCTGGACCGGGCGGCGGAGGATTATCGGCGGATCTACGACGCGGCCGACGGAGGCTTTGGCTCGGCGCCCAAATTCCCCGCCGCCCACAATCTGCTGTTTTTGCTGGCCCGGAGCCGGCGTCAGGGGGATGAGAGCTGCCTTCAAATGGCGGAACACACGCTGACTCAGATGTATCGGGGCGGGCTGTTCGACCAGATCGGCTTCGGCTTCTGCCGGTATTCCACGGACCAAAAGTTTCTGGTCCCCCATTTTGAAAAGATGCTCTATGACAACGCCCTGTTGATTCTGGCCTATTCCAGGGCCTATGAGATCGCCCAAAAAGAGCGGTATTTGACGGCGGCCCGGCGGACGGCGGATTTCCTGCTGCGGGAAATGCAGTCGCCGTCGGGGGGATTTTACAGCGCTCAGGACGCGGACAGCCAAGGGGAGGAGGGCAAGTATTACCTGTTTTCCCCAGAGGAAATCGTTCGGGTATTGGGCGAAAAGCGGGGCGCGGCCTTCAACCGCCGCTTCGATATCCGGCCGGGCGGCAATTTTCAGGGAAAGAGCATCCCCAACCTGCTGCGAAGCGACCCAGACGGCGAGCCCATGGAAGATTGCCTGGATTTGCTGTACCGCTATCGGAAAGGCCGGTTTCCGCTGGCGATAGACGACAAAATCCTGACCGCTTGGAACGCCCTGGCCGTCGGGGCTCTGAGCCGGCTGTATCAAGTCGGCGGCGGCCGGCGATATCTGGAGGGGGCCCGGCGGGCGGACCGGTTTATTTGGGAGAATTTACAGGAAAAAGGCCGGCTGTTCGCCAGCTTCCGGGCGGGCCGCCGGGGGGCGGAGGCTTTTTTAGACGATTACGCCGCCTGCCAGTTCGCTCAATTGGCCCTGTACGACGCCACCCTGGAGGAAGGGTATTTGAACCGGGCCGAGGCGCTGTGCGGCCAGATGGAGGACGAGTTTTTAGACAAGGAGCGGGGCGGATTTTTCCTCTATGGGAACCGGAGCCCCCGGCTGATTTTGCGGCCCAAGGAGACTTATGACGGCGCGGCGCCCAGCGGCAACGGCTTGGCGGCCTGGAACCTGGCGCGGTTGAGCCAGCTGACGGGCAAAGAGCGCCATATCCGGCTGGCCCGGCGGCAGCTGGATTTTTTGGCCGCCGAAGCCGGCCGCTATCCCATAGGCAGCGCCATGTTCCTGCTGGCGCTTCTGGAGGAAACGGCGCCGCCTCCCCGGCTGACTGTGGTTTTGGCGGAAGGGGAAAACCCGCCGAACCTGCCGCCGGCCCTCCCGACGGACGTCGCCGTCCGCCTGCTGAAAGCGCCCCAGGCGGAATATCCGCTGAAAGACGGAAAAACCACTTTTTATCTGTGCAGAGACGGCGCTTGTTTGCCGCCTTCCAACGACCTGGAAACCCTTTGGGAATAAAGGGACGCAAACAGGGGCCGGGCATGACGCCCGGCCCCTGTTCCATGGAATCTGCATCGCCCGCTTCTCGCGCAGACTAAGCCCGGCCCCGCTTTGCCGGCCCTTTTTCATCCAAAAACGTGTTCCACAAAGATATTCAGCCCGATGACCACCAAGATCAGGCCGCCGAAAATCTCCGCCGCCCGGCCCAGCAGCTGGCCGAAGCGCCGGCCCAGCCAGGAGCCGGCCAGGCTGCACCCAAAGGTGATCAAACCGATGGACAGGCAGGCGACGGCGATATTCACCTGCATCACGGCGAAGCCCACGCCGACGGCCAGGGCGTCGATACTGGTGGCCACGGCTTGGGCCAGCATGATTTTCATCGTCAGCCGGCGCGCTTCGGGGGCCTGCTCCGGCTGGCGCAGCTGGCGGACGGATTCCCAGATCATCTTGCCGCCCAGGAAACCCAGCAGGATCAGGGCGATCCAGTGATCCAGGCTGGAGATCAAGCCGCTGAATCCCCGGCCCGCCAGATAACCTGCGGCGGGCATCCCCGCCTGGAACAGGCCGAATAAGGCGGCGTAAGTCAAAACGTCTTTGGCCCGAACGTTTTGATAGACGACGCCGTTGGCGACAGACGCCGCCGTGGCGTCCATGGCCAAGCCCAGGGCCAATAGGATCAATGTAGCAGTTCCCATCAAAATTCTCCTTTTTTCGGCAGGGAGCGCAAAAAAAGGCCCACGCCCAGCCGGGCCCCAAAGGGGCCCTGCCGAGCATGAGTCTTGTTCTTTCAGACGAGCCAGGTCCGCAGACCAGTATGTTGACGCGCCACGGAGCCGCAAACGGCCCGCGCAAACTACTCCCTCACGCCGTATGTTGTTGTACTCCCTATTATGCCAGCCGGCGGCGGGGATGTCAAGAGGGAAGAGGAGCCGAGCAGACCGAAAAGGGCCAGGCCCCAAAGGCCGGCCGCGATATCACATGATATAG
>CAJUIK010000051.1 GCA_910585875.1 uncultured Eubacteriales bacterium | reverse complement strand
GGATCAATTCGGCCAGATTCTGGCGGTACAGACGGACATTGTGACGATCAACCGCATGAAGGCCCGCATTGTCAGCCGTATTTCGGAAAAACTGAACAGTACCGATATCAGCGTGCTCCGCATCCCGATCGGCAACGCCCTGGGGGGCGATTTCTTCTATGGTCGGGGCCCGTTGGTTTCGGTGCGGATTATCCCGCTGGGCGCCGCCAATGCGGATTTTATCAGCGTTTTTACCAACGCCGGCATCAACCAGACCCGGCATCAGGTGATTATCGAAGCCGCGGTGGAGCTGAGTGTGCTGGCGCCGGGGTCGGAAACCGTGGTGACGGTCAGCAGCCAGATTTCCGTGGCCGAAACGGTGCTGATCGGCAATGTGCCCGAAAGCTACGCCTATATCAGCGGCCAGGGCGCGGGAAAATATTATCCATTCAACGGCGCCTAGGGGGAGGGACTGACAGGGGAGCTCCAACCGGCGCCGCAGGGAAGTTAGAGGGGAATGAGGATGACTACCGAACAAATCGAGCGGCAGATCAACCAGCTGACAGATCAGCTGATTGTCCACGCCAAAAAATATTACGAGCAGGACGCGCCGGATATTTCAGACTTTGAATACGACGCCCTGTCCCTCCAGCTGCGTCAGCTTGAGGCCCAGTATCCGCAGTTTGCCCGGCCCGATTCCCCCACCCAGCGGGTGGGCGGCGAGCCGTTGGAAGCCTTTGAGCAAGTGAACCACGATTATCCCATGGAAAGCCTCCAGGACGTTTTTTCCTATGAAGAGCTGTGGGAATTCGACCAGAAAATCAAAGAGCAGTTTCCCGACGCCGCCTATACCGCCGAGGTGAAGATCGACGGCCTTTCCGTCATGCTGGATTATCGGGAGGGGCTGTTCTATCAAGGCGCCACCCGGGGCAACGGCTTGGTGGGGGAGGACGTCACCCAAAACCTGAAAACCGTGCGCAGCATTCCGCTGAAGGTGGAAACCCAATACCCCCGTCTGGTGGTGCGGGGCGAAGTCCATATGCCCTATGGCGCGTTTGAGCGGCTCAACGCCCGGCGGGAGCTGGAGGAGCAGCCGCTTTTCGCCAACCCCCGCAACGCCGCCGCCGGATCGCTGCGCCAGCTGGATCCGGCTGTGGCCGCCCGGCGAGGGCTGGATATCCTGTGCTTCAATCTGCAAAACGCCGAGGAGCTGGGCTTTGAAAGCCATTCTCAGACCTTTGATTACCTGGCTTCGCTGGGCTTGCCGGTGGTTCAACCCCGGCTGCGGACCGGCTCGATGGAGGAGATTATCCGCTTCATCGAGCAGACCGGGGACGTCCGGGACGCGCTGGCTTTCGGCATGGACGGCATCGTCGTAAAAGTGGACCAGCTGTCTTATCGCCGGGAGCTGGGCAGCACGGCCAAAGCACCCCGGTGGGCCATCGCCTATAAATATCCGCCGGAGGTCAAGGAGACCAAGCTGCTGGACATCGCCATTCAGGTGGGGCGCACAGGAGCGCTGACGCCCAACGCCGTACTGGCGCCTGTCCGCCTGGCGGGCACCACCGTCAGCCGGGCCACCCTGCACAACCGGGATTTCATCCGCAGCAAGGATATCCGCATCGGCGATATCGTCCAAGTGCGCAAAGCCGGCGAAATCATCCCTGAAGTGCTGGGCGTCGTCTGGGAAAAGCGGGAAGGGGATTTGCCAGAATACCAGATGCCCGCTTTTTGCCCGGTGTGCGGCGCTCCGGTTTCCGAGGACGAAGAGGAGGCCGCCATTCGCTGCACCGGCGCAGAGTGTCCGGCCCAGCTGGCCCGGAATATCATCCATTTTGCCTCCCGAGACGCCATGGATATCGAAGGGTTGGGGCCCGCCATCGTTCAGAGCCTGCTGGACGCCGGCCTGATCCATTCTCAGGCGGATCTCTATTATTTGAAGGCGGAAGAAGTGGCCGCTCTGGAGGGCATGGGCCAGCGGTCCGCCGCCAAGCTGTTGGAGGAGCTGGAGAAATCCAAGCAAAATCCTCTGGAAAAGCTGCTCTATGCTTTCGGGATTCGCCATGTGGGGCAGAAGACCGCCAAAGTGCTGGCCCAGACCTTCCCCAGCGTTCAGGCTTTGACCGACGCCACGGAGGAACAGCTGACGGAGACGCCGGATATCGGCCAGAAAACGGCTTTGAGCCTTTCCGGCTGGCTTCATTCCCAGCAGGGGCTGCATCTGATCCAGCGGCTCCAGCAGGCCGGCGTCAACATGACCCAGCCCGAAAGCCGGGCGGGGGATACCTTTGCGGGCAAGACCTTTGTGCTCACCGGGACGTTGCGCAAGACGACCCGGGCGGAGTGTCAGAAGCTCATTGAAAGCCTGGGAGGGAAAACCTCTTCCTCTGTCTCCAAAAAAACCAGCTATGTGCTGGCCGGCGAAGAGGCCGGTTCCAAGCTGGAAAAGGCCCAAAAGCTGGGCGTGACGGTGATCACCGAGGAAGAGTTTCAAGCTATGCTGCCGGCGGAGGAATAAAGATCCGCCGGCCTGGGGGCGGCGGAAAAGGGTTGGGCCAAGGAAGCGGCCGGTAGACGCCGCTGTGTTGGCGGCGGTTTATTTCCGCCTGCTCTTCGCCAAATGGAAGGCTCGGGCAGAGCGCCGCGGCTCTCTGCGGCGGGCCTTCTCTGGCGCCAGAAGCATGACGAGGCTCAAAAATAAACTGTTTTTTCAGCGCGTTTGCGCTGCGCGGCAAAAGAGCCGACCGGTATGGTCGGCTCTTTTCTTTTGTCCCATTTCTTTTGTTCTAAAATCGGCGGACAGGCCGTATAACTGGTAGCAGTAACGGAGGGAACGCTTATGATGAAGGAAAACGATTTTGAACAAGCCGCCGCCTTTTTGCCCGACCGCCTGCGCCAGGCCGCCCGGCAGATGACGGAGGAACAGAAAGAACAATGCGAAGAGTTCCGCCTGCGGGCCGGACAGCCCTTCGCCGCCTGCTGCGGCGGGCAGATCGTCCATCTGCCGCCCCAAGGGCCGCCTCAAATTGTGACCCGGGAGGACTTGGAGCTTCTGGTGGCCCGGTGTACCGGCCGCTCGGCCCATACGTACGCCCGGCAAATCGCCCAGGGCTATCTGTCTTTACCCGGCGGGCGCCGCTTGGGCCTTTGCGGCGAAGGGATTGTGGACCAGCGGGGGGAACTGCTGTCCTTTCGATCCTATACCGGGGCCAACCTGCGGCTGGCCCGGCAGGTTCGAGGCGTGGCCGACCCCTTGCTGCCCTATCTGGAAACGGAGGAGGGCCCCGGCGGCGTTTTGATTCTCTCTCCGCCGGGGGGCGGAAAAACCACCCTGCTGCGGGAGCTGGTGCGGCATTATTCCCAGCAGTACAACGTGGCCTTGTTGGACGAGCGGGGCGAGGTGGCCGCTTGCCGGGACGGGGTTCCCCAATACGACGTGGGGCCTCATACGGACGTGAACACCGGCTGGGAGAAAAGCCAGGCCATCCAGGCGGCCCTGCGGGCTCTGGGCCCTCAGCTGATGGCGGCGGACGAAATCACCACGGAAAAAGACGCCGACGCGATCATCGGGGCCCACGGCTGCGGCTGCCGGTTTCTGGCCACAGCCCACGGCGCGGAGCCCCAAGACCTGCTGCGCCGGCCCGTTTACCGGCGGCTGCTGGAGGCCGGCGTTTTCGGCAGGCTGGCTGTGATCCGCCGAAGAGGGCGGCAGAGGCAGTATCTGGTCTATGGGATAAGGGAGGCGCGAGATGACGAAATGGCTGGGGGCGGCGCTGATTTTTCTGTCCTGCGGTTACGCTGGGTATTTGACCAGCTTTATGCTGGCCCGGCGGACGGCGGCGTTAAGGTCCTTTGCGGAAGGGTTGGCGCTTCTGCAATCTGAGATCGGCGGAAGGCAGACCCCTCTTTTGGCCGCTTTCCGCCTGTGCGCCCGGCAGACGCCGGGGGAGGCGGGGCCTTTTTTCAGGCGGCTTTGGCAGCTGCTGGAACAGGAGCCAGACCGGCCGGCGGCGGAGCTGCTGCGGCAGCTGCTGGAGCAGGGGGATTGGGGCCTGGCCCGAGAGGACGCCGCCGTCCTGGCCGCTTTGGGGCCGGCTCTGGGACGATATGACAGCCAGACCCAGGTCCAGGCTCTGGAGCGGCAGCGGCAAAGGCTGGAGCAGAACTTGGCCCGGGCCAGGGCGGAGCAGGAGAGCCAAGGAAGAATCTGGAGGACAGGGGGCCTTTGCTGCGGCGCGGCCTTGGCTCTGCTGATCCTTTGAGCGCCCGGTTTTCTAAAATACAGGAGAGATGAACATGCAGATCGATTTGATTTTCAAGGTGGCGGCCATCGGCATCATTGTGGCGGTGCTGGGCCAGCTGCTGATCCGCTCCGGCCGGGAGGAGCAGGCTATGCTCACCACCTTGGCCGGGCTGATCGTGGTGCTGATGATCATCGTGGAGCAGATCGGCGCCTTGTTCAACACCATCAAATCCGTCTTTGGGTTTTAGCGGATGGAGACGATGTTTCGGGCCTGCGCTTTCGCCCTGATCTGCCTGATTGTGCTGACCTTTTTGCGTCAGTACAGCCCTCATACGGCCGTTTTGGCCGGGTTATCCGCCTGCGTGGGGCTGCTGACCCTGCTGGCGCCTCCGCTTTGGCAGCTGATGGACTTCTGCCGGCGGCTGGCCTTGGGGGCGGGATTGGACGGGGAGCTGCTGGCGCCGCTGTATAAGGGCGTCGGCGTCGCCCTGTGCGCCCGGCTGACGGCGGAACTCTGTCGAGACCAGGGCCAGCGGGCTTTGGCCGCCAAGGTGGAGCTGTGCGGCGCCGTCTGCGGCTTGATCTGCGCGCTGCCGCTGCTTCAGCGGGCGCTGAGCTTAGCTGGGGCCGGATGAGGAGGGAAGTATGAAACAATGGATTTGTCTGGCCCTGTTGGCGCCGCTGCTGATCTGCTGGGCCGCCGCCCAGCCCTTGGAGGAACTGCGGCGGCAGCTGCCCCAAGCCGCCCGTCAGGCTGCGGAGGAAACCGGGGAGGGAATGGTGGAAAAGGCCGCTCAATCCCTGTGGCGGCAGGCGGGTCAATCCCTGCGAAGCCATTTGCAGGATTCCTGCCGGTCTTCGCTGACTATTTTAGCGGTATGCGCGCTCATCAGCTTGGGGCAGGGCTTTGCGGAGGCCTCCGGCCTGAGCCTGCCGGCGGAGGCGCTGAATGTCGCCGGCGTGTGCGCCGTGGCGGCGCTGGCCCTTTCCGGGGCGGGCAGCTTGGTTTCCGCCTGCGGCCAGGCCCTGGATCAGCTGGACGCGCTGCTCAAGACGCTATTGCCCTCCTTTGCAGCGGCTATGGCCGCTTCGGGAAACCCAGTCTCCTCGGCCGTGGCCTCCAGCGCCACGCTGGCTTTTGCCGGGCTGCTGGTGAACCTGGGGAAAAATCTGGTGTTTCCCGCCGTGCGGCTGACCATCGTCCTGTGGGCGGCGGGGTTGGCGGCCGGAGGACCGCTGCTGCAAAAGGCGGCGGGCTTGATTCGCTGGCTGTGCATGGCGGCTTTCAAGGCGCTGCTCACGGTTTTCACCATGTATATCACCATGAGCGGCGTCATGTCCGCCGGGGCGGACGCCGCGGCGGCCAAGGCAGCTCGAGTCACCATATCCGGGGTGGTGCCCGTGTTGGGCTCCATTTTATCCGACGCTTCGGACACCCTGCTCGCCGGCGCCCGGGTGCTGAAAAACGGGGTGGGCGTCATGGGAATGATCGGGGCCGTGGCCGTCTGCCTGACGCCCTTCGTCCGCTGCCTGTGCTTTATGACCGTCTATAAAGGGACCGCCGCCTTGAGCCATTCCTTCGCCGGCGGCGCCATATCCAAAATGGTGGAGGCGGTGGGAGACGCTTACAGTGTGCTGCTGGGCCTGCTGGCCGCCTGCTGCGCTTTGACGTTTATCTCGATTGTGGCGTGTACCGTGGTGATCGGCGGGGCGTAAGTCAACGGGCGCCGCCGCTGCAAAGGGCAAAGGGGGGAGAAACCGATGTTGGAGGGAATGGGCCTGCTGGCCCAGCGGCTTTGCGCCTGCGGCCTGCTTTGCGCTTTGGCCATGGCCTTGGTGAAGGACAGCGGCCAGCAGGCCGTCGTGCGCCTGTGCTGCGCCAGCCTGACGGTGATCGTGGTCTTTACCGCGCTGCCCTCTCTGCGGCTGACTTTGGAGGAGGGCCAGGTTTTCCGGCGGCAGATGGAAGAAGAGGCCCGGCAGGCCTTGGAGCAGAGCGCGGAAAGCCAGCGTCAGGCCGTCTGCCGGGGGGCGGAGGAGTATCTGGAAAACCAGGCCCGGAGCTTGGGGGCGCCCGGCCGCGCCTCGGTCCAGGCTCGGCTGGAGGAGGGCAATCTGCTGTTCCTGGAGCGGGCGGAATACCAATCGGAGGGCTCTTTGACCTCGGAACAGAGGCAGGGCTTGCTGCGGGCCGCCGCTCAGCTGGGTCTGACGGAGGAGCAGGTTGAGATCCGGGAAGGGGGACAGGATGAAGAATAAGTTGGTTCTGCCGGAATATATTCGGAAAAACCTTGATAAATATAAGTATGTCCTGATTGCCTGCTGCGTGGGGCTGCTGCTGGCCATGCAGCCGGGCAAAAGCGCCCCGGAAGCCCAACAAGCCGGCTCGGACTCCCTCAGCCCGCCGGGGGCTGAGGAGATCCAGGCCGCCGAGGACCGGCTGGCCGGGCTGCTGGGGCAGATCGAGGGCGTGGGCCAGGTGCAGGTGATGCTGACGGTCCGGCGGGGGGCGGAGCGAAATTTTGCCTACAATACCAGCAGCCGGGGCGGAGGCGATATCCAGACGGCCGGCGAATACCAGAGCCAGCTGGCGGTAGTCAGCGGCGGGGGGACGGAAGAGCCGGTGGCTTCCAGCGTCAGCGGGCCGGAATATCAAGGCGCCCTGGTGGTGTGCCAAGGGGCTGGCAGCCCCCAGGTGCGGCTGGAGGTGACGCAAGCCGTCCGCGCCCTCACCGGCATCCCGGCGGACCGCATCCAAATCTCAAAAATGAAATAAGCAGGAGGAGACAAACCATGGTCATCAAAAGAAGAAGCGCCGTTTATTCTGTCATCGCCCTGATGCTCTGCGTGGCGGCATATCTCAACTGGAGCTATCAGCGGGGAGACCAGCAGATCAATGAAGCTGGAGAATTTGAAGACCCTAAAATCCTGGGAGAAAGCCAGATGGTGGATAAAACCGAGCCTGGGCAATCGGAAATCGCCGATTTGGACCCGGCGGGGGACGACCAGACGGCTGCGGCGGCCTCCGATTATTTCTCCCAGGCCCGGCTTTCCCGCCAAAAGGCCCGGGACGAAGCGGTAAGCATTTTCAAGCAAACCAGCGAGAATCAGAACGCCGACCAGCAGTCCAGAGAGCAGGCGGAAGCCTCCATTTCCGCCATGGCGGAAAACGCGCTGAAAGAAGCCCGGATTGAAAACCTGGTGGTCGCCAAAGGGTATCAGGACTGCGTGACCTTTATCAACGACGACGGCGTCAACGTCATCGTCCACAAGACCGAGCAGGGTTTGCAGGCCGAGGACGCGGCCAGAATCCGGGATATCGTCATCAGCGAGACAGAGTTTGCGGCGGACGCCATTCAAATTATAGAAACCGCCTGATTTTCCTTGCTTCCCGCCCTCGGATGGGTTAGAATAGAGAATACATACACATCATCCGAGGAGGAAACGGAAATGAGCGACGTGAAGGAATACTGGCCTTGCGGCGAGGACAGCCCCGAAGGGAATATCAGAATTTCTGAGGATGTGGCGGCCTCCATCGCCGCAATCGCCATGTGCGAGACGGAAGGGGTCGCCGCCCCCGCCGCCAGCATGGGGGCGGAGATCAGCGAGATGCTGGGCGCCCGCCGCAGCCTGGCCCGGGGCGTCAAAATCAGCTTCGATGAGGAGAGCCAGGGCTGCGCCGTGCTGTGCAGCGTCATCCTGCAATATGGCAGCTCGGTGACCGAGGTGGCCAGGAATTTGCAAAAGAATGTGAAAAACGCCGTGGAATCCATGACGGGCATCCGGGTGGCTGGAGTAGACGTCCAAGTCAACGGCATCCAGCTGCCCAAAAAATAGCCGCTTCGCTCCGGCGAGCGGAAAGAGAGCCTGGCCGGGTAACGGCCGGGCTTTTTTGCCGGAATGTGGCCCAGAGCTCTTTTATTTTCTGGCGAGATTGTGTATAATACAAGAAGCGGCGCCCGCCGCCTGGCTTGACGAAAACCGACAGGTTGGGGAGAGCCGAAAAATTTGTCGCCCCAGGCGGCGGAATGGATGGAGTTATGAACAGAAGAGAAGCGCGGGAAATCGTCCTGCACATGATTTATTCTGGGGAATATTCGGAAAAATCCCCGGAGCGCTTTGTCAAAGACGCTCTGACGCTGGAGCATTTTGAATCGCTGGCCGGGGAATACGAGCTGTATCGGGCCGAGATCTCCGAGGATCAGACGGATTATCTGAACCGGGCCTCCGCGGGGGTTTTGACCCACGGGCCGGAGCTGGATACATATATCGAAAAATATGCGGTAGGCTGGTCGGTCTCCCGCATCTCCCGGGTGGCCAAATGCGTCATTCGGCTGTCCATGTATGAAATGCTGTATCTGCAGATTCCCGTGGGCGCCTCTGTCAACGAGGCCTTGGAGCTTTGCAAACGCTATGATTCCCCGGAAACGGCGAGTTTTGTCAACGGCGTGCTGGCCTCTTTCATCGCCAACGAGCTGCCCGAACAGGCCAAATAGTCTTTGAAAATCCGTCGAATTTTATCGGAAAAAGGAGCTGATTGGAATGGCCTGGTTTCTCGGGTTCGACACCAGCAATTATAAAACCTCCGCCGCGCTGTACGACAGCCAAAACGGCCAGGCCATTGGTCAAGGCCGTTTTTTGGAGACGCCGGCGGGGACGCTGGGCCTGCGCCAGAGCGAAGCTCTGTTTCAGCACGTCCGGCAGCTGGGAGAAGTGGCGGAAGAGCTGTTCGCCCAGGCGGGGGAGCGGCGCCCCATAGCCGCCGTAGGCTATTCCGCCCGCCCTCGGAATCGGCAGGATTCCTATATGCCCTGCTTTCTGGCGGGGCAGGCGGCGGCCCAGACCTGCGCCGCCGTCCTGGGGGTTCCCGCCTTCGCTTTTTCCCATCAGCAGGGGCATATTTCTTCCGCCCTTTGGTCGGTGGACCGGCTGGATTGGTTGGAAAAGCCCTTTCTCTCCTGGCATCTTTCCGGCGGGACCACCGAGCTGCTGCTGGCGGAGCCCTGCCCGGAAACCAGGCTCAAGGTCTCCCGAATTGGAGGGACGGCGGATTTGGCCGCCGGGCAGGTCGTCGACCGGGCCGGGGTCCGGTTGGGCCTGCCCTTTCCCTGCGGTATTCATCTGGACAAGCTGGCTCAGAGGGCGCAAGGGGAGATCCGTCCCTTTGTCCCTAAAAGCCGGGGGCTGGAGTTTTCTCTCTCCGGCCTGGAAAATAAATTTGAAGAGCGGATTCGGCAGGGCGCGCCGCCGGAGGAGACGGCCGCTTTTGTCCTCCAATCCATAGTCAAAGCGGTAGAGCGAATTACAGAGCAGGCCTTGGAGCAATACCGGCTGCCCCTGCTGTTTTCCGGCGGCGTCACAGCCTCCAGCCAGATGCAGCGGGCCTTTGCCGGCAGGCCGGAGGTTGTGTTTGCCGCCAAAGGATGCAATGGAGACAACGCCGTCGGCGCCGCTGTGCTGGCGGCTCTGGAAAAGGGGGAATCCGATTGAACGCCAAACCCATTACCGTCACCCAGCTAAACAACTATATCAAAGCCCTGTTGGACAACACGGCGCCTCTCCAATCCCTGTGCCTGCGGGGGGAGCTTTCCAATTTCAAAATCCATTCTTCCGGTCACTGCTATTTCACATTGAAGGACGAAAACGCGGCGGTCAGCGGCGTGATGTTCGCCGCGGCGGCAAGCAAGCTGCGATTCCGGCCGGAATCGGGTATGAAAGTCATCGCCTATGGCCGGGTCAGCCTGTTCCCCAAAAGCGGACAGTACCAGATTTACGTCAACGAAATGGCGCCGGACGGCGTGGGCGCCCTGTACATGGCCTTTGAGCAGCTGAAGGAGAAGCTCTATCGAGAAGGGCTTTTCAGCAAGGGACATAAAAAGCCTCTGCCCCTTTATCCGGGGCGGATCGCCCTGGTCACTTCGCCCACCGGCGCCGCCGTTCGGGATATGCTGCGCATTTTGAAAAAGCGCTGGCCCCTCTGTCAGGCGCTGGTTTGTCCGGTGAAAGTCCAGGGGGAGGGGGCCGCCCAGCAAATCGCCGATATGCTGGATTATATCGACCGGTATCGGCTGGCCGATTTGATTATCGCGGGACGGGGCGGCGGCTCCATTGAAGACCTGTGGGCCTTCAATGAAGAGGTCGTGGCCCGGGCTCTTTACCGCTGCTCCATTCCGGTGATTTCCGCCGTGGGCCACGAGCCGGATATCACCATCGCGGATTATGCGGCGGATTTGCGGGCGGCCACCCCTTCCAACGGGGCCGAGCTGGCCGCGCCCGACCAGGACGAACTGCTGCTGCGGCTGCGGGATCTTTCCAGTCGGGCGATTTTGGCGGAGAAGCGGAAGGTTCAGCAGCTTCGCCAGCGCTTGGAGGCCGCGGCCTCCAAGAAAATCATGCAAAGCCCCGGAGAATACCTGAACGAACTGCGGCTGAACCTATCTTTCAGCCAGGAGCGGATGGCCTCCGCCGCCCGGGAGGCCGTGAGCCGCCGGCGGAAGGCTTTTATCGGCCGGGCCGCCGCGCTGGACGCCTTGAGCCCTCTAAAGGTGCTGGGCCGAGGCTATGGGTTTATGACGAAAGACGACCAGATTGTGAAAACCGCCGGGGATTTGCAGGCCGGCGACCGGGTCCGGGTGCGGCTGCATCAAGGGGAGGCCGATTGCCTGGTGGAAGAGGTCCGGCAGCGTAACGGATAGGAGGATGGAGATATGGCTGAACAATTTGTGTTTGAAACGGCGATGAAGCGCATTGAGGAGATCGTCCGCCTGCTGGAGCGGGGAGACGCCCCTCTGGACCAGAGCCTGGCCCTTTTTGAAGAGGGGGCCGGGCTGATCAAAAAATGCTCCTCGGCCCTGGATCAGGCGGAGCAAAAGGTCAGCCTGCTGGTCAAAGGCCCCCAGGGGCCGGAAACCCGGCCCTTTGAAGAGGAGGCCGGGGAATGACGCGGCTGGAAGACAAAATGGCCTGTTACGCCGAGCTGATCCAACAGGGGTTGGAGCGCTATCTGCCCGCCGAGAAGGGGCCCTTGGAAACCCTCTTCGCCGCCGCCCGCTACAGCGCGTTGGCGCCGGGCAAACGGCTGCGGCCCATCCTGTTGATGGAGTGTTACGCCCTGTGCGGCGGTCAGGCGGAAGACGCTCTGCCCTTTGCCTGCGGCTTGGAGATGATTCACGCCTATTCCCTGATCCACGACGACCTGCCTTGTATGGACGACGACGACCTGCGCCGGGGGCGGCCTTCCAACCACAAAGCGTATGGCGAGGCCATGGCTCTGCTGGCCGGAGACGGCTTACTGACTCGGGCCTTTGAAGTCATGCTGGGCCAGGCTTGCCCTCGGATTCAGCCGGCTTGGGCCATGAAAGCGGCCTCTATTGCGGCTTTCTGCGCCGGCATGGAGGGGATGATCGGCGGCCAGACGATGGATTTGGCCTTTGAGCGAGAAAAGCCCCAGGCCCAGCAGCTGGAGGAGATGGTGCGGCTGAAAACCGGCCGGCTGCTGCTGGCCGCCTGCGCCGCCGGCTGCGCCCTGGCCGGAGAAGAAGGGGAAATCATGCAGCGGGCCCGGCATTACGCCGATAATCTGGGCTTAGCGTTCCAGATTCAAGACGACATTCTGGATTGCGAGGGGGATCCGGCGGTATTTGGAAAGCCAATTGGCAGCGACGCCTCTCAGGGCAAAACCACCTTCGTCTCCTTTTACGGTCTGGAAGAGTGCCGCCGCATGGTTCGGCAGCTGACTGAGCAGGCCGTGCAGGAGATCGCCCCTGCGCCCGGCTCGGAGTTTTTGCAGCAGCTGGCCCAAAGTCTGACGGCTCGGACCGCGTAGACCGCCGGCAGGGGCGGAGGTCCACAAATTTATTCAAGAAAAAAGGGGGCCCCGAAAATCGCAGGTTTTTGGGGGAACGAAATTAGTATGGACGCATATCCGTTGCTTTCCCATATCGACTCGCCTCACGACGTCGGCAAGCTGACGGAGGGGCAGCTGGCAGCCCTTTGCGCAGAAATCCGGCTGTTTTTGGTGAGCAGCGTTTCCCAGACAGGGGGGCATTTGGCTTCCAACCTGGGCATTGTGGAGATTGCCGTCGCCATCGAAAGCGTATTCCGCTCGCCAAAGGATAAAATCCTCTATGACGTGGGCCATCAATGCTATATCCACAAGCTGCTCACCGGCCGGCGGGACGAATTTCACACTCTGCGGCAGTTTGGGGGGATCAGCGGATTCCCGCGGCCCTGGGAGAGCCCTCACGACGCTTTTGTGGGGGGCCACGCTTCGGCCGCTGTTTCGGCGGCCTTGGGCTTGGCTCGGGCTCGGACGCTGCGGGAAGAGGATTCCCATGTGATTTGCGTCATCGGAGACGGCGCGATGACCGGCGGCATGGCCTATGAGGCGCTGAACGACGCCGGCCAATCGGGCGAACCGCTGATCGTCATCTACAACGACAACGGGATGTCCATCAGCCCCAACGTGGGCGCTGTGGCCAAGCGCTTGTCCCGCATCCGGCTGAAGCCCCAATATATCGATTTGAAAAGCCGAACCAAGGCCATGTTTCTCCGCTATCAGTGGGGCGAAGAGGCTGTGGGCCGGGTTTCCGCCCTGAAACGCCGGGTGAAATCCGCCGTGCTGCGGCCCACGATTTTTGACTTGATGGGCTTCGCCTACCTGGGCCCGGCGGACGGCCACGACGTCAAAACCGTCAAATACCTGCTGACCGAGGCCAAAAAGCTGCGCCGGCCCGTCGTGCTGCATTTCAAAACCGTCAAGGGCAAGGGCTACGGCCCTTCGGAGCGCAGCCCGGAGAGCTTCCACGGCGTAGCGCCCTTCGATGTGGAAACCGGAGCGCCTAAAAAACGCTCTGGAGAGAATTTTTCCTCGGCGATGGGCGCTTGTCTGACGGAAATGGCCCGCGAAGACCCTCGGATCTGCGCCGTCACCGCCGCTATGGAGGACGGCGCCGGCCTGGGGCAGTTTGCCCGGGCCCATCCAGACCGCTTTTTCGACGTGGGCATTGCGGAAGAACACGCCGTCGCCATGTCCGGCGGGCTGGCCGCCGGAGGGATGAAGCCGGTGTGCTGCATCTATTCCACCTTCCTTCAGCGAGGCTACGACCAGATGATCCACGATTTGGCCATCGGCCGTCTGCCGGCGGTGATCGGGGTGGATCGGGCGGGTCTGGTGGGCGAGGACGGGGAGACCCACCAGGGCGTTTTT
>CAJUIK010000050.1 GCA_910585875.1 uncultured Eubacteriales bacterium | reverse complement strand
CCCACCACACCCCTCAAGCCGCGGTTCCCCACAAGAGCCGCGGCTTCCTTTTTTGCTTTTTTGTATACGCTCCTAAAAGAGAAAGCAAGATGAATTATAACGGAAAAGATGAATCCAAGCAGCTGATTGCGACAAAAAAACGGGCTTTAAAGGCCCGTTTTTGCTTTTGGAAGGTTTGTTTATATCCCGGTTTAATTGCCCAGCAGAATGGCCATATGGGCCAGGGTAGCGCTGCCATTTTTGAATAGATCATCCCGCAGAGAGGCTTGATGGGCGCCGTTGTGAATCAGGCCCCGGCTGGCGTGGACTATGCACCGAAACAGCTCCTCCTGAAATTCGCCGGCGTTTTCCCGGCAGCTCATGACGGCCATAAAACGATAGAAGGAATAGAGATTGCAGAAATTCACATAACTTTTCCACATGGATTCCAGGTCGGACACGATGGGCAAATGCAGATGGAAAAACAGCGAAACCATCAGATTTTCCATAAAGTATTCGGCCTGGGGTTGTTGTTCAAAGCGCTCCCTGGCGCGCAGATAGGGGGCGCTGGGGACGGTGGCTTGGGAGGAATTCAGGCGCATCTCAATTTTCATAGCGCTGAGGATCTGGCTCTGGAGCTTGGGGAACTCCCCGTTGGAGGTCGAAAGGCCCAGCAGCACCTTTAGGTTATTGCTGAGGAACATGGGCAGGGATTTTTCACCAGACTGATTCAAAATTTCGGGAGGCAGCGCGTCCGCTGGCAAAGAGCTTGCCTTTGCCAGCCAGCGGGATACATCCCGCTGGCCTTCCATCAAGTCGTTGAGCAACAGGCCCATCAGCAGAATGCGGCGGGGCAGGGGAAAGCGGCGGTCTTGCAGTAGGTCGATACAGGCCGAGCGAATCTCCTGAAAATTGGGCTGCAAATACTCGTCTTCGCCAAAGGTATGGCGCTGGAAGGGGCCTTTTGGCAGCGGATCGGAGAGGAAATCCACACCGTCCGGCAAATTCCACAGCAGAGCCAACACGCCCTCGCAGGCAGGGCTCAGGGAGCGCTCCAGATAACCGGAAATCTGGGAGCGCTCCGACCGGGGGAAAGAGCGGCAGACGAAGGGCAGGGCTTCATGGCCTTTTTCCACCTGGAGGGCGCACAGGCAATCTTCCCGCAGCAGGGGACAGGAGCCGCCCGTCATCACAAATTCGCCGTAGTGGATCTCGGACAGCGGCCCCCGGCGAATGCGGCGTAAGCCGCTTTCCAGTATTTGATTGAGCTGAGGCGAGCCGTTTTCCCGTTTTAAGGAGAGGTAATCCTTTTTATCAAAGCTGATGCGCCAGCCTTTGCAGCAGGAAAGGCGGCAGCCGGCGGCCAGGCAATGGAAATCGTCGTAGTAAGCGGGGCGCAGGTCTTTATCGACCAAAACGCTTTTCGGCGTTTGCGACATGAGAAAATTCCTCCTTTTAGGATTTGATGTTGATAGGTTTAAGGGGACGGAGAGACGGCAGATTCTTGAAACATAAGGGTGGATATGATAAAATATTCAATAGAGAATGCAATCAGAGCCCGGGAGGGCGCAGGGGGAAGAAAGATGAATCAATCGCAACGGGCCCAACAGAAACACCAGGAGGATTTGCAGCGTCTGCGGAATTTCCGGCTGATGGACGACGATTTCCTCACCAAGTGTTTTGAACATGACAAAGCCGCCATCCAGTTGGTGCTGCGCATTGTGCTGGAAGCGCCGGATTTGGAGGTGTTGGACGTGCGCACTCAGGTATTTGTGGAAAATCTGCTCAACCGCTCGGTGCGGCTGGATATTTTGGCCACAGACAGCCAGGGGCGGAAAATCAATGTGGAAATCCAGCGGGCAGACCGAGGGGCCGGCCGGCGGCGGGCTCGATATAATTCCAGCATGATGGACGCCAATTTGTTGGAAAAAGGCGAAGATTTTGACCAGCTGCCGGAAACCTATGTGGTCTTTATCACCGAGCGCGACGTCATCGGCCAGGGAAAGCCTCTTTACCAAGTGGAGCGCTGCATTTTGGGCTCCGGCGAAATATTTGGAGACGGTTCGCATATCCTGTATGTCAACGGGGCTTGGCGGGACGACAGCCCCTTGGGCCGGCTGATGCACGATTTCTCTTGCACAGATCCGGCGGATATGCACTATAACGTCTTGGCCCAACGGGTACGATTTTTTAAGGAAAGCAAGAAAGGAGTTGCGATTATGTGTAAAGCGATGGAAGAAATGCGGCGTGAAGAGCGTGAAGAAGGCATTCGGGAAGGCATTCAGACGGGCATGAAAATGAACCAGCTGGAGAATGCGAAAAAGATGCTGGAAGAGGGAGAATTGCCTGAAGAAAAAGTCGCTAAGTATTCTGGTCTTCCTCTTGACGAAGTAAAGCGCTTGGCCAAGGAGCGGATGGTTTAACTTTGGAGCGGGGCTCCGGGGGGAGGGCGAAGGGGATTCGCCCCCTCCCCGGGGCCTCGCCGCCGCTTACCCAAAAAAGGAGCTGGCCAACCGGCCAGCTCCTTTCTGTTTTCCCATAAGAGGGAGCTTGGGTTCTGCTTATTGCAGCAGCTGCAGAACGCCCTGGGGAACCTGATTGGCCTGGGCCAGCATGGCCTGGGCGGACTGAATCAGGATGTTGTTCTTGGTGTAAGCCATCATCTCGGCGGCCACGTCTGTGTCGCGGATGCTGGACTCGGCGTCCTGAATGTTCTCTGTCATGACGGACAGGTTGTTGATGGTGTGGTCCAGACGGTTCTGGGTAGCGCCCAAAGTACCGCGGACGTCGGAGACCGTGTTGATAGCGGCCTTGATCTTGTCGGTAGCGGCCTGGGCGGCTTCTTCGCTGGAAATATCCAGCTTGCCGATGCCCAGAGAACCGGAGTGCATATCCTGAACGGCCACGTTCAGCTGGTTGAAGCTATCCGCTGTATCGCCGATTTGCAGGGTCAGACCCTTGCCCAGAACCTGGGGAGCGGAGTCTGTCTTAGCGGCGGCGGTAATCGTCACAGTGTCGCCGTTTGCGACAGCGTTAAAGCCGTCGGCAGTCAACGCAGTCGCCAGACCCGTAGCGGCGTTATTGATATCAATATAGGTGGTGCCGCTGGGAGCTGTTTGAGTGGCGTCCTTGGTAAACACATATTTCTTATCGCCGATGCTCACAGTGTTGCCCTCGGTCAGCTTGCTGGGGGTGATAGCGATGTTGGTCTTGGCGTTGCTTTCCGGCATCTTGGAGGAGAACAAAGCCGTGATTTTGTCGATGGAAGTCAGCTCGGCCTTGTGAGCGTCGTCAAGCGCACTGACGCCAGAACCATCGGCAATTTCAGAGAAGGTCAGCTTGTTGTCAGCGCTCTGGCCCACGGTGAAATAATTGTTGCCGGACAGGGCGGCAGTCATGCGGTCCAGAACGTCAACCTTCTTGCCAGAGAGATCGGCGGCTTCCATATCGGTCAGATCCAGCTTAGTGCCAGAAGCGTTTTTATAAGCGCTGTTTTTGCCCAGAGCCACAGTAACTTCCTTGTCGCCCACCTTGAGCTTCATGCCGTCCTGGAGCTTGGTCACATCAATATCCAAGACAAAGTTGGCCAGTTTGCCAGCCTCAGCCTTGACAGTAGCGGTGATGTTTGTGGCGGCCACGTTTTCAGTACCGGTTAACGCGCCAGCACCAGTAGCGTTGTTTTTAACTTCTACATCGAAGTTCAATTTATGGGCGTTCTTAGCGGCGTCAGGGATAGCGGACAGCTTCGCCAAATCAGCGTCAGTGTCGCCAACCGCGGCGAACGCGCCAGCTGTTGTGCAGATGTCGGTCAGCTTAAAGGTGACAGTACCATCATTGTTGTTGGTAGCGGTGTACTTGACATCGCCCACAGCTGCTGTATGGCCTTGGCCCTTTGCAAGTGTGCCATCGGCTTTGATAACAAGCCCGCCCTCCAGAGCACCGCCTGTGCCGATCAATTTTGAAACAATTGTTTTACCATCCAGGTCAGTAGTGGCGTCAGCAGCTGCGATAGTCTGCGTCAAAGTACCAATTTTAACATCAACTGTGGCATTAGCGCCAGCAGCTGCTTTCTTTAAGATCTGGCTGAAGTCCAGAGTAAAAGAGCCCTTCACGCCCTTGGTGCCGTCTGTGTGCAGAATGGTGTTGGTGATTTTAGTATCGCCAGCGTCAGGAAGATCGCCAAACAGGCCGGTCACAGAGCTTTCGCCTTGATAGCCTGCGGTGGTGATAGCAAGCGCATCCTTATTCAGGCCCAGAGAGCCGTCCAGCAGGTTGATGCCGTTGAAGTTGGAGCTGTCGGCAATGCGGTCGATTTCTTGCAGCAGCTGGTTGACTTCCTTCTGCATCTGGGCGCGGTCTGTGGTGTTGTCATAAGTGCCGTTGGCGGACTGGGTGGCCAGCTCCACCATACGGTTCAGCATATCATGGACTTCTGTCAAGGCGCCTTCGGCGGTCTGCACCAGAGAAATGCCGTCCTTGGCGTTCTTCTGGGCGGTTTCCAGGCCGGTGATCTGGGCCCGCATCTTCTCGGAGATGGCCAGGCCGGCGGCGTCGTCGCCGGCGCGGTTGATCCTGTAGCCGGAAGACAGCTTCTCCAGGTTCTTCTTCATCGCCGAAACGTTGTTGGTGTAGTTCCGGTAGGCGCTCATCGCCATGATATTATGTTG
Source organism: uncultured Eubacteriales bacterium (assembly GCA_910585875.1). Classification (GTDB taxonomy): domain Bacteria; phylum Bacillota; class Clostridia; order Oscillospirales; family Butyricicoccaceae; genus Pseudobutyricicoccus. Next base: position 9,221 of record CAJUIK010000050.1, on the reverse strand, counting down.
AATACGCATAAAAAAAGAAACTCCTTTTCTTACCTCGGGCAAATCCATTCGCCCGGCTTATGGGGTCGTTTGCGCCGCGCCTTGGCGTCGCTGGCCAGCCTCGGCCAAAGTTAGCGCCTTCTCTATCTCATCCGGCTGCAGACCGGCTGAAATCAACGTTTGATGGGCCGTTTTCGCTCTCCGGCCCCGCCTCCTCGTCCTTGAGGAGCGCTTTCACTTCTATCATCGGACGCTTTTTGTAAAAGTTAAGGGGAGGGGGGCAAATTTTTTTCCCAGCGGCGCAGCAGGTTCAGGTATTGGCTGCGGGCGTCCTTGAGGCAGGCCAGCAGGGCCCGCTGGGTCAGGGCGAAATACCGGCTGCGGATTTGGGCCTCCATTTCCTCCATCTGGTTCAAGATATCATACCCCGTCACCAGGGAATGGACAAAACGGTCCGTCATGGGCAAAATGGAGTTGCATTGGGCGTCCACAATCCGGTTGTCGGCGGTATCCACCACCAGACTCAGGTAAAAAACCCCGTGAACCTGGGCGATGGCGTCCTCCCGGGCGGGCTTGGCCTGGCCGGTGAGAAATACGGTTGTGGCGGGATAGGACATGGGAAACCCTCCTTGCCCCGGCCCTCCCGCCGGCCTTGACAAAGGCCGCGGAAAGGGGGTATAATAGACGCAGAAAAAGGGGGCGCCGCTATAGGCGGCCGATCCCCTGGATTACTTTTTAGAAGTAACCGCGGCCTTGGTAAGGGGGACGGTTACTTCTTTTTTACGTTCAGGCAAAGCCCAATGACAGCGCAGATCAGCAGCCCAAGCTGGACCAGATCGCTATATGTCACATACATGGCCTCACCCCCTTTGCCGGAGCATCGGGGACGTATGTTAAAGAAGTCTCGCCCCTGTGTCGCAGGGGATCGACCGTCAACGCCTACAGCAGCGCCTTGCCGATAGTTTACCATATTTCGCATCGGCTGACAAGGTCGAAAGCCTCGCCTCTTTTCTTGACAAGGCCGGGGGCGAAGGGTATAATCAAAAGCAGAAGGGGAGGCTGTTTGCAGAGCGGCCGGCCCTGCTGTTTCGTCCGTTTTTACGTCATAGACCGTCCGGCGGCGTCCGGGCGGATCATTGTTTTATAACGTCAAGCAAATACAAAGCGTTTTACCGCCTGGGGCCGCCTTTGCCGGCGTTCCCCGAGGGCGGCAAGACCCGCTGAAGCGTCCGGAGCCGACAGGCTTACGGGGCGTCTTTTCGGCGGGTCTTTTTGTTTTTTCATTACAAAAAGGAAAATATAAAAAATAACAACGGGGAGTAGAGAAAAATGCGGGAGTTTGCATCATTTGCCCAGGGGCTGACTCGAATATTGTCCCGGGACCCAGGCAGGCGGGGGCTGCTGGCCTCCCTGCCGCCGCCGGATCTGGCGAAAGCGGCGGAAACGCTGACAAAGGCCCGGCGGGTTTTGATTGTCGCCGGGTTTCCGGTGGCCTGCCGGGGCGTGGGGGAGACAGACGGCCCCGTGGGCGCCGCCCACATCGCCCACGGCCTGACCGCTTTGGGCAAGGGGGTTTTGGCGATTACCGACCGATGGTCTGGGCCGCTGCTCCAGGCCGCCTGCGCCTGCCGGGCGCCGGAGGCCCGGGTGGGGATCCTCCCCCAGCGGGGGGCGGCGGAGGCCTGCCGGCGCTTGATGGAGCGGGAACAGCCCGACCTAGTTATAGCCATTGAACGGCCGGGCAAGGGGAGAGACGGCCATTTCCACAATATGCGGGGTCAGGTGGTAGACCATCTGATCGCGGATACCGATTTGCTTCTGGCCTTGGCGCCCTGCTCCATGGCCGTGGGCGACGGAGGAAACGAGCTGGGCATGGGCGCCTTTGCCCAACAGATTTGCGCCGGCGTGCCCCAGGGGGCCTTGATCTGCGCCGATTTGGCGGCGGATATCCCATTGGCGGCCGGCGTTTCCAATTGGTGGGGCTGGGGCGTCGAGGCGCTGCTCTCCTTTTGCTCGGGCCGGGCCCTATTGCCCAGCGACCAAGAGGAAGCGGAGATTTTGGCCCGGGTCGTGGCCGCCGGCGGCGTGGACGGCGTCACCGGCCGCCAGGAGCTGACGGTGGACGGCCTAAGCCTGGAGGAAAACCTGGAGGTTCTCCGGCAGGTCCGAAAGCTGCTGGCAGAACAGCGGACGGAAGGTTGGAACTGGAAAGGAGCGCAATCATGATGAGAGATTGGAGTCAATATACCCCCGCCCAGATGCGGCGGGCGATCCGTCAAGGGGAATACCAAGGGCCTACGGCCGGTCTTTGCATGTGCTTCGCCCAGTGCAACCTGATCGCCCTGCCTAAGGCGCTGGCCTATGATTTTTTGTTGTTTGCCCAGCGCAACAGCCGGGCCTGCCCGGTGCTGGAAGTCAGCGACGCCGGCAGCCGCCGGCTGGAATGGCTGGCCCAGGATTTGGACTTGGCGCGGGATTTTCCCCGATATCGCCTCTATGAACAGGGCGAACTGGCTGGGGAATATACCGACGCAGAGGCCCTGTGGCGGCCGGATTTGGTCAGCTTTCTCATCGGGTGCAGCTTTTCCTTTGAAGGGGCGCTGCTGGAGGCGGGCCTGCCGGTGCGGCATATCGAGCAGGGGCGCAATGTGCCTATGTACCGCACGAATATTCCCTGTCGGCCCGCCGGGGCGTTTTACGGGAATATGGTGGTCAGTATGCGGCCCATGACGCCGGCTCAGGCCATCCGAGCCGCCAACGTTACGGCGGCCATGCCCCGGGTTCACGGCGCGCCCATTCACCTGGGGGACCCGTCGGCCCTGGGCATCCGGGATATCGACCGGCCGGATTACGGCGACCCAGTGGAGCTGCGGTCCGGGGAAATTCCGGTGTTCTGGCCCTGCGGCGTCACGCCACAGAATGTGGTAACCCAGGCCAAGCCCCCCTTCGCCGTGACGCACGCGCCGGGGCATATGCTGATTACCGATATTCCCAACAGCGGCTTGAAGGATTAGAACAGCAAACCAAAAGGCCGGCAAAACGCCGGCCCTTTGGCTGATAGAGAGAAATTGAGAGGAGATTGAGAAGGCCGGGCGGAATGGACGATCCCGGCGACCGGAACCGCGCCCGCCGGCGCTATTCGCCGAAATACGCCTTGATTTCGGCCATCCGTTGGATTTGCTTTACATGGAAGGGACAGCGGGATTCGCAGTGGCCGCAGCCCGCGCAGGCGCCGGCTTTCAGGGGCAGCTTTTGATAATGATCCTTGGCCATGTCGTCGCCGGCCAAGGATAGGTCGTAATATTTGTTGATCAGGCCCACGTCCAGGCCCGCCGGGCAGGGCTGGCAGTGGTTGCAGTACACGCAGATTCCCTCGGCGTCCTGGGGCGTAAAATTGCCGATGATGGAATAATCCCGCTCCTCCGGCTCAGCGCTGAAAAAGCCCAGCAAATGGTTCAAGTCGTCCCGATTGCGGACGCCGGGCAGGACGGTCAGGACGCCCGGCTTATCCAGCGCATATTGGAGACACTGGTATTGAGTCAGGGCCTTTTGGAAGGGGGAGGTCTTGGCGTCCAGCAGCTGGCCGCCGCCAAAGGGCTTCATGACGGAAAGGCCCACGCCCTCCTTCTGGCAGCGGCGGTAAAGGTTCATCCTCTGGTCTACTTCGCCGATGCCATAGCTCCCTTGTTTATAGTCGTAGGCGGCGTTGACGCTGAACATCATCATGTCCAACAATCCAAAATCCAGCAGCTTGTCGGCCAGCGCGGGGGAGTGGGTGGAGCCGCCGATATGCCGCGCGACCCCTTGGGCCTTCAGATCTTGAATATACTGTAGGACGCCGGCGGCGACGTATTGTTCCAGGTCCTCCGGTTTGTCGATGCAGTGGATAAAGCCGAAATCGATGTAATCGGTTTTCAAGGCGCTCAGCTGCCAATCGATAGAGCGTTTGACGGTTTCCAAGTCGCAGGTCCAGCCATATTTGCCGGTTTCATAGTTGGCGCCGAAATGGATTTGGAAATAAACCTGATTCCGAACGCCGGCCAAAGCCTTGCCGTAAGCGGGGAAGGGGTTGGCGTCTGCGGCGGCCAGATCAAAATAATTGATCCCCTGCTCCACCGCCGCCGTTACGGTTTCGCAGATTTCCCGTTCCGGCGCCGCGCCGATATAACTGGAGCCCATGCCCAGGACGCTGATGGTTTCCCCGCCTCGGGGAAGTTTCCGATATTCCATAAAGTTTCCCTCCGTTTTATCGTCAAATGGGCGAGATCTCTTGCTTTTGAGTATAAGGCTTGAAGCGGACTTTATGTCAAGGTATAAAAATGTAAATAAATCTTGAATGCATTTCGGTCAAAATAGTTGCCTTTGCCGTTCGGCAGAGGTATAATATGGTTATCTATCAGATCAAAGGGGTCAGAAAGGGGTTTTGACGATGTTATTTGGGTATGAGAAAGAAAATCTGATCACACTGCCTACGCCGACGCAGCGCTTGAACGGCATTTCTGAGCTGACGGGCTGCGATTGCTGGATCAAGCGGGACGATATGACTGATTGGGGCATGGGCGGCAACAAGCTGCGCAAGCTGGAATATCTGCTTTGGGACGCCCGGCGCCAGGGGGCCACTGTTTTGCTGACGTATGGCGGCGCCCAGACCAACCACGGCCGCCTCACCGCCGCCGTGGCCGCGCGCTATGGCATGAAGTGCGCCATTTTGTGCCCGGATCAGCACCCGGACCAAGTGAACGGCAATATCCTGCTGGATCGGATTATGGGGGCGGAGGTCTATGTCCAGGACGGCGGCAGCATCAAAGAACTGAGCCAAAAGGTGATCGCCCAATATGAAGCCGCGGGGGGAAAGGTCTATGAAATCCCTGTGGGCGGTTCCAATACCGTGGGTCTGCGGGGGTATTTCGCCTGCGCCGGAGAGTTAAAAACCCAGCTGGACCAGCTGGGCTGGCAGCCCGATTATATCGTCTGCGCCGCTGGCAGCTTGGGCACCTATTTGGGCCTTTGGATGGGGGCGAAGCATTACGGCTTGGCCGGCGACGTAACCGGCGTGGCCATTTCTCCCTGGGGCCAGGACAAGGAAAAACGGCTGATGGACTATTATGCCCAGGGCTGTCAGGAATTTGGCCTGCCTCAGTTGGCCGGGCGGGAGGATTTCCATATTGAAACCGGCTATGTGGGCGAGGGATACAATTCGGTAGACGCCCGAGCCCGCCGGGCGATCTATCTCATGGGCCGCAAAGAGGCTATTTTGCTGGACCCCTGTTACACAGGCAAAGCCTTCGGCGGCCTGCTGGACATGATGGAAACCGGCAAAATTCCCAAAGGCAGCCGGGTGCTGTTCCTTCACACCGGCGGAACGCCCGCGCTGTATAATCCCAAGCATCAGCAGGCCCTGGAAGCCGAACTGAAAGACGGCCTGCACTTGGTATAGCCAGCCGGCGCCCACAGGCATTGTGAGAAAAATCCAGTCATAGAGCCGCCGTCCGCGCCATAGGATATTTCGAGGTGACGGGAGATGTTTTGGGCCTATCTGGCGTTTGTTTGGATATTCGGCGCGGCTTCGCATTTTTTCTATCAATGGTCCGGGGGCAGCCGGCTGCTGGGTCTGCTCTTCCCCCACAATGAAAGCGTTTGGGAACACGGCAAGCTGGGTTTCTGGCCTTTGTGCCTGGCGCTGCTGACGCGGGGGCTGGTTCTCCAGGCGGGCTGGCCTGGGGTCTGCCGGGCTATAGCGGCCGCCGTCCTCTTTTGCCTGGTTCACCTTGTGGGGTTGTTTTATACATATACCGGCGCTTTGGGCCTTTGGTCCGTTCTGCCGGCGGATATCGGTATTTTCCTTTGGTCCGCCGCCTGGGGCCTGGGCTTGGGATGGCGCTTGTTGGAAGAGCAGGCCAGCCGGGCCGCAGGAGCTTTGTCCGCCGCCGTTTTGGCGTTAGCGGCGGTTTTGCTGCTGTATTTTTCGGCCTGTCCGCCTCGCCTGCCTCTTTTCACCGATTACAGCAAAAAGAGATAGAAAAAAACCGTCCCCAAGCCGGGGGCGGTTTTTTCAATAAATTTGAAAAGCTGCGTTCAGAGACGGCCGATATAGCCCTCAATCGCTTCTTGGATCTCCGGGTCCTGAAAGCGCTCCACATAGTCTGTCAGCCAAGCAAAACAGGCGGGAAAAGGCCCTTGCGTCATCTCAGCCAGGCGGCGGAACTCCCATTCCCGCCATTCCGGCTCCTGAAACAGACAGGAAACCGCCAGGGGCAAGGCTTCTTGCAGCCAATCCGCCGGAAGGCCGGCAGTCGCCTGCCGGGCCAGCAGGATGTTGGCGGCGTTGCCGCTTAGGCAGCCGGTTTTCAGGATTTCTTGCAGCAAAGCCAGGCCGGTTTCTCTGGGAAGATGGGAAATATGGGAAAGATCCGCTTGAGGGCAAATTTTATCCAGACGCTGTTGAAACCAACGGGCATAGCGGCTCCGCTCCATAAAAATCTCCTATTTCCGTCCCCAATACCGGCGGACGGCTTGCTGATATTGGGCATATTGCGCGCCAAAAGCCCGGGCCATAGCCGGTTCCTCATTGCAAACAATCTGAAGGTGGAGGGACGCAAGGGCGAAGAGGGAAACCAAACACAACGGCCAATTGAAAAACATGGCCAACAGGCCCAGATAAACCAAATCGAAACCGAGGAAAGCCGGGTTGCGGCTCCATTGAAAAACGCCGCCGGTCACAAGAGCGGTATCGTCCTGCGAAACGCCGGCCCGCCAGCTGTCTTTCATGGTCAGCACAGCGGCGTAGAACAGCCCGGCGCCGGCCAGAGCGGCGAGACCGCCGACCAAGCGGAGACACAGCGGCCCGGCCCAGCGATTCAGCCAGATAGAAATAAATTCTGCACCGACGACGGCGACAGAGGCCAATCTCAGGGTCTGCTCAATCCAAAAGGCCGCCCCGCTTTTTCCGCTGCCCAGTTGATTGGCCCGAATGCCCCGGCGGCGCTGGGACAGCAGCTTGACAAAGTAGCAACCATAAAATAAAGCCAAAACCGCCCATGCAAATCGCTGAAACCACAAAGTTGGCGCCTTCTTTCGTTTCGTTTGACAACGGGCTCCCAATACTGGACAGGCCGACCGCTGATTGCGCGGCTATTTTTCAGGCGGGGCTTGGTCTTTTTCCCTTTCCTGTTTTTCGCGCTCCAGCTGTTGGATTCCCAGCCGGATCAGCTCCAGCGTGGCGGCGGAGCGGCTGGGAAAGCGGTTTTCAAACCGGAAGTCGTCGATTTGACGCAGCAAATCCTCGTCTACCACTACCGTATACCGAGGCTTTTGGGTTGGCATGATGATCGCCTCCTCGGTTCATATCATACACAGGTTCATACCGCCTGTCAAGCAAAGGCTTGACAGGCGCGGGGCCCGATGATATGATACATAAAGTTCAGAAGTTCTGAACCACGAAAGGAGGCGGCTTATGGCTTTATCTTCTCCATCCGCCAAGCGGATGACGTTTACGGCCACGCCCGAAGTCAAGGCCCTGTTGGACCAGGCGAAAAAGGAGTTGTTTTACGACTGCACCCAGTCTCAGATGATTCGGACGCTGACGGCGGCGGGGCTTCGGGCCTGGCGGCGGGAGCGGGAAAATCCGCCGCCCTCGCAAACGCCGTAAAAGTCCAGTTTTTAGGCCAAGACCAGCTGGCGAATCCAAAAGAGAAGGGCCATATGGGCGGGGTAAAAAGCGTAGCAAAAAGCCCTGAATCCCCGGCTGTGAAGGCCTTGGCGCCCTCGATACAGCCAAATGGGGAGCAGGGCCAGCAGGGCCAAAGCCTGCTGGGGCAGTTCTAGAGTCAGGCCCAAGAAATTGATTTGGTAAAAGTATCCGCCCAACAGCTGGGCGTGGAGGAAAAATAAACCCAGCAGCTGGCCCAAGAAATCCAGCCGGCGGCGGCCGGGGAACCAATAGAAAACCAGCGGCGTCAAAACGCCGGGCCCGTAATAATCCGCCATACAGGCGTAGCCCAGAAAGAAGAAAGCCAGCGTCAGCCCGGCTATTGGCAAAAGGGCGGCGAGAGGGCGGAGCCGGGCGCGGATCTTTTCCGCCGCCATCATCAAAGCCATGCTGAGAACATAGGTCCACAGCACATTCTGGTGGAAGGGGTAAAAGAGGGAACCGCCGTACATCAGGTTAAAGGGGATTTCGGCGATCAACGCCCAGCAGAGCAGGCGCAACAAATACTTTTTTCGATTGCGGGCCCGGCGGAAGCCCTCCGCCAGCAGAAAAGAGAAGATGGGGAAGGCCAGCCGGCCCAAGCAGGTCAGCCATTCCGCCGCCGGAAACAGGGCGGCCCACAGGTGATCGCAAAGCATGAGCCCCATAGCCAGGCAATGCAGGCCGGCGGAGCTGAGTTCCAGCTTGTGGGAAAGAGCGTTCATCCTTTGATGAAACCTCCTCGTCGGGGTTGTTTCTTATTCGATTCATTATACTTCAGAGGCGCCGCCGACGCAAGGCGGGTTCTGAATGGAAGGGGTCATTTGACTTATTGGCGGGTTTCGGCGTATAATGGACTCTGGTTACGGAGGTGCCGATATGGCAGAAATTATCGTCAATAAACTGAATAAATTTTATCACGATTTCCACTTGCTGAAAGAGATTTCTTTTGAGATTTATGCCGGCCAGCGGGTGGGCATTGTGGGCCCCCTGCCGGCGCCTACTGGAATCGGCACCATCGTGGTGGCCACCGGAGGCACCAGCGATATGCCGGTGGCCGAGGAGGCCGCCCTCACTGCCGAGGCCTTGGGCAACCGGGTGAAGCGGCTCTACGACATCGGCGTGGCGGGGCTCCACCGGATGCTCAGCCACACCGACGAGCTGATGGGCGCCCGTGTGATCATCGCCGTGGCGGGGATGGAGGGGGCGCTGACCAGCGTCATCGGCGGGCTTGTCAGCTGTCCGGTGATCGGCGTCCCCACCAGCGTGGGCTACGGCGCGTCCTTCGGCGGCGTGGCGGCGCTCTTATCCATGCTCAACTCCTGCGCCAGCGGGGTCAGTGTGGTGAATATCGACAACGGCTTCGGCGCGGGCTTTCTGGCCAGCCGTATCAACCATATGGAGGGCAGGGCATGAGAACACTGTACTTAGACTGCTCCATGGGGGCCGCCGGCGACATGCTCATGGCGGCGCTGCTGGAGCTCCACGCCCAGCCGGAGGACTTTCTCCGGCGGATGAACGCGCTGGGCCTGCCGGGGGTGGAGCTCACCGCCCG
>CAJUIK010000049.1 GCA_910585875.1 uncultured Eubacteriales bacterium | reverse complement strand
AGGCCATGCGCAAGGACGTGCTGGCCAAGTGCTACGGCGGCGATATCACCCGGAAAAAGAAACTGCTGGAAAAGCAAAAAGAAGGAAAAAAGAAGATGCGCTCCCTGGGCAGCGTCCAGCTGCCCACAGAGGCTTTCATGGCCGTGCTCAAGCTGGACGAAGAGTAAAGAGTCCCTGCAAAACCCGAGGGTTTGCGAGGACGGAGGTTTTTTATGGCATGGAACAGACAGAATCGGGCGGCGAGGCCGGCTATCAAGCAGAACTTGGGCGTTTATATCCATGTTCCCTTTTGCAGGCAAAAATGCGCTTATTGCGATTTTTACTCCCGCCGATGCGAGGACGGCAAGCTGATGGACCAGTATTGCCAGGCAGTGGAATCCCATTTCCAGCAGTATTTTCGAGAGAAAGAAATTTTTGATATCGACACAGTCTATTTTGGCGGGGGCACCCCTTCGCTGATGGGGGGGAAGCGGCTATCTCGGCTGCTGGCCGCTCTGGAAAAATGCGCCTCTATCAGCAAAAATGCGGAAATCACGGTGGAATGCAACCCGGAGAGCACGGACGTCAAGCTGCTCAAGCAGCTGAAACGGGCCGGAGTCAACCGGCTTTCCTTCGGCGTGCAGAGCGCCGACGACGGCGAGTTGAAGGCCCTGGGCCGGCTGCATACCTTCGACCAAGCCCGGCAGGCGGTGGAGAAGGCCCAGGACCTGGGGTTTGACAACATTTCTCTGGATATGATGTACGGCCTGCCCGGCCAGACCATGGAGAAATGGGAAAATTCGGTGTATCAAATCGCGTCGCTGAGGCCCCGGCACCTTTCGGCTTATGCGCTGAAACTGGAAAAGGGAACCCCCATGCACAGGCAAAATCCCAAGCTGCCCGACGACGACCTGCAGGCGGATTTCTATCTCAACGCCGTCAAATGGCTGGCGGCGGCGGGCTATGAGCAATACGAAATTTCTAATTTCGCCAAGCCGGGTTTCCGATCTCGGCACAACGGAAAGTATTGGGACCTTTCTCAATACCTGGGTTTCGGGCCCTCGGCCCACAGCTTTTTCGGCGGACGGCGGTTTTCCTTTACGGCCGACGTTCAGACCTATATTCAGGGGGTGGCCGGCGGGCCCGGGCTGGTGGAGGAGGCCGACGAGCTGGCCAGTTTCCGCCGCCACGGCGAGTACATTATGCTGCGGCTGCGCACGTCGGACGGCATAGACGAAGAGGAGTTTTATCGCCGGTTCCGATTGGAGTTCGCCCCCTATGCCCAGAAGCTGAAAAAATATGTCCAGCCTGGCTATTGCGTTTTGGAAGACGGCCGGTGGCGGCTGACGCCCCAGGGGATGTTCGTCTCCAACGCCATTTTGACAGACCTGCTGGACTGCGTGGATTTGATCTGAACTGTTTCGCCAGAGCCTGAAAAAAGGGCCTTGTGCCGATATCCATGGCCTGAGGCGCATTGACGCCGGGGCGGTTGGCGATTATAATAGTTGTTATATCGAAGATCCGGCAACGAAAATCGCGCGCCCAGCCAGCCGGCGGGCGCGGCCCAAAGGAGGACCGGTCATGGACGAAAAAGACGTCTTAAAAGAGATTCCCGACCTATACGAGGACAACGGGATGTGGCGGGGCAGCCAGTATTCTTTTTATAGCCACACAAAGTGCGAGTTTTTCCCCTGCCACCAGACCGAAGATCGGGAAAACTTCAACTGCCTGTTTTGTTATTGCCCCCTTTACGCTTTGGGAGACCAATGCGGCGGCAATTTCAAATATACCTATGGAGGCGTCAAAGACTGCAGCGGCTGCATGATTCCCCATAAGCGGGAAAACTACGGATATATCATCGGCCGTTTTGGCGAGTTGGTGGAGCTGACCAAGCGGCGGGCGGCCCAGGAGCAGCCGGCGAAAGAAGACGGGGAAGAGAAGGGCGGGCAGAAGTGAAAGCCCGGCTGGAAACCCGGCTCCGTTTGGCGGGTCGGGACAGCCTGATGGAATTTTACTGCCCAGAAACCTTTTTGCCCTATTGTCAGGCTTGCCCTGATTACGGGGCCCGATGGTCCTGCCCGCCTTACGACGAGCCCTTGCCCCGGCTGGAGGAATATGCCGGGGCCTATTTGCTTTCGGTCAAAATCCTGTACAATGGGAAAACCCGGAGCGAAACCAAAGGCGCCCAGGCTGTGCAGGCGGTTTACCGCCGGGCCGTGGGGCGGGTCAAAATTTTGGCGGAGGATTGGGCGCTGGAACAGCAGCACCGCCTTCCAGGCAGCCTGGCTCTGGCCTGCGGCGGCTGTCAGCGCTGTCCGCGCTGCGCCCGGCAGGACGGCTTGCCCTGCCGCCGCCCGGAAACGCCGCGGTTTTCGCTGGAGTCCATGGGCTTTGACGCCGCGGGAATTGCGGACAAACTGCTGGACCAAACAATGTTATGGGCTGGCGACAGCCTGCCCGCCTATCATCTGCTGATAGGGGGCTTGCTCTGGCCGGGCGGCCCGGCGCCAGAGGAACCTTGCTTGCCGCCTGTTTTGGCTGGAAACGACGGGGATTGACGAAATAATGCTTGCAAAGGGGGCCTTTCTATGATAAATTTTAATCTAAAAGACCGCTATAACATGGAAGACCTGGCGGATATCATGGCGCTGCTGCGCGGCCCGGAGGGGTGCCCTTGGGACAGGGAGCAGACCCATGACAGCATCCGCCGCAACTTTATCGAAGAGGCCTATGAGGCTGTGGACGCCATCGACCGCCGGGACGACGTCAACCTTCGGGAGGAGCTGGGCGACGTGCTGCTTCAGGTGGTCTTTCACGCCCGCATCGCCCAGGAGGGCGGTCGGTTTGACCTGAGCGACGTGATAGACGAGGTGTGCAAAAAATTGGTCCGCCGGCACCCCCACATTTTTGCGGGCTCGCCGGCAGATACTTCTGACGAGGCGCTGAAAAACTGGGACCAGATCAAAAAAGAGGAAAAAGGGCAGAAGACGGCTTATCAGAGCCTGGAGCAGATCCCCGCCAACCTGCCGGCGCTGATGTACGCCGAAAAAATGCAGAGCAGGGCGGCCAAGGGCGGCTGGGCTTTCCCCCAGGGGGAAGCGGCTTTGGACGGCGTCGCCCAAAGCCTGGAGAAAGCGCGGCGGGCCGCTTCCCAGGGCGGAAACGCGGAGGAAGAATGGGGAGAGTTTTTGTTCGCCGCCGTCCAGGCGGGGCGCAGCCAGGGAATCGACCCGGAAGAGGCGCTCTATCGGGCGTCCCGGCGGTTTATGGAGGCTTTCCGGCAGGCGGAAAGCCGGTGGGAAACGAAATAAGTAGGAAGTCCCCGGGATTAAGCGGGAGAACGCAAGGAGGATCATGAGAATGAATAAGACAGAATTGGCGGCGGCTATCGCCGAAAAAGCAGAACTTTCTAAAAAAGATGCGGAAGCCGCGCTGAACGCCATGATGGAAGCCGTTGGCGAAGCGTTGAAAAAAGGGGACAAAATCCAGCTGATTGGCTTTGGTTCTTTTGAAGTCAAGGAACGGGCCGCCCGGGTGGGCCGCAACCCCAAGACTCTGGAAGAGATCAAAATCCCCGCCAGCAAATACCCTGTCTTCAAAGCCGGCAAAGCGCTGAAGGACCAGATTGCGGAGTAAATTTTTGCAGAAAAGAGCCTTGGCCTCCGCCAGGGCTCTTACTTTTGAAATCAGGAGGCAGAACGCCATGAGATTGGATAAATACTTGAAAATATCCCGCTTGATCAAGCGGAGGACCGTGGCCAACGACGCCTGCGACGTGGGGCGGGTGACGGTGAACGGCAAACCGGCCAAGGCCAGCTACCAGGTCAAGGCCGGGGACGTGCTGGAGCTGGCTTTCGGCGCCCGCACGCTGAAGGTGGAGGTCTTGCAGACCCCGGAGCATGTCGGAAAAAACGACGCCAGCCTGCTGTATCGGGAAATTTAGAGCGCGCGCTGCGTTCCCAGTCTGGGCCGCAGAGATAGGAGCGATCAGAATGAGCGAATCAAAGCAAAACTATTATGGCGGCTTGTGCGCCGAAATGTATGAAATATTGCATGAAAAAGCGCCGCAAGACGAGCTGGACTTTTACCTTTCCTATGCCAAGACAGGGGGGAAGATTTTAGAGCCTTTGTGCGGAAGCGGACGATTTTTAATCCCTTTTTTAGAGAGGGGGTTTGATATCAAAGGAATGGATCTGTCTGCCGAGATGCTGCAAAAGCTGAAACAGAAAGCGCCCGGCGCGAAGGCGGTTCAAGCCGATATTGCGGAATATCATTCTGATGAAAGATTTGATTATATCTTCATCCCTTCCAGTTCTGTTTCGCTCTTTACAGATATGGATTTATGCAGGAAGATTTTAATGAAGATCAAAGGGATGCTGGCCTCAAAGGGCAAATTTGTTTTTGCGGTTGAAACAGAAGCGAATAGGCGAGCTGACGATGCGGACTATCGAATCGCCGCCTCTGTAAAAACAAAAGAGGGCTTTGAACTGACGCTGCGGGAAAAGAGCCGCTATGACGAACAGAGCCAGACGCAGTTTTTGCCAGGTGTTTACGAGCTGTATCGCGGCTCCCAGTTTATCCAGAGAGAAGAGATGGATTTTCAGATACGCCTTTATCGGTATGGGGAGATGGAAAAATTATTAGAAGAAATTGAGTTTTCTGAAATAAAAACTTATTCCTCTTTTTCCAAAGAGGTCGCTGTGGACGACAGGAGCGGAACCTTTTTGTTTGAATGCGGAGTCGATTGATATCCGTTTCAGGGGCGGCCTGTTCTTATAAGGCCGGCGCGGCGCCAATCTATTGCTTCGCGTTGTCATAACCGTCTTACTCCCCTCATAGAATAAAACAGAACGTCTGGTCAAGGGCGAGAAGGGCCCTGGGCCCCGCCGCAGGCGGGACGCCGGGAGTCCGGCGCAGGTTCTTCCGGCGATTGATTCGCCGGAAGGGCATACAATTCAAAGGGGTCCCCAAAAAATCGGAGATTTTTTGGGGAGAAAAGAAAGGCGGTCGGCATATGAAAAACGAAGAATACAGAAGGATGGAAGCGGCGCCGCACAATGTAATATTGGAAAACCGAGAGAGGCTCAGCGTTTCCGGCGTTTCTGAGGTGCTGAGCTTTGACGAAAACCAGGTGGCGCTGGTCACTTCGATGGGGCTGCTGACTGTGGGGGGGCAGCAGCTCCATGTGGAAAAGCTCAGCCTGGAGATGGGGGAAATCGCCATCGCCGGCCAGGTGGAGGCGGTGATTTATGAAGACGACCAGCAGCGCCGCCGGGGCTTCTGGTCCCGCCTGTTTTGATGGGCGCGGAAGGGGCGCTGGCTCAGCAGACCAGGGCTTTCCTCTACGCCGCCTTGCTGGGCCTGAGCCTGGGGTTTTTTTATGATATCCTTCGCGCTCTGCGGATGGCCCTGGGGGCGGGCCGGCTGCTCACCGGGGTTCTGGATCTGATTTTTTGTTTTGTCTCCGCCGCCGGTTTTTTCGCGGTGACGCTGGCGTTCTGCCAGGGGCAGATCCGTTCTTATGGGCTGACGGGGACGGGGCTGGGCGCCGTCCTCTATTTTGTGGGCCCTTCCCCCTTTTTGCTGTCTCTCCTGGCGCCGGCGGCCCGGTTTATCCACCGCCTGCCGGGAAAAATACAGGTTTTTTTGAGAAAAACCCGTTCGGAAGGGGAAGAATCCAAATAATTTATTGACTTTTCTGTGAATATTCCTTAAAATAACGATAAAAGAACACCGCAGCGACAATCGGAGGGCGTTGGGCCCGGTGAGGAAGCGGAAATGAAAAAAAAGAGAAGGGTCAGCGGACTGGCCAAAACGGCGACGGCGGTTTTTGCCGTTTACGCCGCCTTTACGATGGTTTCCCTGCAGCTGCAGATCGCTGAGAAAAAAGAAGAGCAAGCCCGGCTTCGAGCCCAGATCGAGGAGCAGGAGCTGCGCAACGCCGAAATCAAAGCGCTGTTGGAAAGCGAAAATTCGGACGAATACGTTGCCCGGATCGCGCGGGAAAAACTGGGGTATATTTCCCCAGGCGAGCGCGTTTTTGTGGATATATCAAGTAAATAAAAACGGAGAGGGAAACAGAGCGGATATGGAGTTGACAGTCGGAACCATCTACGATGGAAAAGTGACAGGGATTACAAAATTCGGCGCTTTCGTGGCGCTGCCCGGCGGAAAAAGCGGCATGGTGCATATCTCTGAGGTGGCCAACGCCTATGTGGAGGATATCAAGCAGTATCTTTCCGAAGGGCAGGAGGTCAAGGTCAAGCTGATTGGCATAGACCCGCAAGGGCGCGTCAATCTTTCAATCAAAAAGGCGCTGCCCGAGCAGCCTCGGCCCGCGCGGCAGGAGCGGCCCCGTCAGCCCGCCCCGGCGCCGGTGCGCAGCACCTTGCAAAAAACCGGCGATCTTTCTTTTGAAGACAAACTGAAGCATTTTATGCAGGCCAGCGAAAGCAAGATCTCGGATTCCCGGGCCTTTGGCGAGAAAAAAAGCTCCAGACGCAGAGGAAGATAACAAACAAAGCGCGGCCTTGCGGTTGCGCTTTGTTTTTCTATCGGGTATAATGGAAGCGGCGCTTTCCGCCGGGGCGGAGGCGGCCGGAACGGCCCTGGGCCGGGAGCAAAAAAGGGGCGCGTCCTCCCAAAGGGAAAACGCGCCAAATCGGGTTGTGGGGATAAAGATATGAACGGTGTGCGAGGATCGCTCCTCACGAGATTATAGTACCATATCCCGGCCCAGTTGTCCATAGGAAGTTTTGCAACATTTTGTCATATAAACGCCGATTTTGTCGGCAGGAAAGGACGTTTTGAGTCATGCGTGAGATTTCTGCGAACTTGATAACTGAAAAAGTGAAAGAAGCCTGTATCGCGGCTAACTGCCGCTTGCCGGAGGACGTGCTGGAATCCTTCCGCCAGGGGAAAGAGCGGGAACAATCTCCTCTGGGCCGCCAGATCTTCGATAAAATGCTGGAAAACGCCGAATTGGCGGCGAGAAAAGAGGCGCCCGTCTGTCAGGATACCGGTATGGCGGTGATTTTTGCGGAGATCGGCCAAGATTGCCATATCGTTGACGGCGATTTTGAGGCCGCCGTCAACGAGGGCGTCCGCCGAGGCTATGTGGAGGGGTATCTGCGCCTGAGCGTCGTGGGGGATCCCATGCGCCGGGAAAACACCAACGACAATACCCCCGCGATCATTCATACCAACATCGTGCCCGGGGATCAGATTCACATCACCGTGGCGCCCAAGGGCTTTGGCAGCGAAAACATGAGCGCCGTCAAAATGTTTACCCCTGCCGCTACTCGGGAAGACGTGGTCAATTATATCGTGGACGTGATGTCCAAAGCGGGATCCAACCCCTGCCCGCCCATGATTGTGGGCGTGGGCCTGGGCGGCACCTTTGAAAAGGCCGCCTATTTGGCCAAAAAGGCGGTTTGCACTCCGTTGGACGCCCCGGCTCAGGACGAATTTTACGCGGAACTGGAGCGGGAAATCACCGACAAGGCCAACAAGCTGGGCATCGGGCCCCAGGGGTGGGGCGGAACCGTCACGGCGCTGAAGGTCCGGGTGATGACCTTTGGCACCCATATCGCCGGCCTGCCCTGCGCCGTCAACATCGGCTGCCATGTCACCCGCCATCAGGAATTTACCCTGTAGCCGGCGGACAGACTGGGCTTTTGGGCGGTCTTTGAAGCGGAAGGTTGTTTCCCGTCCAATCGCTCATACTACTGCATAACGGAGGCGGCCCCTGACGCCGCCTTTGATTCCCGCGGCGAGGCTTCTCCCGCCGCGGCTCAGAGCGCGGCTGTCGGCCGGCGCCGGCCAAAGGGGCTTGCCGCCCGCTTCCGGCAGCTGCGGGACCGAAGTTTTGATATTGCAAATGGAAAGGGAGAAGGATTGTATGACGAAACGTTATCGGGTTGGCATTGTGGGCGCCACAGGCATGGTGGGCCAACGTTTTGCCGCATTGCTGGAAAACCATCCTTGGTTCGACGTGACCGCCGTGGCGGCTTCCAGCCGCAGCGCGGGCAAGACGTACGCCCAAGCAGTCGAGGGACGCTGGTTTATGAAAACCCCGCTGCCGGAAGCCGTCGGGAATTTGACGGTTCAGGACGCCGAAGACATCCAGGCTATGAAGGACAAGGCGGATTTTGTCTTCTGCGCCGTGGATATGAAAAAAGAGGAAATCCGGGCGCTGGAGGAGGCCTATGCCAAGGCGGAAATCCCCGTGGTTTCCAACAACAGCGCCCACCGGGGGACGCCCGACGTGCCTATGGTGGTGCCGGAAATCAACCCAGAGCATTTGGAAGTCATTCCTGCCCAGCGCCAGAGGCTGGGGACGAAGCGGGGCTTTGTGGCGGTGAAATCCAACTGTTCGCTGCAAAGTTATGTGCCCGCGATACACCCGCTGATGGAATTTGGCGTTACCGACGCCCTGGCCTGCACATACCAGGCTATTTCCGGCGCGGGAAAGACCTTTGAAACCTGGCCTGAGATGCTGGACAATGTGAACCCCTTTATCTCCGGCGAGGAGGAGAAAAGCGAGCGGGAGCCCCTGAAAATTTGGGGCAGGGTGGAAAACGGCCGGATTGTGGAGGCCCAGACGCCCAATATCACCTCCCAGTGCGTCCGGGTCCCGGTTTCCGACGGCCACTTGGCGGCGGTGTTCCTCCGCTTTGCCAACAAGCCCACAGAGGAGCAGATTTTGGAGCGGTGGGCCGGCTTCCAGGGCGAGCCCCAGCGGCTGAATCTGCCTTCGGCGCCGAAACAGTTCCTCCATTATTTCACAGAGCCGGACCGGCCTCAAACAAAGCTGGACCGGGACTTGGAGGGCGGTATGGCGGTTTCCATGGGCCGTCTGCGGCCGGACAGCCAGTATGATTATAAATTCGTTTGCCTTTCCCACAACACGCTGCGGGGGGCCGCCGGCGGCTCCGTGCTGCTGGCCGAGCTTTTGTGCGCCAAAAACTATATCTGAGGCGATTTAGCCCCCCGGCCGCCGGGGGGCCGCCTTGCGTCGCGCCTTAAAATGAAAAAGGGGGAACCTCAAGATGAACAATGTTGAAAAATTGACGCAGGATCCGAAAGTGATCCAGGCCATGGCCTTTTTGAAGGAAGACGCGGAACGAGTCCTGAAGGAACAGCTGGAGATTGTGCAGATCCCCGCCCCTTCCAACGACGAGGGAGAGCGCACGGAGGATTTTGCCCGCCGTCTGAAGGAAATGGGGTATGAGCCCACAATCGACGGCGTGGGCAACGTCTACGCCGTCGTCCCCGGCGCGGACCCCCAGGGGCCCACTGTGGTCGTCGCCGGCCATCTGGACACTGTGTTCCCCCGGACTCAGCCGCTGGAAGTGACGGAGCAGGACGGCGTGTATCGCTGCCCCGGCATCTGCGACGATACCCGGGCCCTGGCCGAGGTGCTGAGCCTGGCCCGGGCTTTCCGAACAACCGGCCTTCAGCCTGTGGGCAACCTGATTCTGTGCGGCAATGTGGGGGAAGAGGGCCTGGGAGATCTGCGGGGCTGCAAAGAGTTGTTCCGCACGTTGCCCATCGACGCCTTCCTGTCCCTGGACCATTGGGGCGTGGAAGATATTTTGCTGGACGCCACCGGCAGCCGGCGTTATCAGATTACCTATACCGCCGAGGGGGGCCACAGCTTCGGCGCTTTCGGCAAGCCCAACCCCATCCACGCCATGGGCCGGGCCATCGGCGCCATCGCCCAGCTGGAGGGCAAAAAGGAGCCCAAGACCACGTTTAACGTGGGCGTGGTTTCCGGCGGCGCTTCCGTCAATTCCATCGCCAGCCAGGCCCAGATGCTGGTGGATATCCGATCCAACAGCGCCCAGTGCCTTGCCGAGCTGGAGGAAACCATTCTGAAGCTGGCCCGCCAGGCCGCCCAGCAGGAAACCGACCACTGGAACCACGAAGACAGCGTGAAAATCGACGTCAAGCTCATCGGCGACCGGCCGGCGGGAACCCAGGACCACAACGGGTTGATGGCCCAGACCTTCAGCCAGGTGACGGCGGCTTTGGGAAAAGAGATGAGGATTTCCGACCCGGGCAGCACGGACTGCAACGTGCCCGTCAGCTTGGGCGTTCCCGCCGCCGTGCTGGGCTACGGCGGAACAGGCGGCGACTGCCACAATCCCCGGGAATGGTATCGGCCCGATCCGGCGTATCCCGGCCCCCGGCACACCCTGCTGATGCTGCTGGCTTTGGCGGGGCTGGAGGGCGTCTGCCCGCCCGCCGCCCCTAAGCGCTCTTAACCGACAGACCGCAGCGACGACGCGGAGACGGCCGCAGAGCCGTCTTCACAGAAGGAGGAAGAGTCTCCATGAAAATCGGTTTGATTCAAATGGCCGCCGGCATGGACAAACAGGCCAATCTGGAAAAGGCCGCCGCCCAAGTCGCAGCCTGCAAAGACCAGGGCGCCGACCTGGCCGCGCTGCCGGAAATCTTCAACGGCCCCTATTCCAACGACTATTTCCGCCAGTATGCCGAGCCCCAGGGGGGCCGGAGCTGGCAGGCCCTTTCCCGTATGGCGGCGGAACAGAAAATCTGGCTGGTAGGCGGCTCGATTCCGGAGATCGACGAGGCGGGCCGGGTGTACAACACATCCTTCGTCTTTGACGACCAAGGCCGTCAGGTCGCCCGGCACCGGAAGGTTCACCTGTTTGACGTGGACATCGAAGGGGGACAATACTTCAAAGAATCGGATACCTTTACCCCCGGCAGTCAGGCCACGGTCTTCGACACGCCTTGGGGCAAAATCGGCCTGTGCATTTGCTTTGATTTCCGCTTTCCCCAGCTGGCCTGGCAGATGACGAAGCAGGGCGCTCGCATCATCGTCGTGCCCGCCGCCTTCAATATGACCACCGGCCCGGCCCATTGGGAGCTGCTGTTCCGCCAGCGGGCGGTGGACAACCAGTGTTTTACCCTGGGCGTCGCCCCCGCCCGGGACGAAGGGGGCCTCTATGTGTCCTACGGCAATTCCATCGTCGTCTCCCCTTGGGGCGACGCGCTGTGGCGGGCCGGGGCGGAGGAAACCTTCCATGTGGCGGAGCTGGATTTGGGGCTGGTGGAAAAAGTGCGGCGGGAGCTGCCGCTGGTCCGCAGCGCTTTGGCCTCCGCTTCGGTCTTTTAGAGGCAAGCGGCGGCAAACGAAGCTGCAGCCGAGGGGCGGAGCGGGCCGAAACTGGTTCGGCCCGCCGGTTTTCGGCAAAAAGAGGGTTTTGACGGGCGGACAAAGCCCAGACGCTTTGTGGAGAAACCGATCTCGTCCCCGCCCCGACTGGGCGGGGGAGCAATCAAAAACGGAGGAATGAAAGATGTCTCATTATCGCATCGGCTTTATCGGCGCGGGCAATATGGGGGGCTCCTTGGCCCGGGCGGCCTGCAAGGGCGTAGACCCCAAACAGGTGTTGATTACGGGTTATAACAAGGCCGCGGCTCAGGATTTGGCCGGCCAGATCGGCTGCGACGCGGCGGAGGACAACGAGCAGGTCGTCCGCCAATGCAAAATCGTCATGTTGGGCGTCAAGCCCCATATCCTGCCCGGCGTGCTGCGGCAGATCGCCCCCGTTTTGGCGGAAGAACTGGCCAAGGGGGAGGAAAAGCTGCTGGTTTCCATGGCCGCCGGCGTGACGATGGCCTCTATCCAGTCTTACTTGGGCGAGGCGTCCAAGGTTCCCTTGCTGCGGATTATGCCCAACACCCCGGCGGCCGTGGGCAAAGGCATGATGTTGATTCACACCGAGCACTGCCCGCCGGCCCTGGCCGATGAATTTGAGCAGGTCATGTCTCAATCGGGCCGGATCGACCGGATTCCCGAGAGCCTCAGCGACGCGGCGGCTACCGTATCCGGCTGCGCTCCGGCCTTTGCGTATCAGTTTATCGAGGGCCTGGCGGACGGCGCCGTCATGGCCGGCGTGCCCCGGGACAAGGCCATGGCCTATGCCGCCCAAGCCCTGCTGGGCGCCGCCGCCATGGTGCTGGAAACCGGCAAACATCCCGGCGCCCTGAAGGACGCGGTGTGCTCCCCCGGCGGCTCCACCATTGTGGGCGTGGCCAAGCTGGAAGAAGGCGGCCTGCGCGGCGCTTGCATCCAAGCGGTGATGGGCGCCTATCAGAAAAATATCCAGCTGGGCAAGCAGTAAACAAAAGGGGGAAGGGCAAATGGACGGCCTGTGGAAATTGGCTGAGTTGGCGTCCCGCCCGGCTACGGCGGTTTTGCTGCACCTGGTCGAGTGCGCCGCGGCGTTCCTGATTTATTGCAAGGCGTCCCAGGCGGATAGGCCCCGGGATTTATTCCGGCACGGCCTGGCGCCGGCTTGGCTGGCCGCCCCTGTCTGCGGCTGGCTTTCCTTGCAGCTGGCGAATGGAATGCTGGCCGGCGCTCCAGGGCCGGGGCCGGATTGGCTGCCCTATCTGTGGGGCGCGTTCGGCGCTTTAGCCGCCTGCGGGATGTATTACGCCGCCCTGCGCTTCCTCTGTCTGGAGCAGACCCTGCTGGATAACCGGCAAAAGGGCTTTTTGGCCCTGGTTTTGGCCCTGTGCGGCGGGCCTCTCTTCTTTTTGTCCCACATAGCCCAGGCCAGGGCCGTCATAGCCCTGCTGGAGGCGGCCTGACACTGCAAAAACAGAAAGATCCCGCGGATCGATGGAGGAAAAACAAGCATGAGGATAGAAACGGCACGGCTGGTCCTGCGGGATTACTGTCCAGAAGATATGGAGATTTACTATCAGATGAGATCCGACCCGGCTGTATGGCGGGATTCCACGGAACAGCCCGTGGGACATTGGGGCCAAGCCGCCAAAGCTCTGGGGGATATCTTGTACGCCCAGCTTTCCACCGGCACCGGTTATCGGGCCGTCTGCCTGCGGGGCGGGCCCATGATCGGCGAAGCGGGCATCCTGCGGCTGGCCCACGCCCACAACCGCTGCCGCGTGGGCTGCAACCTGCTGCCGGAATACTGGAACCAAGGCTATGGAACCGAGATATTCCGGCTGCTGCTGCGGCTGGCGTTTCCAGTGCTCCAGCTGGAGAGGGCCGAGGCTGCGGCGCTGGCGGACAATATCGGCGCCTGCCGGGCCTTGGAAAAGGCCGGTTTCCAGCGGGAGGGCCTGTTGCGCAACCGCCATCGCCAAGGCGGCCGCTACCGGGATCTCTGCGTTTACGGCATAACCAGCCGGGATTACGCCGCCTCGACTCCCCGATGGGGGGAATAAAGCCCGCCGGGCGTTGACCAGCGTAAAAAAACCCTTTCATCTGAAAGGGTTTTTTCGTTTGGCGGATTGAGGGAAGTTTTTTGTCGTTTATTCGTCGCGTTTGGCGGCGCGGCCGCCGGCTCTGCCGGCTGCGATAGACCGGGCGAGATAGACCGCAGGGGTGTCGGCCAAAGAGGTGAAGATGAAAATCACATAGCTGGACGCCATCAGGGAGAGCAGGGTGCCCCAAGAATAAGAGCCCCAGAAAGCGCCCAAGGTGAAGAGGATTGTGTTGAGCAGCTGGGAAAACAGGGTGGAGCCGTTGTTGCGCAGCCAGAGGAAGCGGCGGCTGTCGCCGCAGCGCCTTTGGGTGAACGCCCACCATTTGTGATAAAGCCATACGTCGAAGTGCTGGGCGACGGCATAAACCGCCAGGCTGACCAACATCATTCGGGGGGTGTTGGAAAAGACAGTTCGCAACGGGCCGGCCATCACGTCGTTGGGGCTGGGCGTATAAAGCAGCCAGCTTTGGGAAATTAGGATGAAGAAAAAGGAGGCGGCCACGCCCAGATAGACCGCCTTTTGGGCCGCTTTTTTTCCATAACACTCGCTGAGAATATCCGTGGCCAAAAAGGTGGAGGCAAACAATACGTTGCCCAGGGTCTGTTCCATACCGAAGGCGTTCACCAGCAGCGTCACCTCGATGTTGGCGGCGATAGTGGCCAGGATCGTCCAGCCATACAGGCCGCTTTTGCCAAATAGGCGGAGCCAGATCAGGGC
>CAJUIK010000048.1 GCA_910585875.1 uncultured Eubacteriales bacterium | reverse complement strand
TCCCTGTGGAGCTGCCAGATTTGCAGGGCCGGGAAGCCATTTTGAAGGTACACGCCAGAGACGTCAAAACGGCGCCCGGCGTGGATTGGAACGTGATTGCCCGGGCCACCGCCGGCGCCTCCGGCGCGGAGCTGGCCAACATCGTCAACGAGGGCGCCCTCCGGGCTGTCCGCTGCCAGAGGGAAGCCGTGACCCAGCAGGACTTTGAGGAAGCGGTGGAAACCGTTATCGCCGGCTATCAGCGGAAAGGCGCCGCCGTCAACGAAAAAGAAAAACAGATCGTGGCCTACCATGAAATTGGCCACGCCTTGGTGGCCGCCATGCAGAAGGACAGCGCTCCTGTACACAAAATCACCATCGTGCCCCGGACCTCCGGCGCTTTGGGCTACACCATGCAGGTGGACGAACAGGAACGCCGGCTGATGAGCCGAGAGGAAGCCTTGTCCAAAATCGCCACCCTGGCCGGCGGCCGGGCGGCGGAAGAGCTGGTTTTCGGCTCCGGCTCCTCCGGCGCAGCCAACGACATCGAGCAGGCCACCAAGCTGGCCCGGGCCATGATCGCCCGCTACGGCATGAGCGCCCGCTTCGATATGATGGCGCTGGAAACCCTCCACAACCAATACCTGGGCGGCGACGCCTCTTTGACCTGCGCCCCGGAAACCGCCGCTCAAGCGGATCAAGAGGTATTGGAAACCATCAAAGCCTGCCACGCCCGGGCTTCGGAAATTCTGGCCGCCAACATCGACAAACTCCACGCCCTGGCCGCCTATCTGCTGGAGAAGGAAACCATCACCGGCGAAGAATTTATGGCCGTCATGGGCCGTCAGAAAGCCCCAGCCAGCCAGTAACAAAGCTGAATGCAGGAACCGCCCTTGGCGCCGTTTTGCGCCAAGGGCGGTTTTTTCTGCTCTTGTTGGCGGCTCTTCTTCCTCTTTTGCCTGCTGCTCCGCCTGCTTTCTGGCCTCCTCCTCCATCTTGCGCAGCTCCTCCGGGTAGGGAGGCGGCGCTGGAGGCGCAGGCGGCAGTTGGCCGGTGAACTGGATCACATGCTGGGCCAGCAGCTCATTGATGGCGTTTTTCACTCCGCACTGCGCCGCCCATTCCACGCAAAACGCCAGGGCGCAGAGGAGGACAAGGGATAACGATAACACAATCATATAATTCCCCCCTTCTAATTTTTATCTGCCCCACAAGGGAAAGATGCCATCCTCTGCCCCCTTGACAAAAGTCCGAAATCGGATTATATTATGAATAGTCCGATTTCAGATTATTCTGCAAAGGAGATGTTCTGCCATAGATCGCACAGATGATTTGAAAGAACAAATGCGGCAGTTGACTCAGTTGGACCAACGTCTGAACCAGCTTTACCATAATATGTCGCTGCGTTGCGGCCTTTCCGACGCGGCTCATTGTATTCTCTATGCCATATACGGCGCTTCCCGGCCCTATACCCAGCAGGACCTTTGTCAGGATTGGTCCTATTCCAAGCAGACAGTCCATTCCGCCGTAACCCTTCTGCGTCAGCGGGGCTATGTCGTCCTGCGTCCTCTGCCTCAAAGCCGCAACCAAAAAGCGGTGGAGCTGACAGAAGAAGGCCGGCGCTTCTGCCAATCCGCCGTCGTCCCTCTGCGCCAAGCCGAGATATTGGCCCTTGCTCGGCTGACTTCAGAAGAACGCCGGCTTTTCCTGTCGTTATATCGCAGACAGGTCGATTCCCTGAAAGAGGAGCTGGACAAAATTTTCTTATCCACAGAATAACTTGCTTGCCGACGGCCTCAAAGGAGGGGGCTTTTGATGACGATTCGTCTTTCCGACCATTTCAATTATCCCCGCCTGCTGCGGTTTGTGCTCCCGTCCGTGCTCACCGTCATGGTGATCTCGATTTATAGCATTGTAGACGGCTTTTTTGTCTCCAATCTTGTGGGGAAAAACGCCTTTGCGGCGCTGAATCTGATCTATCCTCTGCTGGGCGCTTTAGGCGCCTTTGGCTTTATGATCGGCGCCGGCGGCTCGGCCCTGGTCTCGCTCACTCTGGGGCAAGGCGATTCTTCCCGAGCCAATCGCTATTTCTCCATGTTGATCTGGGTCCAAGCGGCCGCAGGCTGTTTGTTCTCCGTAATCGGTTTTATCTGGATGCCGGATTTCGCCCAAATGCTGGGCGCCGGCCCGGCTATTTTGCAGGATTGCGTAGTCTACGGCCGGACGCTGATTTTGGCCATTTCTTTTTTTATGCTTCAAAATAGCTTTCAGAGCTTTTTCATCGCCGCTGAAAAGCCAAAATTGGGCCTTTGGGTTTCAATATCCGCTGGCCTTTGCAATATTTTTCTGGATTTTCTGCTCGTCTATGTCTTTCCCCTGGGCCTGTTCGGCGCGGCTTTGGCCACGGCCCTGAGCCAAGCGGCGGGCGCCCTCTTTCCCCTGCTTTATTTCGCCCGGCCCAACGGCAGCCTGCTGCGGCTGACCTGGGCAAGGATCGATTTCCGCGCCCTGGGCCGGGCCTGCCTCAACGGTTCCTCCGAGATGATGACCGGCCTGTCCTCTTCCTTTGTCGGGATGCTCTATAATTTCCAGCTGCTTCGGTTGGCCGCCGAAGACGGCGTCTCCGCCTATGGCGTGATGATGTATGTGAATTTTGTGTTTATGGCCTGCTTCATTGGCTATTCCGCCGGCGTCGCGCCGGTCGTGGGGTTCCATTACGGCGCGGGAAACCATCAGGAGCTGAAAAATCTTTACCGAAAAAGCATGGTCGTCGTCTCCCTGGGCTCCGCTGTTATGACAGCCGCCGCCCTGCTGCTGGCCGCCCCAATTTCCCGCGTTTTTGTGGGGTACGATCGCCAGCTGCTGGAACTGACGATTCACGGCATGAAGCTCTATGCCCTGTCTTTTTTGGTTTGCGGCTTTAATGTTTTCGCCTCCGCCTTTTTTACTGCTCTAAACGACGGACTCCGCTCCGCGCTGATTTCTTTTTTGCGTACCCTGCTGTTTCAAACGGCTGCAATTTTAACCCTGCCCCGTTTGCTGGGGCTGGACGGCGTCTGGCTGTCGCTGACCGCCGCCGAATTGGCCGCCGCTTTGGTTTCCGCCGCCCTCCTCTGGAAGAACCGGCGGCGATATCGCTATAACTAAGAAAAGCAGTCCCTTTTAGGGACTGCTTTTCCCAATATATGGGCAATCCCTATTGGGCCCGCTTTATCAAGGACTCTAAACGACTCCCCACTACGCTGGCCAGAGCGATTTTACACAGGTCTACCGGCACAAAGGGAAACACGCAGGCCGACAGAGACACAGCCAGGCTCTTTTCTGTAGCCGCCATAAACCAGGCCGTGCCGCCGGCGTAGCACAGCAGCAGGGCGATCAGCATGGAAGCGGCCAAAGAGGGCAGCCTGCCGCCCCAGAGCCGGCGGCCCAGGGCCACGGCGGCGGCCATCAGCGGGTAAACCAGCAGATAACCGCCAGTGGGGCCCAACAGCGTCCCCAGGCCGCTGGAAAACCCGGCGAACACCGACAGACCGAAGGCGCCCAACAGCAGATAAACCAGCTGGCTGGCAAAGGCCAGCCCTGGCCCCAGGACGGCGCCAGTCAGAAAAACCGCCGCCACAGAAAGAGTCAGGGGCACTCCGCCGGGCAGCGGAACGGAAATCTGGGCGCAAACCGCCGTCGCCGCCGCCATCAGGGCGCAGGCGGCCAAATCTTTTGTCTTCATTCGTTCCATCAACAGGACCTCCAAATACTTTGATCAGGCCGGACGCTGACCTCGCCGGAGCGCAGCTCCGTCCGGGTTCCGTCCGGCTTTTCCACAATCAGGCCGCAGGAGTCAGAAATGCCCGCGACCTTGGCCTGCCAGGGCTCCGGCGCCATCACAGTGACCCAATGACCGGGCAGAGGGCAGCGGCGGCGGTATTCCTGGATGATTTCCGGCTGGCCGCAGAGCTGGGAGACGGGCAGCAGGCGTTTCAGAAGGGCGGCGGCAAACCGCCCCCGGGTGAGCCCCGACGGCAACTCCCCTTGGTACAGCGCTCCGGCTATCTCCGCTATTTCGGCCGGGAACCCTCCTTCTGGCGCCTTCAGGTTAACGCCGACCCCCAATACCAGATAATCCGGCGCCCCGGTTTCCAGGTTCACCGAGGCCTCCGTCAGGATTCCGCAGATTTTTTTATCGTCCATCATCAGGTCGTTGACCCATTTGATAGCCGGATGAAAGCCGCAGAGCTCCTCGATCGTCCGGCAGACCTGGACGGCAGCCGCTGTGGTGACTTGAGCGCTTTGCTCCGCCGTCAGCTGGGGGCGCAGCGTCAGGCTCAAGTAAACGCCCCCTTCCGGGGAGAAAAAGCTGCGTCCCCTCCGCCCTTTGCCCCCGGTTTGCCGGGAGGCGACGACGCAGGTCCCCTCCGGCGCCCCTTCCGCCGCCAGCCTCCGGACGGCGGTGTTGGTGGAACCCGTCTCCTGGAAGACTTGCAGCAACGCCGGATCATAGCCTGCAGGCAGCCAGGGGACCATAGAGGCAAAAGTCAGCACGTCGCTTTCCGGCAGCAGGCGATAACCTTTGTTGTTGACCGCTTCGATCCGGTGACCCTCTTTTTTCAGAATGTCCATGGCTTTCCATACCGCCGCCCGGGAAACCCCCAGCCGCTCCGCCAGCTGCTGGCCGGAAAAGCTTTCCCCCCTGCCGTTTTCCAGCAGCTCCAACAAAATTTCCTTCGTCGATTGCATCTTCCGCCTGTTTCTCCTTCCATTTTCGTCTGTTGGCAAGGCAACTGCGCTCTATCGCCATTGTGCCACAATAGATTCTGATTGTCAACTATTTTTTATTTTTTAGTTTACATTATAAATTGAACTGCAAACCCAGACAAAAAGCCCCCCTTGCGGGGGGCAATCTTCCCTAAAAATCCTTTTTCTCGTAGATTTTGACCGAGAGGAAATAAGAGAAAACAAACAGGACCAGCAAAGCAAGCAGGGCCAGCCAGGGCAGGGCCTGGAGCAGATCCGGAGACAGAGAGGGAACTTTGCCGCCTTGTCGAGCCCAGAGCATAATCAAGCCGGTGGGCAGCAGGAACACCATCATCATCGCCAAGCGGCTGCGCTCCACGCCGAAGCGGCAGATACAGGGGCTCAAGATGGAAAATGCCAGCGGCCCCACCAACAGAGAGCCCAGCCCGGCGCCCAGCACATCCGGCCAGCTGATTGAGCCGGAAACCAGCTGTACCGCCGCCGTCATTCCCATGCCTGTCAGGGCGCTGAGGGCAAAAAACAGCAGCGCCAACAGATATTTGGCAGCGATATACTGCTTTCGGGCGATAGGCAGCGTCATGCCATAGGCGTCCCAATGGGAGTTTTCATCGTAGGAAAAGCCGACAATCGTCACCATAGCCGACAGCATCGCGCCGATACCAGCCACAAAGCTGGCCTCGCCCATACAAAGCCCCATAACCAGCATGACGCCCACAATGACCCCCAAGGTTTTCAGATATTTGCGCATATTCAATAAATCCTTCAACATTAAGCCCCACATCACTACCGCTCCCCTTTCGCAAAAAACACCATGATATCGTCCAGACTGGGCCGATCTATCGCCAGGCCCGGGCAGAGCCGGGCGGCTTCTTCCCTATCCTTTACCAGGGCCTGAGCGCTGTATCGCCCATCCTTGCGAGAAATGACCCAATCTCCCAAGGCGTCTAGCTGGGCCGGCTCGCCCTTGGCCAAGCCGTATTGTTCCAACAGAAAGTCCTTCTCTTCGCTGAAAACCAGCCGACCCTGATGTAAAAAGGCGACATAATCCGCAATTTTTTCCAGATCAGCGGTGATATGGGTGGAGAGAAAGATAGAATTTTTCTCATCCTGAATGAATTGCTGGAATATATCGTTTAGCTGGTTTCTGGCCACCGGATCCAGGCCGCTGGCGGGTTCGTCCAAAATCAATAGCCGAGGCCGGCTGCTCATGGCGGCGGCCAGACGGACCTTGGCTTTCATACCCTTGGAGAGCTGGCTCAGCAGCTTGTTCTGGGGAATCTCAAATTGCTCCAAGTACTGGCGGTATAGGTTGGAATCCCACCGCCTATACAGATGTTTCAGCACCGAATTGATATCCCGAGGCCGTAGCAGTTCGCTGAAAAAGCTGCCGTCCATCAACACGCCGATTTGCTGCTTGATCTCCGGGTCCTGGCCGCCGTTTTCTTTGCCCAGCAAAATTACTTGGCCTTGGCCCGAAGTCAGCCCCAGCAGCCGCTTGATGACCGTGGTTTTGCCTGCGCCGTTTTGGCCGATAAAGCCCATGATACAGCCTTGAGGCAGGGTGAACGACACGTTTTCCAAGGTAAAATCCTGATATTTTTTGCCGATATTCACCGCTTCTATACTGTTGATTATCATTTTTTGTCCTTTCCCTCGGTTGATTCGAGATAGAGCTCCCGCAGCAGGCGAGCCAGCTGCTCCAGCTCCATGCCGCAGTTCCGGGCCTCTGACACTGCCCGGCGCAGAGATTCCTCCACCTGGCGCTGTTGCTCCTGATCCAGCGAAAGGCCCCGGCGGGAACTGACATAACAGCCCTTGCCCGCCATGGTGTGAATAAAGCCCTCCCGCTCCAGTTCCTCGTAGGCCCGTTTGGTGGTAATAACGCTGATTTGCAGATCCTTGGCCAGCAGCCGCATGGAAGGCAGAGCCTCCCCTTCTTCCAGCTCTCCCCGGAGAATCAACCCTTTGATCTGCCGGGCGATCTGCTCGTAAATGGGTTGGCCGCTGCTGTTGCTGACGACAATGTTCACGCGCGCACCTCGTCTTTCCGTCTTACCGTATATATACTGTATATACAGTATGCGCGGTTTTTTCCCGTTTGTCAAGAGGGGATTTCCCGATTTTTGAAGAAAAAACAAAAAAGCCCCCCTTTTGCAAGGGGGGAGACGTTATCCAAATGATTCAGCTGTCCTGGCCGTCCTTTTGAATCAGGCAGCGCAGGCCCTCTACGGCGGCCCGGACGGCCAGATCGGTATCCAAGCATTGGGGATTGGACAAGCCGGCGGCCTGACGCTCCTGGTTCCACAGCACGGCAAAAACCGCCCCGGCCCGCAGGCCCAAGGCCGCGCTGACGATAAACAGGGCGGCGCTCTCCATCTCGCTGCATAGCACCCCGGCCTGCTTCCAGGCGTTCCACTTATATTCCAGTTCTGGAGCTACAGGCATCCGGCCGGGCTCGTGCTGGCCGTAAAAGCTGTCTTTGCTCTGCACGACCCCTGTGTGTACTGTGGCAGAGGCGCTGACTTGGGCGGCGCCTCGCCGCAGGGCCTCCGTCACCTCAAAATCCGCCACCGCCGGGAATTCCAGGGGCAGATAGTGCAGGCCCGTGCCCTCTTGCCGCACAGCGCCGGTAGCCACCACCAAATCCCCGCCCCGAACAGCCAGATCGACTCCTCCGCAGGTACCCACCCGGATCAGGGTATGAGCGCCGCAGGCGGCCAGCTCCTCAGCGGCGATGGCCGCGCTGGGGCCGCCGATGCCTGTGGAACAAACGGAAAC
The DNA here is from genome assembly GCA_910585875.1 of uncultured Eubacteriales bacterium. Lineage (GTDB taxonomy): Bacteria > Bacillota > Clostridia > Oscillospirales > Butyricicoccaceae > Pseudobutyricicoccus. The sequence continues at coordinate 6,864 of CAJUIK010000048.1, read as the reverse complement.
CCGCTGGCCCGCCAGGGAACCGGTATATGTGACAAATTCCCGGTTGCGGGCCATGAATTCCGCCCCGTCCAAATAAGAGGCGATATGCTGGCACCGCTCTGGGTCCCCGGGCAGCAGGCAATAACCCCCCACGTCTCCAGGGCGCAGCCCGATGTGCATCTGCTTGTTCATCACTTCCAAAGCCTATTCCTCCTCCCGCTTGAGCAAGGCGCGGATACTCTTTTCCGCCTTATGCCGGGGAACCATGACCTCTCGGCCGCAGCCCTGGCAGCGCAGCTTGAAATCCATGCCCACCCGCAGCAGCGCAAATTCGTCGCATCCGCAGGGATGGGGCTTTTTCAGTTTCACAATGTCTCCTACCCGGTAGTCCATGGCGTTTCCATCCCAAGCATATATGATATGTTGAAGTGTAACACAGACAGATAGAAAAGTCAAAGGCCGGCCCCTCTGGAAGCCGCCTTCCCGCCGCCCAAAAAACCTCCTCGTCATATTGTTTTCCAAGCCGCATATAGATAGGTCAGCCGGCAAACGCCGGCAAGCATATCCCAAAGCGAAGCGGGACGCCGCCAGTGCGGCGAAGCGATTTTCCCGGGTCTCCCGGGAAAATCTATTCAATGTGAAAGGGGACCCCAAAAAATCTGCGATTTTTTGGGGAAAAGGAGGAATGAAGATATGCCGCAGGGAGAATACCTGCCGGAAGGCTGCCGGCTGAACAGGCCGGAAAATCGAGCCGTATCCACTCGGGCCGCCATGGAGCAGGCGGCGGAAGACCGGCGTCTGCTGGAGGGCGTCGCCGCCAGATGCGACGCGGCCCACAACCTCATTGTGGAGTTCAACGGCTTCACCGGGGTGATCCCCCGCAGCGAAGCGGCGCTGGGGCTGGAAAGCGGCGAAACCAGGGAAATTGCCGTGCTTTCCCGGGTGGGAAAGCCGGTTTGTTTTGAGATCATCGGCTTCCGTGAAGGCCAATACCTGTTTTCTCGAGCCAGGGCCCAGCGCCGGGCGCTGGATTACCTGATGGGGCATTTGACGCCCGGCGACGTCATAACCGCCCGGGTCACCCATCTGGAACCTTTCGGCGCTTTTGTGGATATCGGCTGCGGCGTCACGTCGCTGATCGGCATCGAGCACATCTCTATCTCCCGCATCAGCCACCCGGCGGAGCGGTTTGCGCCGGGACAGACGGTTTACGCCGTCGTATCCGGTTTGGATCGGGACAAAAGCCGCGTCAACCTGACTCATCGGGAACTGTTGGGTTCCTGGCTGGAAAACGCCGCCCGATTTTCCCCCGGGGAAACGGTGAGCGGCATTGTGCGGGGCAACGAGGACTACGGCGTGTTCGTGGAGCTGAGCCCCAATCTCTCGGGCTTGGCCGAACGCAAAGAGGGCCTGCCGGACGGCGCCGGCGTTTCCGTATACATCAAATCCATCATCCCGGAAAAAATGAAGGTCAAACTCATCGTCATCGATCGGCTGGAGCAGCCGCCCAACGCCTTGGTGCGCCCCCAGGACTATCGGATTACCGCCGGACGGCTGGAGCGCTGGCTCTATTCGCCGCCAGGCAAACCGGGCAAAATCACGGAAACGGTTTTCATCTCATAATTTTCCAAAAGGGACGGCTTCGGCCGCCCCTTTTAGAGCATAGGGCGAATTGGAATTTCAATCTGCACGATATAATCCTCAATCCGGTCGATCGTCGTCTCGTTGATCCCCGTTTCATAGGCAAAATCCACAAGCTCCAGCCTATTTTGCCGGGCATACTCCAAAATCTCCCGATATCGCTCAGGCAAACCGCCCCATTCGCCTTGGTAAAAGGCTCGGAGATAAGCGCCGCCGGGCCGGCTGCTCAAATTGGCCTTGGGCGGGCGAAAAGGCAGCTCGATAAACATTCGGGAATAGGCTGAAAAATCCCCCCGATACAGGCTTTCCGCCCCAATCATCACGCCGTAAACGGCGTCATGCAGCCGGCGCAGCTGATATTTGCGGGTTTCGGCCGCCGCCAGCTCCGCCTGCTTTTCAAAATTGATATCCGGCGAGGTTTCGACGACAATCAGCCGGCGGGCGGGCAGCTCTACTACGCTGATTTCCGAAAGATCCATGGTCAGCAGCGTCCTCATATCCCGCCGGCGGTTGCACAAGGTCTTTTTCAGCGCCTTCAGACGCTGGATTTTTTGACCGGTTTCCTCAATTTTCTGGCTCAACAGGGCTTCCAGCCCGGCGGCGGAGCGGCTTTGCATAAAACCCCGGATTTCCTCCAAGGACATTTCCAACTCCCGCAGCAACAAAATGGTTTCCAGCGCCGAGCTTTGGCGATAGCTATAGTACCGATACCCGTTGTCTGGGTCGACGGCCGCCGGCCGAAACAGGCCGGTTTCGTCATACCACATCAGGGTTTTCTTATTGACGCCGTGAAGGGCCGCAAACTGTCCGATGGTCAACATCTTCTCTTCTTTTTCCATTTTATTTTCCCTCTTGACTGTACAGTTACCGTATGGTTTATGATACTACTCGACGGCAGAAAAAACAAGGGAAAACGCAAAGGGGAAGAGAACATGACGCAAACTACCGCTTACCAAAAACCAGTGACGCTGAAAAGTATCCTGGCTTTCGCCGCCCCCACCATGGCTATGTCGCTGTTTATGTCCTTTTACACCATGGTAGACGGCCTGTTCGTATCCAATTACATCGGCTCCAGCGCGCTGGCCGCCGTCAACCTGACGGCGCCGGTCATTCAGCTGATCACGGCGGTCTCCGCCATGCTGGCTGCTGGAGGCAGCGCGGTGATTATGAAAAAAATGGGCCAGCAAAAGGAGGCGGAAGCCCGGCAGGATTTCACATTCCTGATTCTAGTCAACGTGGCCGTGGGGCTGCTGTTGTGCGGAGCAGGATATCTATTGATAGACCGCTTGCCGGCCCTTATGAATCTTTCCGCTCAGTCTGCGGCATACTGCGCAGAGTATTTGAGCCGCTACCTGCTGTTCACCGTCCCCATCCTTCTGATGAACAACTTCACCTTATACCTAATCGCCTCGGAAAAATCGGCCCTTTCCCTGATTTGCTCGGTGTGCGGCGGGCTGCTGAACATTCTGTTGGACTACATTTTTATCGCCAAATTGGGGTTGGGGCTGGGCGCCGCCGCCGTAGCCACCGGGCTGGGCTACTCTGTTACAGCCGTCGTGGGGCTGGCCGTCTTCAGCCGGAGAAGCAGCCTGCTTCATTTTGTAAAACCGGTCTTCCGTCTTTCCACGCTGGTTTCCTCCGCTTCCAACGGCTGCTCTGAAATGGCTACTTCCCTGGTTTCGGGGGTCGTCACGCTGCTGTTCAACTGGACGATGCTCCGGTATGTGGGAGAAGACGGGGTAGCCGCCGTGACGATTATCATGTACGTCCTGATGTTCGCCAGTTCCTTGTATACTGGCTATTCCTATGGCGTTGCGCCGATGGTCAGCTATTATTACGGCGAACAAAACCGAGAAAAACTGAAAAAGCTGGTTTCTCTGAGCCTAAAAACAGTGGGCATTGTATCGTTGGCTGTCGCGGCTCTGTCCTTTGTCGCCGCCGGGCCTCTGGTTTCTATCTTTGTCCGGCCGGACGACCCGGTCTACAGCCTGGCCCTGCGGGGGAATCGGCTGTGTTCCCTGGCCCTGCTGTTTATCGGGTTCAACATCTTTGCCAGCGGCCTGTTTACCGCCCTATCCAACGGCGTGATTTCGGCGGTCTTGGCCTTTTCCCGGTCTTTTGTCTTCATGAGCGCCGCCATGCTGGCGCTGCCCGCCATGTTGGGCGTCGACGGCGTCTGGCTGGCCACCCCGGCGGCGGAGCTGGCTGCTTTCCTGCTCTCCGCCCTGACGCTGATCAAATACCGCAAACGATATCATTATTAAATCCATTTTGAGTGTTGAACTGGAATCTTTTCCGCAACCGCAAGGGCCTGACTGGAGTCAGGCCCTTGTTTTTTGCACGGAAACCCAGTATGATAGAATCAACCGACTGAAGAAGAATCAACGATTCTTCTCAAGCGCCAGGTTTTTGTTCCAATCGGAAACAGATTGAATGATCCGCCGCTTCTGCGGCAAGGGAGGAATTTTATGCTTCGCAAAGCCCTTGCTCTGGCGCTGGCCCTGCTGTGCCAGCTGACTCTGTTGGCCCCTCAATCCTGGGCCGCTTATACCGACGTGCCCCAAGGCGCCTGGTATTTCGACATGGTAAATCAGATGAGCCAAACCGGCCTGCTGTCCGGCTATCAAGACGGCTCTTTTCGGCCGGACAGCCCCATTACCGCCGCCGAATTCACCGCGGTGACAGCCCGAGCCGCCGGGCTCTCCCCCAGCGCCGCCTCTGGCGGCCATTGGGCGGCGGGAATCATGAAAGCCGCCCTGGACCGCGGCTGGTACGACTGGGACGAGCTGCCTCCCACTGGGGAGGGATACGACCAGCCGATTCCCCGGCAGCTGGCGGCGAAAATCGCCATGAAAGCCCTGGCGCCCGACGTCCGCGGGGATTACAACAGCCAATCCCAAAAAATCCGGGATTTTTCCGCCTTGGAGGGCCGATATTATGAGCCTGTGCTGGCCGCTTACCAGGCCGGCGTCCTTCAGGGGGACCAAGAGGGCAATTTCCGCCCCAAAGCGGGGCTGAGCCGGGCGGAGGCCTGCGCCGTCGTCCTGCGGGCGGCCGCTCTCTCCGGCGGTTCCAAGACTCCGGCTCAGCCGGCGCCAGAACAAAAGCCGGCTCAACCGGCAGTCCCCTGCAAAGGCGGCGTCTCGGAAAACGGCCGCTTGCAGGTCGTCGGAACGCAGCTCTGCAACGAAAAGGGGCAGCCTGTCGTTCTGCGAGGCATGAGCAGCCATGGACTTCACTGGTACGGCCAGTTCGCCTCTGCCGGGGCTTTGGCCTCTCTCAAGGAGCGAGGGGCCAACCTGTTCCGGGTCGCCATGTACACCGGCGAAGGCGGCTATCTCAGCGACCCTTCCCTGAAAGAAAAGGCTTTCGCCGCAGTGGACGCCGCCGTCCAGCAGGATATGTACGTCATTTTGGATTGGCACATCTTATCCGACGGCAACCCCATGGACCATGGGGAGCAGGCGGCAGGATTTTTCACCGAAGCCGCCCGGCGATATCGGGACACGCCCAATCTGCTCTATGAAATCTGCAACGAGCCCAACGGCAATGTGAGCTGGCAGGGCCAGGTGAAGCCCTACGCCCAGCAGGCGATAGCGGCGATCCGCGCCCAGGATCCCAAAGGCGTCATTCTCGTGGGAAGCCCTACTTGGAGCCAAGACATACATTTGGCCGCCCAGGACCCGCTGGAAGGGGAAAACATTATGTATACCCTGCATTTTTATGCCGGAACCCACGGCCAGCAGTTGCGGGACCGCATAGATCAGGCCCTGGCTCTGGGCGCGCCTATTTTCGTCTCTGAATGGGGAACCAGCCGGGCCGACGGAGGCGGCGGAGTCTACCTGGAGGAATCTAAAATCTGGCTGGATTTCCTGGATCAGCGGTCTATCAGCTGGTGCAACTGGTCCCTCTGCGACAAAGGGGAAACCTCCGCCGCCCTGAACCCCGGCGCCAGCCCCGACGGCGGCTGGTCTGAGCAGGATTTGAGCAAATCCGGCCAATTCGTTTTCTCCCGCTTTTCCAACGCTGATTGACAGATTTTCCAAACCAGAAAGGAGAACGCCATGACCAACATGGAAAAAATACGGCTCTGCCAGGAGATTGTGGATCAGATTCAGGCGGAGAGCCGACGCCCCTTGTGCCGCCTATCCCTCAGCCGAGAGCCCTTTTCTGTGGCCGACAGCCATCTGGGCGGAACGCCCTACACGCCCCGGGACGGGCAAATCCCTACAGACAGCAAGGGAAGCCAGCTTTGGCTGTGCGCTCAAATCAACTTCGCCCAGGCGCCCAGGATGGAGGGCTTCCCCTCCTCGGGCCTGCTGCAAATTTTTTTGGAGGACTGGCATTTCGGCGATTTCGGCCTGGAGGAGGGGCCGGGAATGGATCAAAACAATTGGCGGGTCGTCTTTTATCCCGATATCGACGAAACCGTCACAATGGAAGAGTGTCAGGCAAAAATGGCCGTCCCCTGGGGACAGGCCAAGCGGAGCAATATGCCCCGCCCGGCCAATGCGTTTGATCAAAAAGACATTGCGGAAGGCCGGGACTATCTGTGGCGCTGCCCGGAAATTCCGCTGAAGATCCGTTTTCAGAGCGTGGAGCAAGAAGGCGTCAACGACGAAGATTTCCGCTTCGACGCCCTTTTTGCCGCCGCCCTAAAGACCCGCCTGCCTGGCGCAGACCCTGCGGAATTCATGCCCTACCGGCTATCTGCCGAAAACGACGGCGAGGAAGAGGCCCTGCGAAATATCCGCCGCCAGATCAAAGGCGGCGGATGCAAAATAGGCGGCTACCCCAACTATCTCCAGGACGACCCCCGGCTTTATGACAAAGAACAGGGCTGGGCCGACTGCGACGTCCTGCTGCTCCAGCTCTATGACGATACCGTCGATTACCCCCAGGATGAAATAGACGATATGGATCTTTCGCTGAACGGCGGCCCTCTCAATTTCGTCATCCGAGCAGAAGATTTGAAAAACCTGGATTTCTCCCGCGTATTGGCTCAATGGGCCTGCACTTAGGCGGCATTTCTCCAAGGGAATATTTATCAAAAAACAGGGGCTCCAAAAGATGAAATCCCCCGATAAACCGCTATTTACCGCAGCAGCTTGTCATCTGGTTTTCAAACGCTCCAAGACCCAAAAGGCGACTGGCCTAAAAACAACATAAAGGCCATAACCCAGCGCTCCTCCGATCACATTTGTAATCAGATCCGTGATGTCTGAGGAGCGGTCAAAGAACGGC
>CAJUIK010000047.1:8160-14691 GCA_910585875.1 uncultured Eubacteriales bacterium | reverse complement strand
GTGCTCGATTATAAAGACAGCGCCGTGATCGAAGACATCATCGGCCAGATGGGCGCGCCTTCCGCCGCCATGGCCTTCCGGCTGAAAAAGGTGGAAAAAGATTTTCGCAACAACATCAACCGAAAAGTCAACTGCGAAACCGCCAACCTGGATAAGACGGTGGAAGCCGCCGCCCGGCAATGTCTGGCCATCCGGGCCCTCCAACGGGCCGGCGTGTACGACAATTTGCCCCATGCCCTGCGGCAGACCGCTCAGATTCGGCTGGATTATCCAGAGGAATCTCTCAGCGAGCTGCTGCGCCATTTCGACCCGCCCATCTCCAAGCCGGGGTTGAGCAATCGGATACGCAAGCTGGAGCAGGAGGCCAGGCGGCTGGAGGAAGGGCGGCGGCCGGCCGCTGAATGATAAGCTGAATAATAATTTGACGTCTCTCCGCCTTGGTCGGCGGGAAAGAACGGCGGAATGGGGATAAGGGGATTACAATGCCAAAGGATTTTGTCCATCTTCATGTACACAGCGAATTCAGTTTGCTGGACGGCGCCTGCCGGGTGGCTCAAATGCCCCAGCGGGCCCGGGAGCTGGGCCAGCAGGCTCTGGCCATTACCGACCACGGGGCGATGTACGGCTGCGTGGATTTTTATAAAGCCTGCAAAAAAGAGGGGATCAAACCTATCGTCGGCTGTGAAGTCTATATGGCGCCTCGAACCCGCTTTGACAAAACCAGCGAACTGGACGGCGAAGCCTATCACCTGGTGTTGCTCTGTGAAAATATGGAGGGCTATCGGAACCTGATTTATATGGTCAGCCAGGGTTTTACCGAGGGGTTTTACAACAAGCCTCGTATCGACTGGGACCTGCTTCAGCAGCGTCATGAAGGGTTGATTTGCCTTTCCGCCTGCCTGGCCGGCCAGATCCCCCAGCTGCTGCGCCAAGGGAATTATCAGGGCGCCAAGGAAATCGCCCAGGATTATCGGGATCTCTTCGGCCCGGACCACTATTATTTGGAGGTCCAAGACCATGGTCTGCCGGACCAGAAGATGGTTAATCAGGGCCTGGCCCGGCTGGCTCGGGAGCTGGGGCTGGGTTTGGTCGCCACCAACGACGCCCACTACCTGCGGCGGCAGGACGCCCGGATTCAGGATGTGCTGATGTGCATTCAAATGGGCAAGACGGTGGAGGACGAAAATCGGATGCGCTTTGAAGGGGACGAATTTTACCTGAAGAGCGCCGACGAGATGGCCGCCCTGTTCCCCGAGGACCAGTTTCCCGGCGCTTTGAGCAACACGGCGGATATCGCCGGCCGATGCCAGGTGGAGTTCGATTTCGATCAGCGGCATTTGCCCGCCTTTGATATCCCTGGCGGGCGGGACGCCAAGGAATACTTGCAGGATTTGGCGGACCAGGGGTTCGACCGGCTCTATCCCCAGGGATCGCCCGAATACCGGCAGCGGCTGCAATATGAGCTGGATATGATCAACCAGATGGGATTCACCGATTATTTCCTCATCGTGTCGGATTTCGTCCGCTTCGCCCGGTCTCGGGATATTCCGGTGGGGCCGGGCCGGGGCAGCGCCGCCGGCAGCATGGTGTCCTATTGTCTGGGCATCACAGATATCGACCCCATGAAATACAATTTGTATTTCGAGCGGTTTCTCAATCCAGAGAGGATTTCTATGCCGGATATCGATATGGATTTTTGCGGCGTCCGGCGGCAGGAAGTCATCGATTATGTGGTGAAAAAATACGGGGCGGACCGGGTGGCCCAAATCGTCACTTTCGGCACCATGGCGGCCAAAGCCGCCGTGCGGGATGTGGGCCGGGCGCTGAATATGAGCTACGCCGAGGTGGACGCCGTGGCTAAAATGGTGCCTCGAGAGCTAAAAATCACCCTGGATAAGGCGCTGGCGGTTTCCAAGGATCTGCGGAGCCTCTATGAAACCGACCCCAGAGTCCGCACGCTGCTGGACACCGCCCGCCAGCTGGAGGGGATGCCCCGCAACGCTTCCACCCATGCGGCGGGGGTGGTGATCACCAAAGAGCCGGTTTATCACTATGTGCCCCTGGCTAAAAACGATCAGGGCGTGGTGACCCAGTATGTCATGACCACCCTGGAAGAGCTGGGGCTGCTGAAAATGGATTTTCTGGGCCTGCGAAATCTGACCATCCTTCATGACGCCGTCCGCCTGATCGGGCAAAGCGGCGCGCAGCTGGATCTGCATCATATCGATTATGAGGATAAAGAGGTTTATGAAATGCTGGCCCAGGGCAAGACCTCCGGCGTTTTTCAGCTGGAAAGCGCCGGGATGCGGGGTTTGGTAATTTCCATGAAACCCCAGTCTGTTGAGGATATCACCGCCGCCATCGCCCTGTATCGACCCGGGCCCATGGCCAGCATCCCCACCTATGTCAGCTGCAAACGCCACCCCGAACGGGTGCAGTATAAGCATCCCCTTTTGCGGGATATTTTGTCCGTCACCTATGGCTGCGTAGTCTATCAGGAACAGGTGATGGAGATTTTCCGCCGGCTTGCCGGCTATTCGCTGAGCCGCGCCGACCTGGTGCGCAAGGCCATGAGCAAAAAGAAGATGGACGTACTGGAGAGCGAGCGGCAGAACTTCATCTTTGGCAATCAAGAGGAGGGCATTCCCGGTTGCGTAGCCAACGGCGTGACTCAGCAAACCGCCTCGGAGCTTTTTGACGATCTGCTGGATTTCGCCAACTACGCCTTCAACAAGGCCCACGCCGTCTGCTATGCGGTGCTGTCCTATCAGACGGCCTATGTGAAATACCATTATCCCACGGAATATATGGCCGCTTTGCTGACCTCTGTGCTGGACGACAGCGGAAAGGTTTCGGAGTATATCCAACAGTGCCGGGAGATGGGCATCCAGGTGCTGACGCCGGATATCAACCAGTCTGGGGCGGATTTCACCGTGTCCGGCCAGACCATCCGATTTGGCCTGGCGGCGGTGAAAAACGTTGGCCGTTCCTTTGTGGCCCATTTGGAGCAAGAGCGGCAGGCAGGCGGGCTCTTTCGCGGGTTCAGCGATTTCTGCGCCCGGATGACCGGGACCGACCTGAACAAGCGGGCGCTGGAAAACCTGATCAAATGCGGCGCCTTTGATAGCTTTGGCCACAAACGCTCCCAGCTGCTTCGGGTCTATGAACAGACCCTGGACGCCTCCGCCAACGAGCAGCGGAAAAATATCGAAGGGCAAATCGATCTGTTTTCCACGGCGGACCAGTCCGCCGCCAGAGAAATCCCCCTGCCCGACCTGCCGGAATATCCCCGCCAGGAGCTGCTGGCCATGGAAAAACAGACTACGGGCATCTATCTTTCTGGCCATCCTCTGGAGGCCCTGCGGCAGCTGGCGGAACAGGCCGGCGCTGTGGAGATCGGCCGCATCAACCGGGCTTTCGCGTCGGAGGACGAGGAGGCGGTTTTGCCGGGAGAGCAGGAGCTGCAGGACGGGATGTATGTCACTGTGGCCGGGGCGGTTTCCTCTGTCCGGCTGAAAACCACCCGGAACAATACGGCCATGGCCTATGTGGGGTTGGAAGATTTGACCGGCGCCATGGAACTGTTGGTCTTCCAGAAGGGGCTGGACAGCGCCGGCGGCGCTCTGCGGGAGGATCAGCCTTTGCTGGCGTACGGCCGCATCTCCGCTCGGGAGGATGAGGCGCCCAAACTGGTCTGCGACCGCTGCGCCCCACTGACGGAGGAAAACGCGGCCGGCTGGGCCAAAGCCTGCCAGGGAGGCCGCCAGCGTCAAGCCGCCCCAGCCCGAGGAAAGCAGAGTCCGCCTCCTCCGCCGGCGGCAGAAAAACCACAGGGCCCCGTCCTATATCTGCGGCTGACAGAACGGACCGCCGGCCTGTTGGAACAAGCGAAGGATATTTTGCGCCGCTACCCTGGCTCGGTCCCTGTGGTGATCTATGACAGCGTCACCGGCAAGCGGTATATGGCCCGTCAGGATCTGTGGGTTCGGCCCGGCCATGACTTGGTTGGAGAGCTGGGCCGGCTGTTGGCCCCCCAGGACGTGGCGCTGAAATAGCTCGGAACAAAACGGAGAAAGAACAGGAATATTATGACTGAATTCGATATCAAATACAGCGCCCTGCGCCAAGCTATCATTGAGGAGGAGTTTTCCGGCCTCAATGAAGAGCAGCGCCAGGCGGTTTTCTGCACAGAAGGCCCTTTGCTGCTGTTGGCCGGCGCCGGCAGCGGAAAAACCACCGTGCTGATCAACCGCATTATCAATCTGCTGAAATACGGCAGGGGATACGAGGAGCCTTTGGCGCCGGAGGGAGCGACTCAGCAGGATCTGAAGCGGTTGGCCTCCTACCTGGCGGACCCTCAGCCCCAGACGCCGGAGGACGTGGCCGAGCTCTGCGCCGTGGACCCGCCTCTGCCTTGGCAGATTATTGCCATCACCTTCACCAACAAAGCCGCCGGCGAGCTCAAGGACCGCCTGGAGGCTGCTTGTGGAGAAGCGGCGGCGGATATCTGGGCCTATACCTTCCATTCCGCCTGTATCCGCATCCTGCGCCGATTTGGAGAGAGAGTCGGCTACGGAAAAAACTTCACGATCTATGACGAAGACGACAAAAAGAAGCTGCTGGGCGAGGTCTTGAGGGATCTGGGGCATGACGATAAGAAATTCGATATCCGGGGCGTGATTGGGGAGATTTCTCGGTCCAAAGACCGGCTGATAGGCCCCGAACAATATCAGCAGCAAGCCGAAGGGGATTATTATCGCCGATCCATCGGCCGCATTTATCAGCTCTATCAGCAGCGGATGCAGGCGGCCAACGCCTTGGATTTTGACGATATCATCATGCAGACCGTCCGGCTGCTGCAAACCTGTCACGAGGCCCGGGATCATTACCAGCGGCAGTTTCGCTATGTGCTGGTGGACGAATATCAGGACACCAACTACGCTCAGTATATGCTGTGCAGCCTGCTGGCCGGGGGAAGCGGCAATATCTGCGTGGTGGGCGACGACGACCAGAGCATCTATAAATTCCGGGGCGCCACCATCGCCAATATCTTGGAATTTGAGCAGCAATATGAAAACGCCCGAATCATCCGCCTGGAGCAGAATTATCGCTCTACCACCAATATTTTGGACGCCGCCAACCAGGTCATCGCCCATAACAGCGCCCGGAAGGGCAAAAAACTGTGGACGGAAAACGGCGACGGGGAGAAAATATCCTATTTCAACGGGGAAAACCAGGAGGAAGAGGGCCAATATATCGCCTCAGAAATCCTGAAGGCCGTCAGCGCCGGAGGCAAGTTTTCAGATTTTGCCGTGCTCTATCGGAACCACGCCCTGTCCAACAGCATCGAGGCCGCCTTCAAACGCAACGCCGTGCCGTACCGCATGGTCAGCGGCCTGCGCTTTTTCGACCGGGCGGAGGTCAAGGATATGCTGGCCTATCTATGGGTGGTGGCCAACCCCAGCGATACTGTGCGCCTGCGGCGGATCGTCAACAATCCGCCCCGGAAAATCGGCGGAAAGACCTTGGATACCGTGGCCGCTCTGGCGGCGGAGGAGGGGATTGCGGAATTCGACGTCATCTCCCGAGCCCGGCAATATGGCGAGCTGTCCCGGGCCCACGACGCCTTGGACGCCTTCGCCCAGCTCATTCAGAGCCTGACGGAGTTGAGCCAAGATTGCTCCCTCAGCGATCTTTATGAAGCCGTTTTGGAAAAGAGCGGATACTTACGGATGCTGGAAAACCAGAACACCCAGGAGGCCCGGGGGCGGATTGATAATATTTTGGAGTTAAAATCCAATATCGCAGAATTTGAATCCACCCATGAAAACGGTTCATTGGCGGAGTTTCTGGAAGAAATCGCCCTGTTCACCGATATCGACCGTTACGACCAGCAGGCCGACGCCGTGACGATGATGACGATGCACTCGGCCAAGGGTCTGGAATTCCCGGCGGTATTCCTCTGCGGGGTGGAAGAAGGGCTGTTTCCCTCCTATCGCAGCATGGACAGCGAGGAGGAGCTGGAAGAGGAGCGGCGCATTTGCTATGTGGCCATGACGCGGGCCAAGAAAAAGCTGCATATCAGCTGCGTTCAGCGCCGGATGCTCTATGGCCAGACCACTTTTGCCAAGCCTTCTCGTTTTATCGAGGAAATCCCCGAAGAGCGGCTGGAAAAACGGAGGCTCAAGCGGCCCGGCGGTTCCGGCCGAGCGGCGGCCCGGATGCGGCCCACAGTGTCCAAAGCCTTTGTTTCCGCCTTTGCCAAGCCCGCCGGGGGACAGAAGGATCTGCCCAGCCTCCGTCCGGGTCAGGCTGTGGTTCACAAATCCTTCGGCCAAGGTCAAGTACTGGCCTGCACCCCCATGGGCAACGACGTGATGTTGGAAATCAAATTCGAGGCGGAAGATAAAAACCGCTTTATGATGCTGCGCACCGCCCAGGAATTTCTTTCCGTGCCCGACGGAGCGCAATGAACGGGGACGCGGGATGGCGGCTCTATCTCCTGAGCTGCGGGGACGGGACGCTGTATAC
>CAJUIK010000047.1:0-8150 GCA_910585875.1 uncultured Eubacteriales bacterium | reverse complement strand
GGAACATCGGGCGGGGAAGGGCGCCAAATACACCCGGGGACGGGGGCCGCTGGAGCTGATTTATCAGGAACCCTGCCCGGACCATTCCGCCGCTCTGCGGCGGGAGGCGGCGGTGAAAAAGCTGAGCCGCGGCCAAAAGCTGGCCCTAGCTTATCCCAGCCCGCGGGTGGATCTGGCGCCCATGGAGGGGATCACAGGCTGGCTCTACCGCCAGGCTCAGACCCGGTTTTTCGGCGGCGTGGACCGATATTACACCCCGTTCCTGTCGCCGGGGCAGGGCGGAACCCTCAATAAAAAAGAACTGGCGGAAGCCGCGCCAGAGAACAACCGGGGAATCTGCCTGGTTCCCCAGCTGCTGACTCGCCGGGCGGAGGATTTTATCGGCGCCGCCCGGCGGCTGGAGCAGGCGGGCTATTGCCAAGTCAATTTGAACCTGGGCTGTCCTTCAGGCACTGTGACGGCCAAGGGAAAAGGGGCCGGTTTTTTGGCCGCGCCCCAGGAGCTGGATCGATTTCTGGATCAGATTTTCTCTCAGCTGACCATGGAAATTTCCATTAAAACCCGACTGGGCATGAAGAACCCGGAGGAAATTTTCCCCCTTTTGGAGATTTTTCAGCAATATCCCGTGGCCGAGCTGACCGTTCATCCCCGGATCCGGCAGGATTTTTACCGAGAGCCCGTCCGCTGGCCGGTGTTTGAGCAGATCGCCGCCCAATGCGCTTTGCCTCTGTCTTACAACGGGGATTTGACCGACCCGGACCAATGCCGCCGGCTGAGCGCCCGGGTTCCAGGGCTGCGGGCGCTGATGATCGGCCGGGGGCTGATTGCCGACCCTTCGCTAGGACGGCGGCTGCGGGGAGGCCCCGCCGCTAGCGCCCAAGAGCTGCGGCAGTTTCATGATTTCCTGTATCAAGGATACTGCCAAGCCTTTCAGAGCCCCCAGAACGCCCTGCGGCGCATGAAGGAGCTGTGGCGCTGTATGCTGCCTGTTCTGGGCTGCGATGAAAAAACCGCCAAGGGGCTGAAAAAAGCCTCCCAGCCGGCGGATTATCTGGCCCGGGTCCAGGCGATTTTCGATTGGTACGCCGCCCGCCAGGCTGGGCGGCCAGAGATAGAAAGGGAGTTGATTGTTTGATTCGCCCCATGACGAGCCAGGATAAAGAGTTATACCTGGAGATGGCCCATTTATTCTACAGCAGCGAAGCTGTGCTGCACCCGCTGCCCGAGGGGATTTATCACAAAAATTTTGACCAGCTCAGCCGGGAAAACCCCTATATTCGGGGCTATATCCTCCAGGATGGGGGAAAACCGGCAGGTTATCTGATTGTATCCCTCACCTTTTCCGCCGAGGTAGGGGGGCTTGTGGTGCTGGTGGAGGAGCTTTTTGTGCTGCCGGAATTTCAAAATAGAGGGCTGGGAAGCCAGGCGCTGGAGTTTGTGCGCCGGCAATTCCCCCAGGCCGCCCGATTCCGGCTGGAAGTTACGGCCCAAAACCAGGGCGCCCTGCGGCTCTATCGCCGGGCGGGCTATCAGCCTTTGGATTATTTGCAGATGACGCTGGATGTGGAACAGGAGGAAGCGGGATGCTGAGGACAAATCGGGACAAGCTGCCCGTCATATCGGTGGAGGGCCGGGCGGCTCATCCGGCCTATAACGGCCGGGGGTACTATAACCCCGACGGAGAGATGGATTTTCTGGTTGGCACTGGGGGTATTGTGTACAACGCCAAAATCGGGGACGGCGCCGTGGATTGGGCGGCGGACCACCTGGAGCCCGGCGTCACCACCCAGAACCCGGTGGAGCGGTTCAACAACGCCTATGTGACATATGCCTGCATCGGCAACCGGGCCCAGGTCATTTCCGGCGAGGCCAAGGGCGCCTGGGGCCTGGTGACGGGCAAACACGGCGGCGTGGAGCATCTGATGATCCATTTCGACCAAGAGGTCTTGGAAAAGTTGAATCTGGACGACCGCATTAAAATCAAGGCCTGCGGCCAGGGCCTGCGCTTGCTGGATTATCCGGGCGTTATACTGCGCAGCCTTTCCCCAGAGCTGCTGGACAAAATGGACCTTCAGCCCCAAGGGGAAAAGCTGGGAGTTGGAGTCGCCAAAATCCTGCCCGCCTTCCTGATGGGCGCCGGGCTGGGCAGCGGCAACAGCGCCAGCGGCGATTATGATATCGCCATGTTCGATCCGGATACCGTGGCCCGCTATGAGCTGGACAGCCTGCGGTTTGGGGATCTCGTGGCCATTTTGGACAGCGACACCCGCTACGGCCGCACGTATCGAGGCGGCGCTGTGACCATAGGCGTGGTAGTCCACAGCGATTCCCGCTCCGCCGGCCACGGGCCTGGAGTTACCACTATGATGTCCTGCAAGGACGGGTTGATTGCGCCCCATGTCAACCCCAACGCCAACTTGGCGGATTTATTTCTGTAAAAACGCGCCGAAACACAGCGCAAAACAGCCCGCGGAATTTTTCCGCGGGCTGTTTTTTTGCTGTATGGAAAAGGCTTATTTCAGCTTGGCGTCGAAAATATACACATGGATATCGTCTCTCTGGGTGAGGCCGGTCTCGTTGATTTTTTCCGCCTGGAACTTGACCTGGCTGTTCTTCATCAGGGGCACAGTCAGGCTGTGAGCGGTCTGGCCGCCGGCGACGTTCACTTCGGCCAACACGGCGTCGTTGTCGCCCAGCACCTGAAGGGTAGTGTCCTTATCGGAATAATACTGGAAGGTGAGCGTGTCGTATTTGCCCTGGACATTGAAAGCGCCGGCGACCTTATCGCCCACGGCGGCGTATCTACCCAGGTTCAGCTGAAGCCAATGGGTGCAGGGGATACCGGAAATCTCCATATTCTGCTTGTCCGAGTCCTGAACGTGGACGGCGTTGGAGCCGTAAACGTCTGTCAGGAAATAGGCTTTCAAGGTTCCGATCATATCCACGCCGTCGGCAGGATCGCCCAGCAGCACAGTCTGGCTGGCCGAATCCCAATCGACTCCCACTTCCAGCATATCGCTGACAGCCCGGATGGGCACATAAGTGGTGCCGTTATAAGTGATGGGATAAATCCGGACGCCCTGGGCGTCTTTCATCACCTGCTCTTCGCCGTTGTATTTGATGGTGATGCCGGAATTCAGATAGGCCTTGACTTCCTGCAGGGCGCCGGCGGCTGTGGCGCCCATGGCGAAGCTGGCGACCATGCCGGCCGCCGCCAAAGCGGCGAAAAGGGGTTTCTTGTTTCTCATAAATGTTCCTCCATTTTTTGGCCGCAGTCGGCGGCCTTTTCTGCCCTTCATCATATCATAGAAACGGAGAGTTTTCAAGTAACTGCATGTTTTTTTGGCAAGAGTGTATTCCAGAATATACATGGTTAAAAACATCCAGGGTATTTCCAGAGCCCGGCCGCCTGCCAGCTAATAGGGGATGCGCCCATCGGGGCTTTCCAACCTCCCTGACCGGTCGAAGGATAAAAATCGGGTTCCCTGGAAAGTCAGCCGGCCTTGATCCCCCTCGGCCAACATCCCATAGTCCGCTCCGCTTACAGAAAGCTCTATCCGGTCGCCGCTCTCCACTTGGAAAGCGATGTAATAGCGGGTGGAGGCGTGGCGTCCGTGGCCGCCGCCGGAAACCTGGGCGCGCTTGGATGTGATCACGGCGGACACAGTCAGCCGAGGAGAATGGTTGTTTTTGTTCCATTGCCGGGCGCCGCGGACAAAGGAGACGATGAAAGCGCCGATTACCGCCACGAAAACCAGGAAAAACAGAACTTCAAATAGGACGGGCCCGCCAAAACCGCCGAATCCCATGCTCATTATAGATCAAAACCCCCTTCTTTCTGTTCAATCGACGCCTTTAGGATAGCACATTTTTTCCCTTGGCGCAAGTTGAGATTGAGGAGAAAGGCGGGCCTGCCCCCGCGCTCCCGCCTTGATTTTGGCCGTTTTTTTTCGTATACTGAATGAAAAAGGGGGACGGGATTCATGGCGGATAACAAATTCAGCACAGAGCAAGCCCTGGCTCGCTGCTTGCCGATGAGCAGATTGCAGGCCGCGCTGAGCGGAAAATGGAAGATATTGATTCTCTGGTATGTGGCTTTTTATCAAGCACAGCGATTTGGCCAGCTGGTTCGGCGGCTGGACGGCATCACCCCGGCCACTTTGACCAAACAGCTGCGCCAGCTGGAGGAGGACGGGTTTCTCCTGCGGCGGGTTTACCCAGAAAGCCCGCCCCGGGTGGAATACAGCCTCACCGAGCTGGGGCAGAGCTTTGTGCCGCTGCTCAACCAGATGCTGGAATGGAGCCAGAGCCGCCTTTGCCCGGGTTATGAGAACCCCTATGCCGGCGGCGCCCCGCTGAAAGGGGAGGGGGAGGAAAAACCATGAAACTGCAATGGAAAACCCGGGGGAACGCCAGCCCTCAGGGCAAGGCCCGGGTCTATTTATCCGGCCATCCCACAGACGTGGAGCAAAACTTGGAACAGATCGCCCAGGATTTGTTCCAGAGCCAGGACTGCGCCGTCTATTACGACGCGGAGCCGGAGGGCGCCGGCGACCCGGCGGAATGGCTGCGCCAGCTGGAGCAGATGCAGCTGTTTGCAGTCCCTGTCACCAGCCGGTTTCTCTATCAACCCAACCGGGCCCGGCAGGAGGAATTTCCTTTCGCCATCCAGCGGCGCATCCCCATTTTGCCCCTGATGCAGGAGCAGGGGGTGGAAGCGGAATTCAACCGGATTTGCGGCGATTTGCAGCTGCTAAACAAAAACGACCCGGACCCCGCCGCCCTGCCTTATGAGGAAAAATTGGAGAAGTTCCTGTCCTCCGTTTTGGTGGGCGGCCAGCTGGCCGCTCAGATTCGAGACGCTTTCGACGCCTATGTGTTTCTCAGTTACCGCAAAAAGGACCGGAGATACGCCCAGCAGCTGATGCGGCTGATTCACAAAAACGATTTTTGCCGGAATATCGCCATCTGGTACGACGAATTTCTCGTCCCCGGCGAAAATTTCAACGAAGCCATCGCCGAAGCGCTGAAAAAAAGCGCTCTATTCGCCCTGACCGTCACCCCCAGCCTGGTGGAAGAGGGAAATTATGTGATGCGGATTGAATATCCCGAGGCTCAGAAGGCGGGCAAGACTATTTTGCCGGTGGAGATGGCGCCGACAGACCGGAAAAAACTGGAGGATTGCTACCAGGGCCTGCCTCCCTGCGCCCAGGCCCAGGACGAGCCGGGCCTTTCCGCCGTCCTGCTGGAGGCGGTGCAAAAGCTGGCCATAGGGGAAAGCGACAGCTCGCCGGAACACAATTTCTTTATCGGTTTGGCGTATCTCAGCGGCGTGGACGTGGAGGTGGACCGGCGCCGGGCCTTGGAACTGATTACCGGTTCGGCGGAGGCCGGTCTGCCCGAGGCCATGGATAAGCTGGCGGGTATGTATGAAACCGGCGAAGGCGTCCGCCGGGATTTGGAGCAGGCCGTTGCCTGGCGGGAAAGGCTGGAGGAATGGTATGAAACCCGATTTGAAGCGGAGCAGGACCAGAAGCTGGGCAGGCGGTGGCTGAAACAGATTCAGCTGCTGGGCGATAGATGGATGGAGCTGGACCAGTTGGCCCGGGCGGAGCAGGTTTACCAAAAGATGAACCAGGTCGCCCGGCGGCTGACGGCGCTCTTTCCCCACCGGGAAGAGCGGGCCTATCTGGCGAACAGCTTGGAGGCGCTGGGAGACGCGGCGCTGAAACGGGGCGACCAACAGGCTGCCAAGGATTATTTCACTCAAAGCCTGCATATCCGAGAGCAGATGGACAAAGAGAAGCGCGTCCCCCGGCTGAGCCAGGATATTACGAGCAACTATATCCGGCTGGGCAGGATTGCGCTGGACGAAGAATACCTGATTGCGGCCAGGGAGTATTTTGAGCTGGGGCTTTCCCACTGGAAAGAGGATGAAAGCCAGCGGGGCATGAAAATGCGGGCCAGGCTGCTGGAAAGAATCGGGGACGTATGGCGGAAAGACGCGTTCCCGGACAAGGCGCTGGAGTGTTATCAGCAAAGCCTGGCGCTTTGCCAACAGCTGTGGCGGCAGACCCGGCAATTCCAATTCCGGGGGTGGACGGCGGAGCTTTATGACAGGCTGGGGAATCTCTATATGGGGATGTCGGAAAACCAGCAGGCCAAGCGATACTACGATCTGTCTATGGAGATCATGCGGCAGGATTACCAGCGGGATCCCATCCCGGGAAATCAACGGGATCTGGCCATGGGATATGTGAAAGTAGGGGCGCTTTTGCGCCAGGAACGGGATCTTTCAGGCGCCTGGCAGGCCTATGGGCAGGCGCTGGAGATTTACAGCCGGCAAGCGGAGCAGATTGGAACCATTGAGACAAAGAATAATCTGGCGCTGCTTTACGGTTTGTTGGCGGAGCTGCGGGAAGACCAGGGAAACCTGGAGGAGGCGAGGGCTTATTTGGAGAAAGATTTGCTGCTCTGCCGCCAGATTGTCGAACAATCCAAAATGCTGGTATATAAGCAAAATCTGGCTGACTGCCTGCAAGAGCTGGGGCGGATTTGCCATGCACAGCAGGATTTGGAGCCGTTGGGGGCGTATCTGCGGGAAAGCATGGAGATTTATCGCCAGGCGGCCCGGGAGCGAGGCGCTGTGCAAACCAAATGGGATTTGGCGGACGCCTGCGACAGCATGGCCGATTATTGTCTTCTGACAGAACAGCGGGAACAGGCGCTGGAGTATCAGCAGGAGCGGATGGAGATCATTCAGCAGATACATGAGCGCTATCCCACCCTTCGGACCCAGCGGGCCGTCACGGCCGCCTGCAACGCCATGAGCGATATCTGCCGCGTTTTGGGGCGGCGGGAGGAGGCGAAGCAATGGGCCTCCCAAGCCTTAGGCAGCGCTCAAAAAGTGTGGGAGCAAACCCAGGATTTGAAGGATTACCGGAGCTTGGCCGTCTGCTGCAAATACATGGGCGATATCCGGCTGGACGGGGGAGACTGGACCCAGGCCAAGCGGGATTACGAGAGGGCGGCCAATATTCATCGGGAGCTGGCACAAAAGCAGATGATATTCCAGGCGCTTACAGATTTGGCTTTTATCACCCAGCAAGTCGCCGGCCAATATAAAAAGCATGGAGAGCTGAAAGAGGCGGAGAGCTATTATCAAGAAAGCCTGCAATACCGGCGGCAGATGTGGGAACAGAACCCTATTCCCTATGTGGGGGAGAATCTATACCTGGTTCAACAGGAGTTAGGGAAAATTTATCAAATGGAAAACCGCCGTCGGGAGGCCGGAGAGTATTTCCGGGCGGCGGCGGAACTATCGGAAGCGCTGGGCCGGCGGACCGGAGAGGAACGGTATCAGAAAATGTCCCAGGTTTCCCGCCGTC
Organism: uncultured Eubacteriales bacterium; assembly: GCA_910585875.1. GTDB lineage: Bacteria > Bacillota > Clostridia > Oscillospirales > Butyricicoccaceae > Pseudobutyricicoccus. The sequence continues at coordinate 762 of CAJUIK010000047.1, read as the reverse complement.
TGGCGGAGCAGACGGACAAAGGGCCTTTAGCCCGTGTGAAAGACAAGCTCAAATTCTCTCGGGGGAAAAAGAGCTGACGGAAAAAGGAGAGGAAGCGGCGCTTGGAAGCAAAGCCGCGCCCTGCCTTGAAGGAGGAAAAGAAGAGCCGCGCAAAAAAAGCCGCCCAAGGGGCGGCTTTTTGGATCGTGCTTGTTTGCTCGGCGCTCTGGCGGAAAGTCAGATGTTTTCCGGGGAATAGACCAGCGGCATCCGACGTTTGTGCTCGGTGATTTGATGCGCTCGGCGGATGATGGGGTCTTGGGCGCCGCCGCAGGAGCCTTCGGCCATATAAAGCTCGATGTCCCGATATGTAACGCCCATTTCGGCCTCGTCTGTCTGCCCCTCGAACAGGCCGGCGGAGGGGGCCTTTTTGATGATGTTTTCCGGCGCTTTCAGATAGGCCAGAAATTCATAGATTTCGCTGACAGTCAAATCGGCGATGGGGTTGAAATCGCAGGCGCCGTCGCCCCATTTTGTGAAATATCCCATGTATCGTTCGCATTTGTTGCCGGTGCCGGCCACCAGAGCGTTCCGGCTTTGGGCTATGGCGTAGAGGGTAGTCATCCGCAAACGGGGGGCCACGTTGGCCAGGGCTGGCGGGCTCAGCTGCTGGAGAGGGGCGATTTGCTGACACAGCGTTTCTTTGGCTTGGCTCAGATCCACCGTCAGCGTTTCAATGTCCAATTGCCGGGCCAAAGCCAGGGCGTCTTCCATATCCTCTCC
>CAJUIK010000046.1:11241-15207 GCA_910585875.1 uncultured Eubacteriales bacterium | reverse complement strand
ACAAAGGCGGTTTTCTGCGGCCACGACCACTACAACAATATGTCACTGGAATATCAGGGAGTCCGCCTGACCTATGGCATGAGCATTGATTATCTGGCTATGCCCGGCATCGAGGAAGATTTGGATCAGCGGGGCGGCGAGCTGATTACCCTTTACCCCGAAGGCCGGTTCGACATTCGGCAAATCCCTCTGGAAAGCATTGCCCCAGAGAAAAAGTTCCCATTTTCGCGCAGAGCCAGGCGGCGGACATAAGGCTATGACGGCGCAAGGGCCCCGCTGAAGCGGAGCCCTTGCGCTTTGCCGTTTTGCCGAAGGCGATCATTTGGAGCTGAGAGACAGCTCGACGTCGAAGGAATATTGGGTGTATTCATAGTTCATCAGCATATATTCCACCAGCTGGCCGGAGGCGCTGTAGGCCCGGCGCAGGATGGACAGCACTGGCCAGCCCTCGGGGATTTGCAGGGCCTTGGCGGCGGCGGGGGAGGCTCGGTCCGCCCGGATGGTCTGTTTGCCCCGGCCCAGCTGCACCTTCCATTTGTTCTCATAGAGCTGATAGATAGTATACTGCTCCACGTCGGCCTTGCTCAGCTGCTCGCCGTATTTCTGGGGGATGTAGATTTCGGCATAGGCGGTGGGCGCGCCTTCCACCAGGTGAATGCGCTGGATATGCAAGCATTTTTCTCCCAGACCCTGGCGGATATCCGAGTCGAAGGAGTCGGGGGTGTCGATGATCTCAAAGACAGGCGCTTGGATCTGGGCGGAGAGATGGCTTTCCCAGATGATATTGCTGGCGCCGGTGAGCCGGGTCAGGTTGTCTTGGAGAGCCGTATTTTTGACAAAAGTGCCCTTTCCCTGGGCCACGTTCAGCAGACCCTGGTCGGCCAGCAGCTGCACCGCCTTGCGCACGGTAATCAGGCTGACGCCAAAGCGCTTGGCCAACTGGGTGTGGGAACCGATATTGCCGCCTGCCCCGAATTTTTGCTCCAAAATCTCCTGCTTCAGCTGAGAGGCGATCTGCTCATACATGGGGGTGGAAGAGTCTTTATCGATCATGGTTTGCCTCCTGAAAATGGTGTCGTCCAAATCGTACCCGCTGAAAGGGTCGGTTGTCAAGAGCAGAGTGGCAAAGGGAGCGGCCGAAGGCGCAGTTTCCCGGTTGTTTGAGAATACGCCTCCCGGAATTCTATCCAATCGGCGAGAGCCTGGAAAAATCAAAGAGCTTGTGGGGGAGAAGAGAGCCCTTGGGCCGCGGCTTCCACAGCCCGATCAATTTGCTCCGCCGTCACGGAAAAGGGGGGTTTGAACATCAGCGCCCGGTCGCCGTAGGGGGCGGTTAGAACTCGGGCTTGGGCCAGAGACTGGGAAACCTGGGCGCAGACCTGGGGAGAGGCCAGCTCTATGGCGGCGGCCAGGCCCTGGGTTCGGATTTCTGTTACAGCGGGATATCGGGCCTGTAGCTGTTCCAGCCGCCGGCGCAGATGATCGCCGGTTTTGGAGATTTGATCCAGCAGCCCCTCTTGCAGCCGCTGGATCACGGCGCAAGCCGCGGCGCAGGCCAGAGGGTTGTCTCCAGAGCCGCCGGTGAGGGCGGGCAGGCAGCTTTGGCTGGGCCGGTCCTTGACCAGCAGAGCGCTGATATGCAGGCCGTTGCCTAGGCTCTTGCCCAGCAGCAGCATATCGGGCTGCAGGCCCAGCCGCTGGTAATGGTAGAGGCAGCCGGAACGGCCCATGCCGCTCTGGATTTCGTCCAGGACGAACAGAGCGCCCCGCCGGCGGGCCCACTGCTCCAGCTCCTTCAGCCAGCCGTCGGGAGGGCAGATCACCCCGGCGCCCTGATAGGGCTCTACTATGACGGCGGCGATATCCTGGGCGGATTCCATAGCGACTTTCCGGTCCAGCAGCCGCAAGCAGGCGAAGGAACAAGAGCCCGGCTCGTGCTCCAAGGGGCAATGGCCGCAGTCCGGGTAAATGCCGAAAACCGTCCCCGGAGAAAGGGGGCCGTAGCCGGTTTTCCGCTTGGAGAGGCCGGACATGGAGGCGCTGAGATGGGTGCGCCCATGGATGCTGTTCCAGAAGGACAAAACCTCGCTGCGGCCCGTGATTTTTTGCGCCAGCTTTACCGCCCATTCGGCGGATTCCGAGCCTGAAGCCGTCAGATGGACGGCGGAAAAATCCCCATGGGTAGTTTCCATCAGCAGCTCGTACAGCTGGTCTCGATAAACATGGGACTTGCCGCAGGTGAGGCCCTCCAGGGCCTGTTTCATTTTTTCGGTAAAATAGGCGTCTCCTTGGCCCAGCGTGACGCAGATTTCATTGAAATCCAAGTATTCGTTTCCTTGGGCGTCCCGCAGGGCGGCCCCTTGGCCGGAAACGAATTCTGGACCGGGTCCATGGGACAGGGGAGCCAGAAGATCATAGTGGTTCATGGCAATAACGCCTCCTTTCAAGGTTTATTTCCAGCTTTCCGGGTCTTCTTTCAGGTCGCAGGGAGTCCAGGCGATGAATTCTTGCAAAAAGGCCGCCAAATCTTCTACTTGGGCGTCCAGAATCTGCCGGCCCTTTTCCGCCGAGGCCAAGGAACTGTTGCCGTTGACGCCGTGGGGCGTACACATCCGGTTGGGAAAATAGATTTTTTGGAACCCCTGGCCCATGGAATGGGGGAAAGAGGCGGAATATTCCTCCACGGCCTTTTCCATATGCACCAGCTCTGGGCGGATATGCAGCATGGAAGAGGTTTCCCCCTCGTCGCTGTGGCCGCCCCGCTTCTGCTGGCAGACCTGTCGCTCGGTTTCCCGGCCCAGGCCCGTGCAGTCGGACACCGCTACTTTGATATTGTGCTGGTTGTTCATGGTCAGGGCCAGCAGCTTCAGGGGGATATGGGTGGAAACTCCGCCGTCTAAAATCAAGAATTTTTTGACGCCGAAGCGGGCGAAACTCAGAATGATATCGCCCACATAATCGATGAAATGCTGGTAATCCACACTGACAGAACCCTTCCACTCCACAAAGGCGGGGAAATAGGCGTAAGGCAGAGTGGGCAAGGTCAGCACGTCGCAGCGCTCCGTTACCTGCCGGGCCAGATAGTCGGTCACAAAAAAATCCGTGCCCATGGGCAGGTGATCGCCGTGCTCCTTGGAGCCGCCGCCGATGGGCAGCAGAATCACGGTGTTTTCGTGAATCAAAGGCTGACATTGCTCGTAAGTCAGCTCGCTGATCAAGCGTCCCATAGTGAAAAAATCTCCTTTCTCAATCAAAAATGCGCGAATCCAAACTCTAGCTCAAGCCAGCGTTTCCGCCAAATGGCAGGCTGCGAAATGCCGGGGCTCCAGCTCCCGCAGCTCCGGAGCCTGCCGGCGGCAGATCTCCTGGGCATAGGGGCAGCGGGAGGAGAATTTGCAGCCCGGCGGCGGGTCTACAGGGCTGGGGATTTCCCCTTGCAGGCGCACTCGGTTTTTTGGCGCCGAGCCCCGGCGGGAAGCGTCTGGAATGGCGGAAAACAGAGCTTTGGTATAGGGGTGCAGGGGCTTTTCATAAATCAGGGAGGCGTCGGCCAGCTCCGCCAAGGCGCCCAGATACATGACGCCCACCCGGTCGGAGATATGCCGCACCATGGACAGGTCGTGGGAGATAAACAGATAGGTCAGCCCCATTTCCTGCTGCAAATCAATCATCAGGTTGACGACTTGAGCCTGGATGGATACGTCCAACGCGGCGATGGGTTCGTCGCAGACGATGAAATCCGGCTCCATGGCCAAAGCCCGGGCGATGCCGATGCGCTGCCGCTGGCCGCCGGAAAACTCGTGGGGGAACCGGTCGGCGTGCTCCGCCCCCAGCCCCACCATCCCCAGCAGCTCGCGGATCCGCCTGTCCTGGCCGGGGCGGTCCCCCCGGAGGATGCCATGGTTGCGCATCCCCTCCCGGATGATCTCCCGCACCGTCATCCGGGGGTCCAGGGAGGAGTAGGGG
>CAJUIK010000046.1:0-11231 GCA_910585875.1 uncultured Eubacteriales bacterium | reverse complement strand
GCCGGACAGCTCGTGAGGGAAGCGGGAGGCGAAATCCGACGTCAGCCCCACCTTGTACAAAAGCTGGGCTACCTGTTGATTTCTCTCCTGGGGGGAACGCTTGAAGTGGACGTTCATGCCCTCCTGGATGATGGCGCCGATGGTCATGCGGGGGTCCAGGCAGGAGTAAGGATCCTGGAAAATCATCTGGTTCCGGCGCTTGAACAGCTTGGCCTCCCCTTTGGGCAGCTTGCCCAGCTCCCGGCCCTCATAGAGGATGGAGCCGCCGGTTTTGGGGTAGACCCCCAGCAGCGTCCGGCCGCAGGTGGTTTTGCCGCAGCCCGATTCCCCTACCAGGCTGAAGGTTTCCCCTTTGAAGATATCGAAGGTCACGTCGTCTACCGCTTTGACGGATTTGCCGTTTTTAGCGGGGAAATACCGTTTGAGGTTTTTCACTTGAAATAGAGCTTCACTCATGTGCGGTTCCTCCTATTCCGGCAGGGGGTTCCACGGCGGGCGCCATGGGGTGCAGCAGCCAGCAGGCGGCGGCGTGGCTGTCGCTGATCTGGGTTTGGCTGGGAATTGCCTTTTTGCAGACAGGCATACAGTAACGGCATCGGGGAGCGAAGGGGCACTGGGGCAAATCCAGCAGCAGGTCCGGCGGCGCCCCTTGCAGGGAATAGAGCTTGCTCTTGCTGGCTTGGGCCCGCCCGGGGATGGAGCTGAGCAGCGCCCAGGTATAGGGATGGCGGGGAGTATCGAAAATGTCCGCCACATCGCCCCGTTCCACAATCCTGCCGGCGTACATCACCTGGACCTTGTCGGCAAAATCCGCCACAATGCCCAGGTCGTGGGTCACCAGGATGACGGACATTTGGAACCGCTCTTTCAGCGAGGCCAGCAGGTCCATCAGCTGGGCTTGGATGGTCACGTCCAGGGCGGTGGTGGGCTCGTCGGCGATGAGCAGGGCGGGGTTCAGCGCCAAGGCGATGGCGATCATCACCCGCTGGCGCATCCCGCCGGAAAGCTGGTGGGGGTATTGTTTCAGCCGCAGCTCTGAATTGGGGATTTCCACCAACTCCAGCAGCTCCTTGGCCCGCTGCCGGGCCTGGGCCTTGGGAACTTTCTGGTGGGTCAGGATGTTCTCCATGATTTGGTTTCCCACTGTCATGGTGGGGTTCAGGGAGGTCATGGAATCCTGGAAAATCATGCTGACGCGGCTGCCCCGGATCTGGTTGAGCTGTTTTTTGCTCAGAGACAGCAGATCCTGGCCTTGGAACAGGATCTGGGAGCCCTCTTGGATTTTGCCGCCGCTCCGGTCCAGCAGCCGCATGATAGCCTTGGACGTGACGGTTTTGCCGCAGCCGGATTCGCCCACCATGGCCAGCGTCTGTTGGACGCCCACGTCGAAGGAGACGCCCCGCACGGCTTTGACTTGGCCGGCGTAGGTTTGAAACGAGACGTTCAGATCCCGCACTTGAAGCAGGGATTGGGATTGAGATTGGGAATCCATGGGCTCACCTCCTGAGTTTGGGATCCAGGGCGTCCCGCAGGCCGTCGCCCATCAGCGTGAAGGACAGCATGGTCAGGGCGATCAGCAGAGCGGGGAAAAACATCATATAAGGGTGGTACAGAAGGGAATTTTGGGCGGCGGAGGCCAGAGCGCCCCAGCTGGTGTTGGGCGGCTGCACCCCCAGGCCCACATAGCTGAGAAAGGCTTCGCCGAAGATAAAGCCGGGGATACGGAAGGTGATAGCCACAATGATGACGCTGACAGTGTTGGGAATCATGTGCCGCACCACAATTTTCAGCGGGGACACCCCCATGATTTTAGCCGCCATGACATATTCCGATCGGCTGATTTGCAGCATTTGAGATCGCACCAGCCGGGCGATGGGACACCAGCCTGTGACTGTCATGGCGAAGAGCAGGGTGGGAATGCTGCTGCTCTCCAGCACCACGGACATCATGATCACCACCAATAGATGGGGCACGGAGCTGAGGATTTCCACAACGCGCATCATCAGCATATCGACTTTGCCGCCGAAGTAGGCGGCCAGGCCGCCGTAAATACAGCCCACAACCGCCACGATGGCGGCGCCGCCGATGCCGATGGCAATGGACACCCGGCCGCCGGACCAAACCCGCGCGAACAGATCCCGTCCCAGCTCGTCTGTGCCGAACCAGTGTTGGGCGCTGGGCCACTGCTTGCGTTCCAGCAGGTTTCGGGCGGAGGGGGATTGGCTGCTGAGCAGAGGGGCGAAAATCGTCGTCAGCGCGATGACGCACAGCAGGATCAGGGCGCAGACCGCCAGCTTATTTTCAAAAAAGCGTCGCCAGGCGTCCTGCCAATAGGTGATCGGTTTGCGGGCCAGCAGGTCCGCGCCTCCCGCCTCTTCGCCGCAGATCGTAAAATCCTGGGGAGAAAGGGCGGTCTCCAGGCCGCGGTTTTGTTCGTCCATAAAAGCTTTCTCCTCTCTAATTTTCTTCCGTCAGGCGGATGCGGGGATCGATCATGGCCAGCAGAATATCGCTGACCAGCACGGACAGGATATAAACCCCGGTGAAGATGACGTTCAGCCCCAGCACCACGGAGTAATCCCGGTCGTTGATGGCGCTAATGAAATATTTGCCTAGGCCGGGGATGGCGAAAATGGATTCCACAATAAAGGAGCCGGAGAAAATGCCGGCGATGCTGGTGCAGATCATGGTGACGCAGGGCAAAAAGGAATTGCGGAACAGATGCCGGACGACGATGCGGAACTGGCTCACCCCCTTGGCCTCGGCCGTCAGGATGAAATCTTGGTTGGCCGTGTCCAGCACGCTGGAGCGCATATACCGGGCATAGCTGGAAAGGGGGCCCACGCACATACAGGCTACAGGCAAGACCAGGTGTTTCATCGAGCCGAAGCCGGTGGTGGGAAACAGGGGATAGGCGACAGTCAGCGCATATTGCAGCACCGCCGCCGTCACAAAGGTGGGGATGGTAGTGCCCAGCAGAGCCAGGATCATAATTACCCGGTCGGACCATTGGTTGCGCTTGAGGGCGGCGACAATGCCCAAAATAATGCCGGCGGTAAACCCAATCAATAGGGAAAGCCCGCCGATCATGCCGGATACCGGGGCGTAATTTTTCACAATGTCCATCACCCGCCGGCCGGGGTAGCGCAGAGACTGCCCCAGATCGCCTGTCAGCAGCTGCTTGAGGAATTTCACATACTGTACGCCAATCGGCTGATCAAAACCGTATTTTTCTAAATATAAATCTCGGGTTTCCACCGGCAGGTCCTGCACCATGGAGGACAAGGGGTCGCCGGGGATGCTGTGTACCAGGAAAAAGGTGATGGTGACCACGCAGAACAGCACGACCAGCATATACCCGATTCGTTTGACAATAAATTTTGTCATATCAGGGGAATTCGCCTCGCTTTCTGGCGGCCGGTCCGCCGGCCGCTGGAATCCTGAAAGAGAAAAACCGCCGCCAAAGAAATTCTCCGGCGGCGGTTTAGGGGGTTATCTGCCAGAGGTGTAAATCGGGGCCAGACCCGTGGTGTCAAAGGTATTGCCTGTCAGGCCGCAGACGTAGTTGTAATAGAAGCGGCGGCTGGCGGTGAAATAGACCGGGGCAATGGCGGCGTCTTCAATCAGCAGCTTTTCCGCCTTGGCGTAAAGCTCCAACCGCTCCTTCTCGTCCAGCGTCTGGGAGGCCTGGGACACCAGAGACACATATTCTTCGTTCTTCCAGCGGGATTGGCCGCCCATCTTGTTGGCCCAGCGGCTCAGCTGGAATTGAGGCTCGTAGTTGGCGCCCCAGCTGAAGGAGGCCATTTGGTAGCCGCCGCCGTTGACGTTGCTCATATGGGTGGCGTTGTCGTTGAATTCCAGCTCGACGTTGCAGCCCAGCTCCTCCTGCCAGATCTGCTGATACAGCTCGGAATAGGTGCGGGCTGCGGCGGTGGTGGCGCCCCAGGCGAATTTCACCGTCAGCTTGGAGGGGTCTTCGCCCAGGCCCAGCTCCTTCATGCCTTCAATCAGCAGCGCCTTGGGGTCCGAGGAGGCCGCCCGGACCGCTTCCAGCGGTTCGTCGGCGTTTTCACGGAAATTCAGATCGCCCACGTTGCAGTCTGGGGGGACCAGGCTATAGGCGGGAGTAGCCGTGCCGTTGGTAATCACTTCGGCCAGAGCGTCGCGGTCCAGAGCCAGAGAGAAGGCCATGCGGACTTTTTGGTTGGAGAACACCGGGTCCTCGCAGTTGAACAGCACCATGATGGTGCGGCCGGCGGAAATCATCATTTCGGACATATCGTCCCGGCCCTGGAATTTGGTCACATATTCCGGCGTGGACACGCCCAGGTAATCCAGGGAGCCGTTTTCCAGAGAGGCCAGCTGGGCGTTTTCATCCGGGATGATGTGATATGTAACCTTTTCTAAAGAGACGTTTTCCGCGTCCCAATAGTTCTCGTTTTTGGCCAGCTCCAGGGAGCTGTTGTGGGTCCAGGCTTTCAGCAGGAAGGGGCCGCAGCAGGGGGTTTTCTCCGCCTCTGTGCCCAAGGTGTCGCCGTGCTGCTGGGCGATATCCGCCCGGTCGGGGAAGAATTCCGTGCTGGAAAGCAGGGAGACGTTGACTCGCTCCAGCTCGATCACCAAGGTGTTTTCATCCGGCGCTGTGGCGCCCAGGGAAGAGGCGTCGGCCTCGCCTTTGGCAATGGCGTCAAAATTCTTAATGTCCGCATAATCCGATGTGAAGGCAAAGGCGTTGGCCGGGTCGCATTGGCGCTGCAGGGCTGTGACATAGTCCTGGGCCGTTACCTTCTGGCCGTCGCTCCAATGGTTTTCCCGCAGATGGAAGGTATAGGTCAGGCCGTCGTCGGAGATTTCCCAGCTTTCAGCGCCGGCGCCCGTTACCTCGCCGTCTTTGATGCGGGTCAGAGGCTCCTTCAGGTTGGCGAACAGGTTGCGGTCGACGATGCCCAAGAACCGGGCCACGTCCAGCACAGAGGGCTCGGCGGAAAGCAGGACATTCAGGTATTGCTCTGCGTCTTTTTCGCCGGCGGCGGGTTGGGGATCTGTCTTGTCTTCGGGAGCGGCGTCGCTCTTGTCCGGGGCGTCGCCCTCCATGGGCTCCGGGTTTTCCATCTTGCAGCCGGCCAGCAGGCCCAGCAGCGCGGCCAGAGCAAGCAGCAGGGATATTGTGCGTTTCATATCTCATTTCTCCTTTTCCAGGTTTTCTCAAGCGCAAAGCGCCCGGCCAATCGTCGGCATAGGCTGGGCGGCTCAGTAGAGCTCGCCCGGGTCCATGATTTCAGGGGCGGACTCGTAGGCGGCCACAATCTCCGGCGACGCATATTTTTTCTCAATCACCACGCTGAGCACATACTCGTCGAACCAGCTGTCGTCCATCACATAGTGGCCCTGAATGCCCATCTGGGGACCGTAGCTGTTGTGGACCTTCCAGCGGACAGGGGCGCCGGTTTCGTCCAGCTCCACGCCGCTGAAAGTCATGATATGGGTCGCCGCCGTGCCCTTGTACCGGATGCGGTCCGCCTTGGACATGGTCAGCCGGGCGCCGAAAGCGGTTTCGTAGTCCAGCAGGTTTTTGTGCATATAGCCGGTGGGCTTGTGGGATTGTTTGGCCACGTCGCAGCCCATTACCACCTGGTCGCCGCCCTGAAGCTGGGTGATAACCAGCTTTTTGATGGTTTCAATATCCAAGTTCAGCCGCTTTGTCACATCGTCTTCTCCGTCTTGGTTGGCGGTATAGACCTTGCCATAGGGCCGCTCGGGCAGCGGGTGGTGGATGATAGTCATATGCCGCCGAATATCCACGCCGCCGTATTGGCGGAAGAACTCCAAGGGCGTCAGGCCGGTCAGCCGGCGGTACTGGCCGTCTGCTGTGCGGAAGGAAAAATCAAAGGTTTCCGGCGGCTGGCCCAGGAAACGGCATAAAATGCCGTAAATCTCCGCCAGCTCTCGGCGCTGGACATCTTCCCGTTCCTCTGGCTTTGACTCCCGCAGCAGTTTGGCGCCCAGCCGCAACTTATCGCCTAAGATTCGGGTGACATACTTGGTGTCCGGCGAACACTGGGTATCCGGCATGGCGAATTTGGGAACCACGCCGTATTTGTCCGCCAGCTTGGCAAAGGTGAACCATTGGCCGTTGTCCATGATGGGCCGGCGCAGCCTGCCCTGGACTTGGGGGCTGTTCAGCGGCAGCTCCGCCATTTCCGCCATATCGGCCAAGAAGTCGGCGCTTTTTTCCAGCTGATCGTAAAAATAGATAAAGTTTTGGGAAAGCTCAAAGTTCTGCTCCGTCAGGTTCAGCGCCCGTTTGATCGCTTGCCGGACTACGTTCAGCGAAGCGAAGGCCCAGCAGCGCAAGCTCTCGCCCTGGTCTGTCACACCCTCGTTCCACACGTCCACCGAGAAGGAAAAGGGCAGGCGGCGGGGGATTTCCCAATCCATGGCGGAGAGCAGCGGGCCGTTTTTCACCATGGCGTTGGCGGTTTGCCGCCCTTGGACATCCTTTTGCCAGTTCTGGCGGCACTCCCGTAAAAATTCTTGAGATACAGTATTTGCCATATCAAGACGCTCCTTTCGTCCAATCGTGAAAAGCTGTTAGAAGGGGTGGGCTTGGAACCATTGGACCACGTCGTCCAGATAGCTGGTCCCCCGCAGAGAGTGGTCCGCGCCGGGGTAGACAATCAGCTTATGTTCCTTGCCCGCCCGGGTCAGCGCCGCGTCCATATCGTAGGCCTGCTGGGGGACCACCCGCCAGTCGTCGGTTCCCTGGCAGAGCAGCACGGGAGACAGGATTTTCTCCGGCCAGCAGACGGCGGAACGGGCGCGGAAAGCTTCGGGCAGCTGCTCCGGCGAGCCGCCCACCAGATCGTGGAACACGTCTTTCATGCTCTGCTCCCTGCTGTTGTACATCAGGACACAGTCGCTCATGCCCGCGCCGACGGCGGCGGCTTTGATACGGCTGTCCCGGGCGCAGCAGAGGTACGTGGTCATGCCGCCCCGGGAATGGCCCTGCATATAGACGCCGCCCTGTTTGACAAAAGGCAGACGCTGGCACAGGTCCACAAGGGCGATCACGTCGTTGATTTCCGCGCCGCCGAATTCCTCCTGGCCTTCGCCTCCGCCGTTGCCCCGGTACTGGCTGCCCAAGGCGACATAGCCCCGGGCGGACAAACGGCAGACCCCATTGGGGTGCAGCAGGCCGAATTCCCGGTTGCCGCCCCGGTTGAAAATCACCGCCGGCGCCGGCCCGTCCGCCTCCTTGGGGACGGACAGATACCCGGCCACCCGCAGGCCGTCGCTGCGATAAAACAGGGAAAACAGGCGGACGGCGCCGGCAAAGGGCTCTTCAGGCCGTTGCTCCTCCACAGAAATCACGGCCGGATCCGCTGACAAAATCGACAAAACATCCAAAACCATCTCTCGACCTCCCAGTTTCAGTCTTCCTATAACATTATATACTGATTTTAATCTGGCAAAGAACCGTTGTCAATTCCGCTGGGGCAAACTTGTGCAAAATGACGAAAAAAAGGGCAGATTGCACAAAATTATTTTATCAGGGAAGAAAGCAAACTCAGGCCGGCTTCTGACGGTTTTTTTAGGGCTTTTGCAGGCGGGGGATTGACAGCGGGCCGGCGATCGGGTATACTTCGATTGTCTCAAATGAGACATGGAGGGACGGGACATGAAGCTGGAACCAAAGGAAATCCAGGCGGTGCAGGGCAGCTTTTTGCTGGCGGACATTCCGTCGGAACAGGCCGCCTTATTCGCCGCTTGGGGGGAGAAGCAGGTATTTGAAGACGGGCAGATCATCTATTCCGCCTGTCGATTTCGCCGGGCCATCGGCTTGCTGCTGGAAGGAGGCGCCCGGATTTACAGCCCGTCGGGGGCGCCGCTGAACCTGCTGGGTCCCGGGGGCTGTTTCGGCGCGGCCGCGCTGTTCAACCCCGCCCAGCGGTATGTCAGCCGGATTGTGGCCCAGGGGAAGACGGCCGCGGCTTTTTACACCGACGGGCAGTTGGAGAAAATGTTCGCGCAAAACCCCCGGATCGCCCGGAATTATATCGCCTTTTTATCCCAGCGCATCCAGTTTCTCAACGATAAAATCGGCAGTTTTACCACCCCCACGGCCCAGGCCCGGGCGGCCCGGTGGCTGCTGCAAAAGGAACAGGAGCTCCAGTCGGTGAATTACACCAGCCTGGCCGGCGAGCTCAACCTGGGCCGGGCTTCCCTCTATCGGGCGCTGGACGCGTTGGAGCGCCAGGGCTGCTTGGCCCGCCAAGGGAGCCGGATCGCTTTGTTGGATAGAGAAGCCCTGGAACGGGCGGCTCGCCCCCATATTCAAAAGGAGGAAACAGAATGAAACGGAAATTGCTCGGCCTGCTGCTGGCCGGCCTGACGATCTTTTCGCTGGCGGGATGCCAGAAACAGGAGCAGCCGCCCCAGGAACAGGATCAGGTTCAAAGCCAGGACCAGGATAAGCCCCAGGACAGCCCGGAAGGGGGCCAGGCTCCGGCGGATCAGCCGGAGGAGGGCGTTACCGTCCGGGTGGCGGCGCTGAAAGGCCCCACCGCCATGGGGATGGTCAAATGGATGGAGGACGCCGCCCAAGGCCAAAGCCAAGGCAGCTATGAATTCACCTTGGCCGGCGCGCCGGATGAAATCTCCGGCGGTATCGTGACCGGCGAATACGACGTAGCCGCCGTGCCCGCCAATCTGGCCGCCGTGCTCTACAACAAAACCAAGGGCCAGGTGCGTCTGGCTGCGCTGAACACCCTGGGCGTCCTCTACCTGGTGGAAAGCGGCGACCAGATTCAATCGGCGGAAGATCTGCGGGGCCGGACGATTTACGCCACAGGCAAAGGCTCCACGCCGGAATACGCCCTGAATTATGTGCTGACTCAAAACGGCCTGACGCCGGGGCAGGACGTTCAGGTGGAATACAAAACGGAGCACGCTGAGCTGGCGGCGCTGCTGGCCTCGGGCCAGGCGGATTTGGCTCTGCTGCCCCAACCCTTTGTGACCAGCGCCTTGGCCCAGAATGAAAGCCTTCGGGTCGCTTTGGATCTGACCGAGCTTTGGGATCAGGCCGCTCAGGGCAAAAGCGCTTTGACCATGGGCTGCCTGATTGTCCGCCAGGAGTTTGCCCAGCAGCATCCCCAGGCATTGGAAACGCTGATGGAGGAATACGGCGCCAGCGCGGCCTATGTGACCGACGAAGCCAACCTGGAGCAGGCGGCGGCGCTGATTGAGAAAAACGATATCGTCAAAGCCGCCGTGGCTCAAAAAGCCCTGCCCCAATGCAACATTGTGTTCATCACAGGGGAGGAAATGCGCGCCAAAGCGGAGGGATTTTACCAGGTGCTGATGGAGGCGGACCCGGCGGCCGTGGGGGGCCAGTTGCCAGGAGATGAGTTCTATTACCAGGGGCAATAAGCCGGGCTGGAAAGCCTGGCTGCTGGCGGCGGCGACGTGGCTGTTTGTATGGAGCTTGGCCTCCTGGCGGTTGGATCTGCCGCTGCTGCTGCCCGGGCCGGGGGCGGTTTTCCGCCGGTTGGCCCAGCTGGCGGGGCAAGGATTCTTCTGGGAATCCGTCTGCCGCTCCCTGGGCCATATTTTGGGCGGGTTTGTTCTGGGGCTGGCCGTCGGCGGCGGGTTGGCGGCCGCGGCTTTTGTCTGCCGGTTTGTCCGGGCCCTAGTTCAGCTGCCGCTGGCCTTAGTCAAAGCGGCGCCGGTGACTTCTTTCGTCATCCTGGCCTTGGTGTGGCTGCCCGCCCGGCGGCTGTCCCTGTTCATCGCCTTTTTGATGACTACGCCCCTGGCCTACGAAAACATTGTTCAAGGCTTGGCGGCGGCGGATCCGCTGCTGTTGGAAATGGCCCAGGTCTACCGGTTTTCCCGGCGGCAGGTTTTTCGGCATATCTATCTGCCGGTGTTGAGGCCCTATGGGTTGGCGGCTCTTCGGGCGGGGCTGGGCTTCGCCTGGAAGGCCGGCGCGGCGGCGGAGGCGCTGGCCGTTTCCGCCGGGACCATCGGCGGGCAGCTCTATAACGCCAAAGTGGCTCTGGAAACTGTCGATTTATTTGCCTGGACGGCGGCGATTATCCTGCTTTCCCTGGCTATGGAAAAAGGCGCCGCTGCCTTGATTGACCGAGGCGCCGGAAAGGGGGCGTGATGATACAGGCGAAAGAGGTTTCCTTTGGATATGGCGGCGTTCTCATCCTGCGCCGGCTGAATCTCCAGGTGGAGGAAGGCCAAAGGCTGCTGCTTTCCGGCCCTTCGGGAGGCGGCAAAACCACCTTGCTGCGGCTGCTCTGCGGCCTGCTGAAGCCTCAAGCCGGCCAAATTGCGGCGCCGGACCGGCTGGGCGTGGTCTTTCAGGAGGACCGGCTGATCCCCGGCTTGACTGCGTTGGAAAATATCCAGCTGGTTTCCAGCCAGCTTCAGGCCCTGGATTTGCTGGAAGAATTGGGGCTGGCGGAGGAGGCCGGCTCGTTGCCCGGCGCCCTCAGCGGCGGGCAGCGCCGGCGGATCGCTCTGGCCCGGGCCTTGGCTTGCCCCAGCCAGGCTCTGCTGCTGGACGAGCCCTTCAAGGGTTTGGATCCGGCGGCCCGAAGCCGAGCCGCTCAATGCCTGTTGGGCCGCTGCGGCTCCAAACCGCTGCTGACAATCTCCCACGACGAACAGGACGCCGAGCTGCTTCAGGCCCAGCCCGTCTCGCTGCGGCGGCTGCAAGAAGATCCGCCGGATCGTCTGTCGTAAGGCAGAACCTTCTTTGGAGTAGAGGCCGTCCTTGCCTTCCGGCGGCTTTTTTGATATCATCAGACTGAACGTTCAGATGGAGATTCAAAAGGAGGAGCGATTACAATGAGAGGGAAGCGCGCCCTTTTGCCGGCGCTTCTGGGGCTTCTGTGCTGGCTGACGGCAGGCTGCCCGCAGCTGGAAACCGGCTTGGGGCAGCCCGAAGACGCCGACGCCTATGAGGCCGCGGGGCATTTTCTGTCTGCCCTGCAAACCGGCGAATATGAAACCGCCGCCGCCTATTTGGAGGAGGGAAACGACCTGCTGTATATCCTGCCCGCCGCCCAGGAAGGGGAGGAAAGCGTGCCGTTAATGGACCCTATTTACCGGCAGTTTTGTCAGCAGCTGGGAGAGATGGCCTATTCTGTCTCCGACGAGGATACCGGGTTGTTTGACACAGTGAATGTGACGATCGGGCAGAGAGACTATGGCGC
>CAJUIK010000045.1 GCA_910585875.1 uncultured Eubacteriales bacterium | reverse complement strand
GCAGGAAATACCAGTCGGGGAGATCCGGTTCCGCCGCCGAGGCGGCGACCGGCAGCAAGGCCAGGCACATCGCCAGGGCCAGCAGGAGGGATATTGCTTTTTTCTTCATGCTCTCATTTCCTCTCTTTTGATTTTTGGGGCTAACATATCTTATATCATAGCAAGGATGATGCTGTCGTGCAATATTTTTTCGATAGTATCCCGGTCGGCGTTTTCCGGTGTCCCGGGAGTAGAGAAACCAGCAAGCAAGGCGTGTATGGCCGCACACGCTTGGTCGCCGAGCAGGGTCTTATCCGCCAAGTTTGGGCCTCTCTGCGACGTTGGCAAAGGAATGTGCAGCACATTTCATTGTTTGGGAATATTTATAATGTGAAAATGAATTTGGGATCGTTGCCAGACACTCTATATGGAACTATAAAAATGGAAAACTGATGCCGGCGCACATGATTTAACTGATTCGTTTTGTCCAAAAAACAACCGCCTGTCAAGGCGGTTATTTTTTCATCTTTCGTCATTTTACTCCTAAAATGGCTTTGGGTTGCGGCCTTTTTGGCTATAGCAGGTCTTCGTTGTAATGGGCCCGGACGCCGCCGATGAATTTGGGCCGGGTGCGGGCGCACAGGATATTGGCCTGGCCGATTTGCTGCAGGCTCAGCCGCACAGGCACAGCCACTGGCCGCAGGTGCATTCCGATCAGCGTGCCGCCGATGTCAATGCCCGCCGCCGCTTGGATATGCTCTACTGCCGCCGGGCAGTCCAAAGCGGCCCAAGCCGCAGTGGCGAAACTGCCCCCCGCTTTGGGCTGGGGAACCACGTTGACCAGGGGCAGGCCATATTGCCGGGCTGCCTCCTTTTCCAAAATGACGGCCCGGTTCAGGTGTTCGCAGCACTGGGCGGCCAAATAGATTCCCCGCTCCTTCAGCAGTGGGTAAACGCCCTGAAACACAGCCTGGGCGATCTCTGGGCTGGAATTGGAGCCGATTTTGCCGCCTCCCACCTCGCTGGAAGAGCAGCCTACCACAAAAATATCCCCCGGCTCCAACCGAGCGATTTCCAGCAGTTCGGAAACCGCCTGCCGAGCCTGGGCAGTAATTTCTTCAAGCATCAGATAAAACCTCCAAATTTCCCCTATCGGGGCGTGATACGCTGGCAAAAGCGTTTGTTCTATTCTATCACAAATATCGGAAAAATAAAAGCCAAGCGCTCTTGACAAATTCCACGGGAAGGGATATTCTGTCTACAGTGATTTATTATCAATAGATAAAAAAATAATAGCAAGCAAAAGGGGAGACGTCTATGGCAAGGGGATATTTGAAACGGCTGGAGCTGGCGGCTCGGCAGCGTCTGCCGCCGGAAGCGGCGGCGGAGGCGACGGAGGATTATCGAGAGATGTTGGCCGAGCAGCAGGCCGAAAGGCCGGAGGAGGGGCCGGAATGCCGGTGGGGCAGCCCTTCTCAGGCCGTCCGGCTGTTGGATCGGCCGGGACAATACCGGCGATGGCTGATTGCTTTCGGACTCATGGCGGCCTGCCTGGTTTGGCCCGCTTGCCAGCTGGTTGGGCCGGAACAGCGCCCCAATATCTCCGCCTGTTTGGCGGTTCTGGGGGCGGCGGTTTCGCTGGCTTGGTTTGGCTGGCAGGGCAAGCGGTCAGAGGGCAAGCCGCCCCGAGCGATTTGGGCGCTGCTGTGCTGTCAGCTGCTGTTGGCAGGGTTGGGCGCAGGCGCTCTCTATCTGGGGGCCTATCGATGGATTGACTTGGCAGAGGCGGGCCTGCTGGCGCCAGAGTGGGTTGGCAGGGCTTTAGGGCTGGCGCTTACTTTGACAGGAGCCGGTTCCGCCGCTCTGGGCTTGCTGGGGTTGACGTTGGCCCGGCTGGCGGACCGGCGCTGGCGGGCTCTGTATATCCTGGGTCTGACGATACTGGCCCTTTGCCTGCTGGCCCTGTCTGTCCTGCGCAGTATGAGCCTGGATAGCTCAATACCCGGTTGGCAGCGTCCCTATCTGATTCGGGCGGCGGCGACCGCTTTGGCCGGATTTTGCGCCGCAGGAGCCGGATTATGCTGAAAAAAGAATTGATCGAACTGTGCCTGCTGCACTTGCTGGCCCAACGGGATTGGTATGGCTATGAAATGCTGTCCCGCATCCACAGCGCCTTTCCAGATACCAATGAAAGCGTGATATACGCCCTGCTTCGGGGCTTGAAAGGGGCGGGCTGCGCCGAAACCTACCAAGGCCAGGCCTCCGCCGGCCCCGCTCGAAAATATTACCGCCTCGCCGCCCCGGGACGGGAACGATATCAAGAGCTGCTTTGCCAATGGTGCCGACTGAGCGAGGCTATACAGGGGATTGGAGTGGAATAAAATCGAAAATTTTCCTGGAACCGGCAGGCCGAGCGGTGTCTGACTCTTCGGGCCAGATGGTACGAAAGGCAGTTTTTCAAGACAAAAGCCGCTCGCTCTGGTGAAAGCCTCGTCAATCTTTTTCAATCCGCCGCAGAGCTTTGCGACGCTTGAAACGAGAAAACAGGCCGGACCTTTGAAAAAAGGTCCGGCCTTCTATTTTGTGCAATATAAATAAAAAAGCAAGTGAAATTTTGTTGAATCTGCCCGACACTTTTCGCATCTCTCAGCCGTCTAAATGTCAGGAAGAACGACGGCCGCGTTCCGCGTGAACGCAGAGAAGGGAAGGATCCGCTTGTTTGGGTCGAGATGTTTTGCGCGGAGGGCTATCGCGCTTGCTTGCGGGCTCAGCCGACTTTGCAGATCAGGCGGTCCAGCTTGGTATCCAGAATATTTTGGGCGTGGGCGGGGCGCAGAATCCAGGCGGTGTCCGCGCCCGCTCCAGTTCCGCCTACGCAGACCACAGGGCCGGGCTGGATGGCGCCGGCGTCCAGGGCCATGACGGCGCATTCCACGCAGACCTTGGTTCCTTGGCCGAACATCCGCAGGGTGTGGGCGATGATTTCCACGGGATAGACGCCGGTGAAGCGGTTGGAAAGCCCTCGTTCCGCGCCGCTGAGCACATGGGTCGCCGTCACCACCTGCATTCCCTCCTGCTCCAGTTGGCGGCGCAAATCGGCGGGAAAATCCTGCACGCCGGGCTCTTTGAACCCGTTGGCGCGAGCGACGACCACAATCTTCATGCCCTCTTTGGCGGCTTGCCGAAAAAAGCCGGCGGTATAGCCGCTGCCGCTGGCTACAACGATGGTTTGGACGCCCGCCTCCTTGGCGGCGGCAATGGCCAATTCCGCCGTTTTGGCGGTGTTTTACTTGCCCGGTTTTTCAAAATACATGACGATCGCTCCTTTTTCAGTTGATAAATTATTGTATCAGCTGCCCGCAGAAACTGCAAGCGGGGGAATATCATTGAAAAAATGTTGAAAACGGGCTATAATAGGCGGCAGAGAGGACGAATGGAACCGGAAAAAGAAGAAAGAAGAGGGAACACTATGGAAAAAACCACATTATTGGTGCTGGCGGCGGGAATGGGCAGCCGGTATGGCGGGCTGAAACAGATCGATCCCCTGGGCCCCAATGGGGAAATTATCATCGATTACTCCCTGCACGACGCCTGGCTGGCCGGCTTCCGCCGGGTCGTTTTCGTCGTCAAAGAGGAGCTGCTGGATACCTTTGAGGAAAAAGTGGGCCGCAAGGCCAGGGAGAAGATGGAGGTGGCATACGCCTTTCAAAAAACGGATAGCCTGCCGGGGTGCTTCGCCCCGCCTGAGGGCCGAGTCAAGCCCTGGGGCACGGGCCACGCCGTTTTGTGTGCGCGGGACCAGATTCCCGGCGCCTTCGGCGTCGTCAACGCCGACGATTTTTACGGCCGGCAGACCTATCGGCTGCTCTATGATTTCCTGACCAAGGATAGAAAGCCGGATCAGTTGGATTTCTGCATGGTGGGCTATGTGCTGAAAAACACTTTGACGGAAAACGGAACGGTTTCCCGGGGCGTCTGCCAGGCGGAGGGGGGGCTGCTGCAATCGGTGACGGAGCGGACTAAAATCCGCAAGACCTCAGACGGCGCAGAATACACGGAGGACGGGCGCGTTTACCTCCCCTTGGATCCGGAAAGCCTGGTTTCTATGAATGTCTGGGGCTTTGGCGCCCAGATTTTCGATTGTTTGGATCAGGGGTTCCGGCAGTTTCTCAGCCAGCCCATGGCAGACCCGCTGAAGGCGGAATACTATCTGCCCGCCGCCGTGGACGGATTGATCCGCCAGGGCAGGGCCCAGACCCATCTGCTGCGCACCGGCAGCCAGTGGTTTGGCGTCACCTACCCGGAAGACAAAGAAAGTGTGCGGGCCGCCCTGCGGCAGGCCCATGAACAGGGGTTGTATCCCGCTCTGCGGTGAGCGCGGCTGAGCGGATCCCCATAGAGAAAGAGAGTTAGGATATGAAACGGAAATTGGCCTTTTTGTTGGCATTATCGGCGCTGGCCCTGTCTGTGGCGGCGCTTTGGACTCAGGTTTTGGCTCCCGAGCGGGCAGGGAAGGAGGGCCGGGACAAAGAGACTTCGCTATTGGGCGGCTTGTTCGCCGACCCGGAGCTGGCCTATCAGGAAGCCCAGGCCCTTTATGACGCCGGGGACCTTTACGGCGCCCTGGAACGGCTGGGCCAGGCGGAGGAAAATGAAAAAACCGAGAACTACCAGAACCTGCTGCAAATTTGCAATAGCCAAGCGGCGGAAGAAAATATGGCCGCGGCCCAATCCGCTGTCAAACAGGCGGATTACGCCTCCGCCCAGGCCGCTTTGGAGCGGGTGTATCAATACCAGCCGGAGCGGCGGACGGAGACGGAAAAACTCTACCAGACCTGTATTGATTTTCAGAATCTGGAAGATTATCAGGGGCCCGTGGAGCACATCTTTTTCCATCCCTTGATCGCCTATCCCGAGCTGGCCTTTGACGGGGACGACCAGTCTAAAGGCTTTGACGATTATTTCGTCACTGTGCCGGAATTCAAGGAGACTATGCGGCAGTTTTATGAAAACGGCTATATGCTGATCGATATTCATCTGCTCTATGAGATTGACGAAAATGGCGTGGCCCAGAAGCCGGAAAAGCTGATGCTGCCTGCGGGCAAAAAGCCGCTGGTTCTTTCTATCGACGATCTGAATTTTTATAAGTATATGCGGGCCAACGGCATGGCTCACGGCTTTTCCTTGGACGAGACTGGAAAATTGGTGACCTATACCGACGACGAGGCGGGAGTCCGCACCTATTCCGACGATAACGCCATTCCGCCCATCCTGGAAAAATTCGTGGAAGAACACCCGGATTTCTCCTATGGCGGCCAAAAGGGCATGATTTGCTCCACCGGCTATGAGGGAACCTTGGGATTCCCCACCGACCTGATGGACGACCCCAATTACCCCCAGGTATTGGCCGAGGCCAAGGCTGTCGCCGACAAGCTGAAGGACATGGGCTGGTGTTTCGCCAGCCACAGCTATGGCCACAATTCCCCCTCAAAACGGTCTTATGAGAAAATCGCGGCGGACAACGACAAGTGGCTCAAGGAAGCGGTCCCCGTGCTGGGAGAGACGGATATTTACGTCTACCCCTACGGAGAGCTCATCGACCCCAGCGACCCCAAGCACCAGCATATGTTGGAAAACGGCTTCAAATTCTTCTGCGGCGTTCAAAGCCGCAGCCCCTATATCAAGTACCGGGGCGAAAACGGCGTGCTGATGCAGCGGCGGAACATCGACGGCATTTCCCTGAAAAGCGACCGGCTGGACGACCTGCTGGACAGCTCCAAAATCTTAGACCCCTGCCGGCCCCAGTAACAGGGCGGCTGAACCGGCAAAAGCCCTGGGAGGTTCCTGCCTCTCAGGGCTTTTTTGCGTCAGTCCAGGCTTGCGGCGAAGACGGCGGCCCATTCTTCCAGCGGCAGAGCTGGGTCCTGGGTTTGGTAGAAATAGACTCGCAACATCGCGTCGCCCTTTGCCAATATCAGGGTGGGGAAGACAGAGGTATAGGCGGAGGCATAATCTACCCCCAAATCCTGGGCTGAGGGGCAATCCAGCTCCTGATAGTATTTCCGGTTCCGGACTTTGTCTATTTTTTTGTATTCTTCAGCCATTCGGCGGGCCAGCCAGGGCCAGCGGACTCGGTAATATTCCACTCTGATACCGCCGTCAATTACCCGACCCTCCCCCTGGACTTTGCCGGTCTGCCAGAAAGAAATCATCTGGGGGGCCAGCCAGTTGGAGCGGAAGGAAACCGTGTTTGTCCTGCCAGCCACAAAATCGTCATAGGAGAATTGGCCGCCGGGAATCAGGCTTTCCATAGAAGCGAAGGGCAGCTCCCCCTGATATTCCCGCAAATCCACTTTGCCTGGCTCCTCTAAATCCAGCGCCCAGAGCCGCAGAAACAGACAAAGCCACAGGACCCAGAGGGCGCAATAGGAGAGGGATTCCGCCCGGCGGCGGGCGGCCTGGCTTCGCCAATCCTTTTTGTGTTCCAGCGGCAGGCCCCGGCTCAATCGACGGGTCAGCTTGCCCAAGTGGATCGCCCGCCTCAAAGACCAGGCCAGAGACCAGACAATCAGACCTAAAGACAGCAGCGTCATGGGCAAGCCTACGTTGACCGCCGTCAGCCAAAAGGCGCCCCGCAGCCGCAGCAGGGGCCAGAGGGCGGCCCAAAACAGGGCGGCGAATAGGCTGGTTCTGGCGTTGCTCCGCGCCTTTTTCAGCGCTATGGCCTGAACCGCCGGGTCGGTGTTCAGCTCCGGCGCGCCGGGCTGGTCGGAAACGAAAATATAAAAATCCCCCCGACTGGCCGCGTACTTCCAGCCCAACGCAAGGGCCAGCTCTTGGGCCTCCGGGTTCGGCTGGCCGCCGTTTTCTGAGAACATTCCAGTCCCTTTGGAGGCGGCTTCCAATCGGTAACGCAGCTGCTGGGGAGTTTGCCGGCGGAAGGCGGCGAAGCCAAAGCCGAATAAAAAGCCGTCCTGCTCCAAAACCCAGCCCTGTTCCGCCATAGCCCCCAGCCAGCTTTCCATGGTCTCCACATCGTAGGCGGGGCAGGGAGGCAGACGGTAAATACGCTTGGACTTTTGATGGTTGCTCATTGTGGAAAACCTCCTTCGCTGCGGGCGTCCGTCAAGCAGCGCTCCAGACGCTGGATCTCTTCTCGATAGGCCCGGGTTCCCAGGCCGGTGATTTGATAAGTCCGCTTGCGGCCTTCGGCATACAGTTCCTCGATGTATTGTTCTTTTTCAAATTTGGCCAGGATAGCGTAGAGGGTGGCGGGCCCCAGACGCATCCGTCCTTCCGTCTTGCGCCGAATAAACTCCGCCGTGTCCGCGCCGCATTTGGGCCCGGCGCTCAGCGCCATCAGCACATAAAACATGGATTCTGTCAGAATCTCCAAGGATTTTTTGGGCATTCTCCCCCTCCTTCCGTTTGGGCGGCTGCAATATCGTTTCTCGATATCGTATAACGATAGTATAATTCGACGGCGGGATTCTGTCAAGGCTGAGCTGAATGGAGCAAGGAATCCCGCTGGAGGGGGGAGACGCGTGCTGACCGCGCCTTTTGATTTTTCAGCGGGGAGGGGGTATAATGGGGATGAAAAGGAGGAGAGAAAGATGAAACCCATTTTGAAATCCATTCTGGCCGGTTTTGGTGCCATGGCAGGCGGGCTGATTTGCGCGGCGCTGTTCGCGCAGTTCTTTGACGGCATGGGCCGGGAAACCGGCGCGATCCTCGGCATGGGCTGCTGGCTGTGCTTGACGGCGGCGGTCTGCACAGGCGTGATTTTGGCCCGGCTGGAGAAAAGGGAATAGAAAGGCGGCTCGGCTTTTGGCCAGTAATCGTTGTATTTTTTGGCGGGAAATAGTATAATGAATCGAAAAAGCGAAAGGGGCGACGGGATGGCCAGATTACAGATTCAGTTTATCGGCGAGGAGCGAAGCCGAGACAAGGAAGCGGAAGACCTGATGGAGCGAAGCGCCCAGGCCGCCCTGGAGCGGGCTGCGCCTCAGTGGAGCTGTTCGGTGGACATTACGCTGACGGACGACGAAGGCATCCGCCGGCTCAACGAGGAATACAGAGGCAAGCCCTCGGTCACAGACGTGCTGTCCTTCCCCTTGCTGGACATGGAAAACGGCCTCTATGAGGGCGATATCGATTGGGAGCAGGACCCGGACACCGGCTTGATCCCTTTGGGGGATATGGTGATTTCGGTGGAGCGGGCCCGGGCCCAGGCCCAGGAATACGGCCATTCCTTTGACCGGGAATGCGCGTACTTGACCTGCCATTCCATGCTGCATCTGTTGGGTTACGACCATGAGCGGGGCGAGCAGGATCGGAGGCTGATGCGGGGCCTGGAAGAAGAAATCATGCGGCAGATGGGTCTGCTGCGGGAGACAGGAGAGAATACATGATCGAAAAAACCGGCGTATTTTCGGTGGTGGGCCGGCCCAATGTGGGCAAATCCACCTTGACCAACGCCCTTTGCGGCGTCAAAGTGGCCATTGTGAGCAATAAGCCTCAGACCACCCGCAACCGCATCACCGGCGTGCGCAACCAAGGGGACCTTCAGATGGTCTTTTTGGATACCCCCGGCCTGCACAAGGCCAAAAACGCCCTGGGCGATTATATGGTGAAAATTGTGAATCAAACGGTAGCCGAGGTGGACGCCGCCATTCTGCTGGTAGAGCCCGTAGCCCGCGTCGGCATCCCCGAGCAAATGCTGATCCAGCGGGTGAAGGAGGAAAATCTGCCCTGCGTCCTGGTCATCAATAAAATCGACATGGTGAAAAAAGAAGAGTTGCTGGAGACGATGGCGCTCTATGGCCAAACGCATGACTTTGCCGCCATTGTGCCTCTGTGCGCCCGGGACGGCCAGGGAATGGACGGGCTGCTGGAGGAGCTGGCCAAGCTTTGCATCCCCTCCCCTCAGCTTTTCCCAGACGGCATGGTTTCCGACCAGCCCGAGCGCCAGCTGATTGCCGAGATTATCCGGGAAAAAGCCCTGCAAAAGCTGGATAAAGAGGTGCCCCACGGTCTGGCGGTGGAAATCGAGCGCTGGCAGGAGCGGGAAGACGGCCTGTCGGAAATCAACGCCGCCATTTACTGCGAGCGCAAAAGCCATAAGGGCATCGTCATCGGCAAACACGGCGCGATGCTCAAGGAGATCGGCGCCGCCGCCCGCTATGAAATCCAGCGCCTGCTGGGCGGAAAAGTCTACCTGGAACTCTGGGTCAAGGTCAAAGAAGACTGGCGCAACAACCCAAACCAAATACGAAATTTTGGGTATGAAGATTTGCAATAAAGAAAAAGAATCGGGCTGGTAGAACCGCCAGTCTTCTTACGGCGCAGAGCGCCGCGCCGGAAGACCGGCGAACCGATTTTCGGCGATTCACTGGCCGGAAATCGAATGAATCAAGGGGCCCCCGAAAAATCGAAGATTTTTTGGGGAACGACTGGCGCGACAACCCAAATCAAATGCGAAATTTTGGGTATGAAGATTTGCAATAGCGGAACCGAACGGGCGTTGAGGCCAGGGGAACGAGAGCTTACTGCATAAGCGCAAAATACCACAATAGTCCCGCCGTTCCCGCGGGCTCTATATTTTTCCACAGCTGGTTCCATTTTTCACGGGTTTTCCCCTGCCTTTGGCGGTAGACTGAAAGCAGGAGGGATGCGCCATGAAAGAACCGGAACCCAAAGAACCCCAGGGCGCGGCTTCGGCGGCTTGGCAGCTTTTTTGCCAAACCGGCCTGCCGGAGGCCTATCTGGTATACGCCATAGAAAAGGAGTGCGAAGAGCCCTGAGCGCCCTGGCGCTCTTCGCTTACATAGACCATGCATCTGACCACAAAGGGACTGGTGATCCGCACAGTGGACTGGCGGGACAGCGACCGGCTGCTGACAGTGCTCACCGAGGATTATGGCAAAATCACCGTCAGCGCCCCGGGCGTCCGGCGGCGGACCAGCAAGCTGGGCGGGGCGGGCCAGCTCTTTGCCTACTGCCAGTATTCCCTCTATGAAAAAGGGGGCCGCATGACGGCCCAGGACGCCCAGGTCTTGGAGCAGTTTTTCCGGCTGTCGGAGGATTTGGACGCCCTGTCGTTGGCCTCTTATCTGTGCGAGCTGTTGGGCGCCGAGGGGGAGGAGGGCAGCCCTTCGCCGGGGATGCTCCGGCTGGCGCTGAACAGCCTGTACGCCTTGGCCAACCACTTGGCGCCGCCCGCCTTGGTCAAGGCGGCTTTTGAGCTGCGTTTTTTGGCCGTCGCCGGCTATGAGCCGGATTTGCGCCGGTGCGCCGCCTGCGGCGCCGAGCCGGAGCAGCCCCAGGTGAGCCTGCTGGAGGGCAGGCTGCACTGCGCCCCCTGCCGGGCCGCTTTTCGGGGCGTCAGCCTGCCCCTGAGCCGGGCCTCTTTGCAGGCCGCCCGCTATGCGCTGAGCTGCGATTTGAAAAAATTGTTCTCCTTCCGCATCCCGGAGGAGGATTTAGAGCTGCTGTCCCGCTTTGCCGAAGAGTATTGTCTGGCCAGGCTGGAACGGGGCTTCCATACGTTGGATTTTTATCATTCCCTTCAACAGGGAGGTTATTGTTGATGATGACAGAATTGCAAAAGAAATCCTGCCATACGCTGGAGCTCCACAAAGTGCTGGAGCTGCTGGCCCGGCAGGCGGTTTCCCCCAGGGCCAAGGAGATGGCCTTGGCCCTGGAGCCGGAACAGGATTTGATCGCCTGCCAGCGTTTGCAGAAGCAGACGGAAGACGCCGTCAAGCTGGCGGGCCTTTTTGGCAGCCCCTCTTTTTCCGGCGTACGGGACGTTTCCTCTTCTCTGGATCGGGCCGCCGCCGGCGGCTACCTGAATATGAAGGAGCTGCTGGATATCGCCGCCCTGCTGCGGGCCGCCCGGTCTGCCAAAGGGTATTTGGAAAAAGACAGCCAGGTGGAAACCGTGCTGGAGGATTATTTCCGCCGGCTGACGGGGAATAAATACCTGGAAGAAAAGATCGAGCAGGCCGTTATTTCGGAAGAGGAGATGGCGGACAACGCCAGCCCCGCCCTGCGGGATATCCGCCGGAATATCCGGGTTTCCTCCTCCCGCATCCGGGAGGCCCTCAATCGGGTCATTACCTCCGCCGGCAGCGCCAAAGCATTGCAGGATACGGTGATTACCGTGCGGGACGGCCGTTATGTGGTGCCGGTGAAGGCGGAATTCAAGGGCAGCGTGCCCGGTTTGGTTCACGACGTCAGCTCCAGCGGCGCCACGGTGTTTGTGGAGCCTATGCAGGCGGTGGAGCTGAACAACGCCATTCGGGAGCTGCAGGCCAAGGAGAAAAACGAGATTGAGCGCATTTTGATGGAATTTTCCGGCGAGGTGGGCGCTTTCGCCTCTTCCATTCGCCAGGATTACGATATTTTGTGTACATTGGATTTTATCTTCGCCAAAGCCAAGCTGGCTTATGAGATGAAAGCGCTGCGCCCCGGCTTGTCCGGCCCGGAGGTCGCCACCCGGCTGGAGCGGGCCCGGCATCCGCTGCTGCCCCGGGATACCGCCGTGCCCATCAATTTTACCATCGGCGGCAAGACCAACGCCGTGATTGTCACAGGCCCCAACACCGGAGGCAAAACGGTGAGCCTGAAAACGCTGGGCCTGCTGACTTTGATGGCCCAGTGCGGCCTGCAAATCCCCTGCGGGGAGGACAGCGTGATTCAGGTGTGCCGCAGCGTGTTGGCGGATATTGGCGACGAGCAGAGCATCGAGCAATCTCTTTCCACCTTTTCCTCCCATATGAAAACGATTGTCGAGGTGCTGGCCGAGGCTGGGCCGGGCGCTCTGGTATTGATGGACGAGCTGGGCGCCGGCACCGACCCGGTGGAAGGCGCCGCTTTGGCTACGGCCATCATCGAGCGGCTGCGGGCGATGGGGGCCTTAGTGGCCGCCACCACCCACTATGCCGAACTGAAAACCTATGCGCTGCAAACCGACGGAGTGGAAAACGCCTCCTGCGAATTCGACGTGGCTACGCTGAAGCCCACCTACAAGCTGGTGTTCGGTATTCCGGGAAAATCCAACGCCTTCGCCATTTCCCAGCGTCTGGGCCTGGATTTGGATATTATTGAAAAGGCTAAATCGGGGATTGACAGCCAAAACCTGGCCTTTGAGGACGTGATCCGCACCCTGGAAGAGAAGCGGCAGGAGATGGAAAACCAGCTCCAGATCGCTCGGCGGGACCGGGAAAAGGCCGAGGAGGAAAAACGCCGGGCGGAACAGGCTTACCAATCGGTGGAGCAGGACCGGAAGAACCTGATCGATCAGGCCCGGGAGCAGGCTCAGGAGATCATCCAGCAGGCCCGTCGGGCGGCGGAGGAATCGGTGGAGGAGCTGCGCCGCCTGCGGCGGGAGCAGCAGAAAAACCCGGCGGAATCCAACCTTTCCGAGGCCAGGGCCGTGATGATGGGCCGGCTTTCCGAAGCGGAACGCAAGGCGATACAGAAGAAAATCAAGAAACAGGCCGCGCCCCTGCCCCGGGCCTTGCAGGAGGGGGACGTGGTGGAGCTTGTTTCCAACGGGATGCGCTGCGTCGTGGCCCAAACGCCCCAGCCCGGGGCGCCGGTGCAGCTGACTGCAGGTATTATGAAGCTGACGGCGAAGCCCGAGGAATTGCAGCTGATCTCCGCCGCGCCGCCTAAAAAGCAGCAGCCCAAGGGCAGCGTCAAAACCCAGGCGCCGACCCGGCCTCAGCGGGGCGGCAGCGAGGTGGATCTGCGGGGCATGACGGTGGAAGAGGCCATACTGGAGACAGAGCGTTTTCTGGACCTGGCGTGGCGCCTGAAAATGCCCTCGGTGACGGTGATCCACGGCAAGGGCACCGGCGCTTTGCGCCAGGCCGTCCATTCCCGCCTCAAGGGAGCTCCCCACGTCCAGTCCTTCCGTTTGGGCGCTTACGGCGAAGGAGAAACCGGCGTCACCATCGTGACCCTTTCCCTTTAACAAGGGGCGAAATCGAGGAAAGTCTTGCCCTGCGGCTCAATTTTGTGCAAATGTTCCAATTGTTTTTTCCTCCGTTCCGCGCTATGATAAAGAGGTTACTATTTTGCATTAGAGTAGACAAAAAGGGGGCGGCGGGATGCCGGGGATGGGGACGCTGGTCAACATGGCCATGATCCTGGGAGGCAGTTTGGCTGGAATGCTGCTGAAAAAAGGGATTCCAGAGCGATTCAAAAAGATTATTTTCGAGGCTTTGGGCGCTTCGGCGTTTCTCATCGGCTTGTCCGGCGTGCTCACCGGGGTGCTGAAAACCGACGGAAAGGGCGGGCTGGAGAGCCAATACATCCTGTTGCTGATTCTCTCTTTGGTCCTCGGCGGCGCTATTGGCGAATGGCTGCGGCTGGACCGGCTGTTTGACAAGGCCGGCGAGGCCATGAAGCGGCGGTTCAGCAAGGGCGACTCCGGGACGGATATCGGCGCCGGGTTCGTCAACTGCACGCTGCTGTTCTGCGCCGGCGCCATGTCCATTGTGGGCGCCATTCAGGACGGGCTGGGCAATCCCGAGACCCTGATCGCCAAAGGGATGCTGGATTGCGTCAGCTCCATTCTGTTTACCACCGTCTATGGGGCGGGGGTCCCGCTGAGCGCTTTGGCCGTGGGCTTGTATCAGGGCGGGCTGACGCTGCTGACCTTTTTGATCCGCCCCTGGCTCACCGAGGCCGTCATTTTGCAAATGTCGTTGGTTGGCAGCTCTGTGATGATGCTCATCGCGTTCAGCCTTTGGGACGTCAAGAAGTTCAACGTGGCCAACCTGATCCCGGCGGCGCTCATGCCGCTGGCGTTTTCCTTGGTTTCTGGCCTGTGGGCGTGACTGCGCGAAAATCACTCTTGCGCAAAAGGCGCAAGTTTGGTAGAATATACGAAACAGAAGCATAGAAAGCGGGGTAGCTTAAAATGTTTTCAAAAGAAGTTACAGTCAATAATCAGGTGGGGCTTTATGCCAGGCCGGCCACCTTCTTTATTCAAAAGGCCAATGAATTCCGCAGCACGATCATGGTGGAAAAAGAGAACCGCAAGGTCAACGCCAAGAGTTTGCTGGGCGTTTTGTCTTTGGGCATCACCAAGGGCACGATGATCAACATCTCGGCGGAAGGGTCTGACGAAGAAGAGGCTGTCAACGCGCTGTGTACGCTGGTGGCGTCTAACTTCGGAGAATAGAGAGCGAAGCCTGGGCTTGTCTTGGGCGCGCCGTTAGAAATGGGATCGCCAGGCGGCGCCGCGTGACATCATGCGGCGCCGCCGCCGCGTTTGGGGAGGGGGAAAAGGCCGTTGACCCATGAGGAGCTGAAAGAAAAGGCGCTGCTGCTGCCGCTGCTGCCCGGCGTCTACATCATGAAGGACGTTCAAGGCGCGATTATCTATATCGGCAAAGCCAAGGCGCTGAAAAACAGAGTGAGTCAATATTTTGCCAACTTGGCCTCTCACACGCCCAAGACGGTGAAAATGGTATCTCAGATCGACGAGTTTGAAACCATCATCACCGGCACGGAATTTGAAGCGCTGCTGCTGGAATGCGCCCTGATTAAAAGGCACAAGCCCAAGTATAATATCCTGCTCAAGGACGACAAGGGCTATCCCTTCCTTCGGCTGAGCAAAGAGGAATATCCCCGGTTTTCCATCGTGTCCAAACCGGCGGAGGACGGCGCCCGGTATTTCGGCCCCTACGCCGGCCGGGGCGGCGCCCAAAAAGCCTTGGAGGCCGCTTTGCAGACCTTCAAGCTGCCCGATTGTTCGCTGAAATTCCCTCGGGATATCGGCAAGCGGCGGCCCTGCCTCAACGCCCATATCGGCCGCTGCTGCGCCGTCTGCTCGGGAAAGATCTCCCAGCAGGAATACAACCGCCTCGTGGGCCAGATGTGCAGCCTGCTGGACGGCAAGTACCAGGGCTTGTCGGAGGAAATCGAAAGGGAGATGGAGCGGGCCGCCGAGGAAATGCTCTTTGAGCGGGCCGCCGCCCTGAGGGACAGAATGCGGGCCGTCCAAAAGCTGGGCAAGAGCCAGCTGATTTTTTCCGGCGCTCTGTCCGATTTGGACGTCATTGCCTGCGATTTTCGGGGCAGCCGGGCCTGCGTGGTCGTCCTCAATTACATCGGCGGCAATTTGCTGGACAAAAAGAAAGAATTTTTCGACGGCGTTTCCGACGAGGACGCCGGCGATCTCATAGAGGGGTTCGTCAAGCAATATTACGCCATGACGCAGCGGTCGCCTCGGGTAGTGCTGACGTCTCACCCGTTGGAGGACCAGGAGATGCTGGAGCAGTGGCTGGCCATGCTGCGGAAAGGGAAAGTCTACCTTCAGCAGCCTCAGCGGGGAGAAAAGCGCAAGCAGATGGATTTGGCGCTGGAAAACGCCCGGCAGGAGCTGGAGCTGCTGGAAAATCGGGAACAGAAGACCGCCAAATCTCTGGAACTTCTGGCCCAAATTTTGGGCTTGCCTCATCCTCCGAGCCGAGTGGAGG
>CAJUIK010000044.1 GCA_910585875.1 uncultured Eubacteriales bacterium | reverse complement strand
GAGCGAGAGGAATCAAGCCGGTTCGATACAGGCGTTCCAGCCCCCGGCGCCAACCCCGCTTCTCCGCCCGCCCCGCCCGCCGGCGGAAGAGCCAAGCGGCGGCTTCTGTCAAGGCGAAAAAAGCGGCCAGATGCAGGGCGGCCAGACCCGCCGGGCTCCAAACCCGCCAAAGCAGAAAAATCATTCCGGCCAACCCCAGCCGCAGCAGCCTGGCCGAGGATTTTTTCAGCGGAAGCCGATAAAAAGACAGCCATTTGCCGATCATCCAATCGAACAAAGCGGCCAACAGCAAAAACAGAACTCCTACCATCACATAAAACATCTTGCGCCTCCCCCGCAAAATCCGCCTGCGGGGCTCCTTTCATTTGAAACAGTTTTTCGACGGCCCGGTTCTATCATACGCCCTTTGCCCGCCAAAGTCGAGAGCCAAGCGCCAAAGACGGTGACAATTTCGCCCTTGTGTGTCCATTTGACACACAGGGCTTTTTTTGTCCGTTGTCCCGCAAGCGGCTCAGAGGTATCATAAGGCCAAAGAAAAGCCGGGCCCCAAGAAGCGGCCCTGATGAAAGGAGGGAATTGCCATGAAATTTGTGCAATCGGTGAAGATTTTATTCGCCTCTGTCTCCGCCGTCCTGGCGTCGGCGGGCTTAGCTCTGATGATCTGGCCGGATGTTTCGGCTTCGGTCCTGTGCGCGGCTTTGGGCGTTATTTTTATGCTGTGCGGCGCCGTCCGGCTGGCGGGTTATTGCGCCAACGACCTATACCGGCTGGCCTTCCAGTTTGACTTGGCCGTGGGGCTGCTGCTGATCGCCCTGGGCGCCGCTCTGATTTTCCGAGCGCCCGGCGCCATGTCCAGCCTGCCGCTGGCGATCGGCGTCTTTGTGCTGACAGACAGCGCCCTGCGGCTGCAAACCGCTTTGGACGCCAAGCGCTTCGGCCTGCGAAGCTGGCCGGGCATCCTGATTTTCGCCCTGTGCGGCGGCGCTCTGGGGGTCCTGCTGATGATTCGCCCCTTTGGCGGCCGGCTGCTGGTTCGGGCCATGGGCGCGGCCTTGGCCGTGGGCGGCGTGGAAAACCTGCTGATGGTGTTTTTCGCCATCTGCGTCCCCCGGCGGCGCTCCAGCCAAATCATCCAGGAGGAATACTTTGTCCAGGAGGATTGACGCCGGGAAACAAGGCGAACCAATTGAAAGAATTGAACTAATTTGAAATAAAAGGTGATTTCATTGCTGGATACGATAGCCCATAAGCTCACCCGGCGGCCCAAGCTGGTTTTATTTGTCGCCGCCGTGCTGCTGGCCCTCTGCGTCCTGGGCGCGGCGGCCACCAAAATCAATTACGATATTCTGACATATCTTCCCCCGGATCTGGATTCTTCCCAGGGCGAAAAGCTGCTGGAAGACCCCTTCCACATGGCGGCCACCACCATGCTGATCGTGGAAGGAATGCCGCCGGAATACACCAACGACCTGTGCCGCCGGGTGGAAGAAGTCCCCGGCGTCAGCAGCGCCCTGTGGATTTCCAGCGCGGCGGGCGTCCAGATCCCCCAGGATTTTCTGCCTGAGGGGCTGCGGGAGATGTTTTTCTCCGGCGACGCCACCATGATGATCGTCCAATACGACAACCCCGGCGCCTCGGAGGAAACCATGGAGGCCATCGACCAGGTCCGGGCTTTGTGCAATCACCGGTGTTTTCTGGCCGGCTTCTCCGTGGTCATCAAAGACACCAAAGACCTGGTGGACGGCGAGCTTCCCCTCTATGTGGGCCTGGCCGCCCTGCTTTCCCTGGCCGTCATGTGCGCCGCCATGGAATCCTGGCTGCTGCCCGCCGCCTTTTTGCTCAGCATCGGCGCGGCCATCCTCTATAATTTCGGCACCAACATCTTCTTAGGCCAGATTTCCTATATCACCCAGGCCATAGCCGCCGTGCTCCAACTGGGCGTCACCATGGATTACTCCATCTTTCTCTATCACCGGTATGAAGAGGAGCGCCGCCGCTTCGACGACAATCGAGACGCCATGGCCGCGGCTGTCAAGGCCGCTTTTACCTCCCTGTTCAGCAGTTCGCTGACGACGGTGGCCGGCTTTCTGGCCCTCTGCTTCATGCGGCTGCTGCTGGGCCGGGATATCGGCTTGGTTATGGCCAAAGGCGTGGCTCTGGGCGTCGCTTCTGTGGCGCTGGTGCTGCCCGCCGTCCTGCTGACGCTGGACGGTCCCATCCGCAAATATTCCCACCGGGTGTTTCTGCCCGACCTGAGCCGAGCCAACCGCTTTGTGGTGCGGCACAACAAGGCGTTTTCCATCCTGGCGCTGGTTTGCTTCCTCCCCGCCCTCTACGGCCAAAACCACGCCGGAGTTTATTACAAGCTGGACGAAGCCCTGCCCCAGGATATGCCCTCCATCGTGGCCACCAACAAGCTGAAAGACGAATTCAACATGGCGTCCAGCCATTTCATCGTCATGCGGGACGATCTGCCCTACGACCAATCCTTGGAGCTGATTCACAAGCTGGAAAAGGTGGAGGGAGTGGAATCCGTCGTGGCCTTCGATCAATTCGTGTCCAACGCCGTGCCTCAGTTCTTTATCCCCCAGGATATTCTGGATGTTTGCAAGCGGGACGGCCTGCAAATCGCCATGATCAACTCCCGCTATGAAACCGCCTCCGACCAGGCGGGCCGGCAGGTGGACGAACTGAACGCCATTTTGAAATCCTATGACCCGCAGGCCAAAATGACGGGAGAAGCCGTTTTGACCAAGGACCTCATCGATATTGCGGATAT
This sequence comes from uncultured Eubacteriales bacterium, assembly GCA_910585875.1. Lineage (GTDB taxonomy): Bacteria > Bacillota > Clostridia > Oscillospirales > Butyricicoccaceae > Pseudobutyricicoccus. The sequence goes on along the minus strand of CAJUIK010000044.1, from coordinate 12,812 downwards.
CGATTTCAAAGTGACCAATTACATCTCCATCGCCGCCATTTTTCTGATTATCGCCGTCACCTTCCGGTCGATTTCCGTCCCTGCTCTGCTGGTGGCGGCCATCGAGCTGGCCATCTGCGTCAACCAGGGCGTCCCCTATTTTTCTGGCGCGGAGATTCCCTTTGTGGCTCCCACTGTCATCGGCTGCGTTCAGCTGGGGGCCACGGTGGATTACGCCATTCTGATGACCACCCGCTTCCGGGAAGAGCTGCAAAAAGGGCTGGACCGGGAAACGGCCATACTGGCCGCGGCCCAAGCCGCCGATTCCTCCATCATCACCAGCGCTCTGGTGCTGTTTTGCGCCACCCTGGGCGTGGGCATGGTTTCCAAGATCGAGATCATCAGCAGCATCTGCCTGATGCTGGCCCGCGGCGCCTTTATCTCCGCCCTGTGCATCCTGTTCCTGCTGCCCGCTCTGCTGACGGCCTTTGAGCCTCTGCTGAACAAAACCAGCCTGAACTGGCGGGTTCCCAAGCCCCCCAAAGAAAAAAAGCCCGGCAGATTTCAAAGAAAGCCGGCGCCGGCCCAAGGGCCTCTCCCCCAAGAACAACCAGAAGAAATTGAGAAAAAAGGAGATCTTGTTCGATGAACGCTTGTAAACGCGCGCTGTCCCTGGTTTTAGCCGGGGCGCTGCTGACTGGTTCCGTCAGCCCCGCCTTGGCCGCCCCCCTTTCCCCCAGCTGCGACGAAGCCTTTTACGCCACCTTGGATTATTACGGCCAGCTCCAGCAATCCAGCGTGGTCAAGAGCTACCGCACCAACGGCGCCGCTTCCATTGTAGATTACGGCGTTTACGACCAGGTGGAAAACCTGTCGAACGGTAAAGCCCCCCAAACAGAAGACGGGACGCTGACTTTCGCCTTTGATGGGGAAATCCCAGAAAAGTTCTATTTCGAGGGCAAAACCTCCCAACCCTTTGAGCAGCTGCCCTGGCGGACGGAGGTTTCCTACAAGCGCAACGGCGCCCCCGCTCGGGCCGAAGACCTGGGCGGCCAAACCGGCCTGTTTGAGATTGAGATCGACGTTTATCCCAACCCGGATTCCTCGGAATATCTGAAACAAAACCTGGTCCTCTCCATTGCCGCCGCCTTCAACGACGACGATATTTCCTCTCTGGAGGCGCCGGGCGCCGAAGTCCAGCTGATCGGCAACCTGCGGACGGTTCTCTTCGTCGTGCTGCCCGGAGAAGAGCAACACTTCTCCATCCGGGTTGGGGCGGAGGAATTCTCCTTCTCCGGCCTGGCGATGCTGGCCATGCCCGCCACCCTCCAGCAGATTGAGCAAGTCGCCAGCCTGCGGGATCTGAAAGAGACGGCGGAAGACAGCTACCGCACTCTGGACGACAGCCTCAACGTCGTGCTGGATTCGCTGGACGGCATGAGCGGCAGCCTGAACGCCGCCGCCAACGGCCTGGACAGCCTCAACAGCGCCCGCGGCGCCGTCTCCAACGGCAAAAGCGGGGTCTACGCCAACGCCGACGCCGCTCTAGGCAGCCTCAACGGTCTGGCCGATTCTCTGAGCCAGCTGGACGGCTATTCCAACCACGCCTCCCAGGCTATCGCCGACCTGAATCAAAACCTCAATGGCGTCAACGGCGCCGTCCAGGGCGTCAAACCCCAGCTGGAAGAGGTCCGCCGCATTGCCGGAGACGTCAAGCGAAACGCAGAAGAGCTGCGGGGCCTGCTGACCGACGTAGAATCCTATAACAAGCGGGCCACAGATATCTCCAACAACCTGGCCGCTTCGCTGGAATCGCTGAATACCTCCAGCAACAACCTGAGCGAACGGCTGAAGGATCTGCGCAACGCCCTGTACAACGTCCGAGGGATGTCCCAGATCAAAGCCGTGGACAACATCACGATCAACGGCATGACTACAGACCAGCTGCGGCAGAGCGCCGGGCAGGTCTACAGCCTGTACGGCCAATATCAAGGGGCTCTGGCCGCCGGGAAGCTGCCCGAAGGGACCTCCTTTGAGCAGGCGATTATCCTGACCGCCTACCAGCAGTATTGCCAGGCCTTTTTGGCCCAGGCGCCAGAGGGAACCCCTCCCCCTTCTCTGGAAGAATTCCTGCAAACCGAGCAGGGCCAGGCCGCTGCGGCTCAGGCCAAAAACGCGGCTCAGCTCTATCAGACGATCGAAGGTATGGGGGGCAAAGCCGAGTTGGAAAAGCAGCTGGCCCTGGCGGATCAGGCCAACCAGCTGATCCCCGTCTTCAACCAAAAGGCCCTGCCCGCCGTCAACCAGAAAATCAAGGAAATCAACGGTTTAGTCACCGGCATTACGAACCCTACCGCCGACGTAATCAACGAGCTGAACAATCTGTGCGGCGACCTGACGGACTCCGGCTTGACTGCCGACGGCGCCAGCTTGGCCCGGCTGTGCCGGGATCTGCTGAAAACCATGAAGGAGCACGAGGGCCAGGGCGAAAATCTGCTGGACTGCGCCGAAGATCTGGCGAATTTGGCCAGCCAGACCGCCGATTCGGCGGAAGGGACGCTGGCCCAGGCGGACAGCTTGATTCAGACGCTGAACGAATATGAGCCCGTCCTGCAAAGCGCCGTGGCGGACGTCCAAAGTCTTTCCGCCTCCGCCCAAGCCGCTCTGCGGGATACCAGCGGAGCCCTGGGATCCCTGGAAGATCTGCTGCGCTCCACAGGGCCGGCCTTGAACGCCGGCGCCGACCAATCCCTCCGGGGCGCAGCCGCCGCCCTGCGGCAATCCACCAAGGGCTTGGGCGAAACCGGCGCCATCCGGGACGCCAAAACCGCCCTGGCCGATCTGCTGGAAGAGCAATGGGACGCCCACACCGGCGAAAGCGACAATCTGCTGCTCATCGACGCCGCCGCCCCCGCTCAGTCCATGACTTCGGACAAAAATCCCTCCCCTTCCAGCATCCAATATATCATGCGCACCCAGCAAATCAAGGCGGAAGACCCGGAGCAAGCCCCGGAAACCGCCGCTCCCGCCCCTCCCAAGACCACCTTCTGGGGCCGGGTGAAAACCATGTTCCGAGATTGCTGGCAGGGCGTCAAAAATCTGTTTTGAACCTCGTCTTCTCTCTAAAAATCCTCCCAAAGCCCAAAGAACGCCAAAGAGCCGGCCCCCAGCGGACGCCAGGGGCCGGCCTTTTGGCTCAATATAAGGCTTCGCCGCGTCCATGGGCCTCACTTCCTTTCCTGGGGGGCGGGAACCCTCCGCTTTCGCGGCCTTCCCGTCCCTCTGTTTGCTATGAATCAGCCGCAGACTGGGCCATTTCGGCCTGTCTGGCGGCGAATTCGCTCAAAAACTTGTTGTGCAGTTCCTCCTCGGCCCTCTGCCGGGCTTTCACCGCGTCTTCAAAGCGGGCGAAGCTGCCCAGATAATAGCGCTTTCCCTTGAAGCAAATGGAAGCCCGCCAGCTGTTTTTGGAGGCCCGCCAATCCACCCCCGGCGCGCCGCTGGTGTTGTTGCGGCGCACAGTCTTGGCCCGCAGCATCTCCACACAAGTGCCGTCGATATAGGTCAGCCCCAGGGGGGAATCCGCGGCCCGAGGCCCGGCGCAGCCGCAGCTGGCGGTGTGCCCGCTGCGCAGATGGTAGGTTTTCGCCGTGGTTTCCCTGCCGCAGTCGCACCGGCAGACCCAGGCCGTCCGGCCGCCGATATTCTCCGCCGGCCTCAGGACCGTCAGCCTGCCGAACCGCTGCCCCGTCAGATCTATCTTTTTCCTGCTATGCCCGCCCGGCTTTGTTGCATTCTTCTCCATCCGTTCCGCCCCCTTCCTCCCAAGCCCCCCTTTTTGCAACAAGGTATACTTTCTTGCAAATTCGTTTCTGCAAAATCTTTTGTTCAAAAACAACAGAAAAACGGTAAAACTGCCCATTGAAATCTGGCGCTTTTTATGATATTGTTGATACAGAAAAGAGCTGTTTCCCGGTTGCAAGAAAGTATACTTTCTTGCAACCTTTTTTTGCCTTCTCCGCCCGGCATCCCTTGCAATTCCTTGTTTCCCTGGACTTTTTCTCGCTCTGCCCCCCTTCCGACGGGCTTTCCTTGCAAGAACGCCCCTTTATTGCAAAAAAGACCGTCGAAGGCGGTCTTAGCAGGCGGTCGATAAAAAATTTGGGCAAACATATAGGAGGCGCTTCTGGACGAAGCGCCTCCTTGGGCTGTTTTAGTTTTTATTCAGCTGCTGAAGGGCTTGATCCACCTGCTGCTGCTGGGCCTGCTGCACAGGATACCAGCCCCGGCTGTTCATGTCGGTAAACAGGTCGTTCTGGATTTCATGCTCGTCTTTCCACAGATCCATCATGGCGCACCGCAGCTGGTTGTGGGCGCATTCGCCGGCGGCGGTGTTGTACATGGCGGTCAGGTGTTTTTGGGTGTTCAGCGCGTTGGTGACGATAATCTGATCGTTGCTCATGTGCGGTCATTCTCCTTTTCCATAAAATAGGCTTGTCCCCTCTGGGCGGCGGAAGCGGCGCAGAGCGTTTCCCCGCGCCGGACTTTCGCCTTTAGTTTTCCAAAAATCGATACAGCGTATCGTAATGGTTCTGGTGCCGAGAGGCGATGCCGGCCAATTTGCTCTTCAGCTGCGGATCTTCGCACTGCTGGGCCATCAGGTTGAACTGGGCCACCTCGTTCTGCTCGCTGGTCAGCTGCTCCTTCAGGTAAGAAAGCTCCTTCGTAGTCAGGTTGGGCATATGGGCCACTTCCTTTCATTGATTTCAAAGGTAGTCTGCCCCATTCCGACCGCCGGTATTCACAATAGAAAAATTTCCTTCGCCATTCATCTTGACGACTCCATAGTTCCTCTGACCGATTTGAATGGGCAGGGCCAGGCAAAAGACGCAGGCCAAGCCGAAAGGCCGGCCTGGCTCCAGCGGGGCGGCGATGTAGTAATCCGGCCCCCACCGGCGGACCAGCGCTTCTTCCCCGGCCAGCGCCCCCTCCAGCAGAGGACAAGGCGGGGCGGTTTCCGCCGTCCAAGGCTCGAAAGCCGCCAGCGGGAAGGGCAACGGCCCGGTCTCCCCTTGATATTCGCCAGGCCGGCTGCGGATGACGGCGGCGCCCCGAATCCCCTCCAACGCAGGGCCCAGCCGCCGAGTCAGCGCGGAAGGCAGCTTTTTTTCCAGCCCAAAAAAGTCCCCTTCTGGGGCCATCACCCCCAGAACCTGTCCCCCTTCCTCCGTTTCCAACAGCACCCGGTAGACAAGCCCCTGTTCTGCTGGGCAATGGGCTCGAAACAGCCATTCCGAACCCACCGACCGCCAACTGGCTCGGCCGATCCTCCGGCCGTCCATTTTCAAATCGCATTCGCCCAATTTCGCCGCCTCCTGTTTTCTCCCATTGCAGGCGCAAAAAAGCCGCCTCCCGCAGTATCCTATGCGAAAGACGGCTCCTTTATGCCGGGGCGGTGTCGCCGCCGGCTTATCCAACGGTATAACTGCCGTTGACCAAGACCGTGCAGGCCTCTGAGGCCACGAAACCGCAGCCCTCTGTGCCCACCAGATAGAGATTATTGGCGGCCACCGCCTGGCCGTGGGTCAACGTCTCGCCGGAGGACAGGTTGATCATGCCCGAATAGCAGGCGGCGGCGCCTCGGCGCAGAATCAGCTGACAGCCCACGCCGCCAAACAGCTGCCGGCCCTTTTCCAGCGAGACTTCCCGCCATTGGCCGCTCTGGCCGCCGCCCAGCTTGGCGGCGGCCGCTTCCGCCGCCGCATCCAGCGTTTGCTGGCTGAACGCCGGCTGGCTGGCCTGCTGTTCCATTTCCAATCGAAGGGCGGCGATTTTTTCATCGATTTCGCCCTTCAGCGCCTTTTGCTTTTCTGAAAAAACCGAATCAATCCGGCTGCTCGCCTCCGGCGCGGCCACTTCGGTTATGTAGCTCAGCGTCACCAAAGGATCCTCTGCCGAGCCGTAACCGCCGGCGGCCAGCGCCGTCGCCGCGCCGCCTGCCAGCAGCGCCGCCAGGCCGCAAAAAATCGATAACGTCCACTTCCTCTGCATTGCCTTTTCCCCTTTATCTCTCCGTATCCTGCCGGTCGCCCTCATGGCGCAGCCCAAAACTGACGGCGATGGCGTCGTCCACCCGGCCCATGACGTTTTCGTCCAGCCTGCCCATTTTTTCCCGCAGCCTCCGTTTGTCCAAAGTGCGCACCTGCTCCAGCAGAATGACGGAATCCTTGGAAAGGCCGTATGTCCGGGCCTCGATCTCAATATGGGTCGGCAGCTTCGCCTTGTTCAGCTGAGAGGTGATGGCCGCGGCGATCACCGTGGGGCTGAATCGGTTGCCCACATTGTTCTGTACAATCAACACAGGGCGCATCCCGCCCTGTTCGCTGCCCACCACCGGGCTCAAATCGGCGTAATAAATATCTCCTCTTTTGATGGATGAAGAAAAATGCTCCAAAATTGCTCACGCTCCGCTGGTAAAAGTCGGTCTGACCGCTCTTTTATTTTCCCACGCAAATTCCGTTTTTAATCATCTATTTCAGAATTTGCGCCAGCGCGCGGCAGGGTCGCCGTACCCCCCGCCATTATTCTATGCGGCAAAGAGCCTTTGCGTTATCATCCAACCCAGCGCGTTCTGTGCGCCGGCGGGCTTCGCCCGATTTCAAATAGATTTGTTCCGCTCCAACATCGTAAGCATATCATATTTCGCCCCGGCGGGCAATGTTAATTTATAGAATAGAGGCGGAGGCAAAAAAGAAGGAGGCCGGCGCCTCCCATGAAGCCAGGACTCCTATTCTCCTATTGCGCCTGAAATTCTGTGAAAGAGGCGCTCATCATCTGGTTTCCGTCCAAATACCATTCCGCCTGAACTGGGGCCAGGGTCTGGCGGTCCAGCCAAACCCGTTTGACGGCTTGGTATCCGCCGGTTTCCATCTCGAAAGTCAGAGCCAGGCATTCCCGCTCCCCCTTCTTTTCCCAACCCCATTCGGAGGGCGCCGCGCCGGCCAGCGCGTCCAGCAGGCCGTCCAAGCAGTCCGCCGGGGTAAAACCCGGCAGATTGGGCAGCAGAGTCTCCAGCTCGACGCCGTCATATTCCAGCCGGGCGCCGTTTTCTGTAATCCGGCAGCGTATCCCGGCGATTTCTTCGGGCGAAAGGACCTGGACGGCGGAACTTTCCTCGTCCCATTCCGCCGCCAGCCGGTATTCCATCACCACGCCAGAATCCGTCTGCACCTCCGCAATGGCCGAGCCCTGAGTCAAGCCCCGATAATAGTCCGCCGCCTGGGCGGCCGGGTCTTCCTCCCCTTTGGCGCATCCGCCCCAAACCAACGTCAGCGCCAGCGTCAAAGCGCCGATTGTTTTTCTGCTCCTATTCTTTTTCCCCTTTTCGCGATTCATGACCGCCGCCCCCTTCCGCTTATCTATAAGCGAAAGCGGGGCGGATTATGACTGCCGGTCCCAGGCCAAAACCGCGGCCATGGTATACTCCCGGCTGTGGGAGACGGACAGGGAAAATTCCGCCTGGGGGAAGCGGGCCTTGGCCCCGCCCAGCAGCGCCAGGATAGGCGCCCCCCTTTGGTCGTGGGTAATCTCAATTTCATCGGGCCGTAGACCAAAAAGGCCGATTCCCAAGGCTTTAGCCGCCGCCTCTTTGGCGCAAAAAAGCCCCGCCGCCGCCAAATGGGCCCGTTTGCCGGCGGCCTGAATATACCGGCGTTCCGTCGGGGTATAGACCCGCTCCAAAAAAGACGGCTTTTCCAGAAGCCGCCGAAAACGGCTGTGTTCCTCAATATCCGCGCCGACGCGCATGGCCTACCTCCCCTGTTCCTGTTTCCACCGGGCAATCTCGTCCAAAAACTGCTGGCCATACCGCTCCATCTTCTGCTGGCCCACGCCGGATATTTCCAGCATGGCGGCCCAGCCGTCCGGCGCTTTGCCGCTCATCTGCCGCAGCGTGGCGTCGTTGAAAATCACATAGGCCGGCGCTCCCTGCTGTCGGGCCAGCTGGGAGCGGAGACCCCGCAACCGCTCGAACAGCGCCGGGTTGGGCGCCGCTTCGGCCTGACGGGCGGCCCGGCCCGTTTTTCGGCTCTGCTGGTCTTGGCGGCGGATTTTGATTTCCACCCGCTCCTGGCCCGACAGCAGCGCCTCCGCCTGGGGGCCCAGCTGGACGATAGGGAATTTCCCCTCCTTGACGGCCAGATACCCTCGCTGGACCATCGTCTGCACGGCGTCCAAGATTTCCCGATGGCTCAGATCGGCCAGCCCGCCGAAGCAGTCATAGCGGCTCAAATTCCAGTTCAGCGTCTTTTCCGTCTCCGCGCCCCGCAGGATCTCCCCCAGCACCCCGGCGCCGAAGCGCTGGCCTGTTTCTCGGACGCAGGCGGCTATCCGCCGGGCCTGGCTGGTGAAATCGATCCGCTCCAGTTCGTCCTGACAGTTGCCGCAGCGGCCGCAGCGGTCCGGAGCCTGCTGGCCGAAATAGCGGAGGATATATTGCCGCAGGCAGTCGGCGGTCTGGCAGTAATAGGCCATCTGGCGCAGCCGCTCCTTATCCCGCTGGATCATGCGCTGAGCGGTTTCCGGGTCCAGCCCTTCCACCTCTCGGCTTTTTTCAATCAGAAATTGGTTGGTCATCACATCTTGGCCGCTGTACAGCAGCACGCATTGGGCCGGCGCCCCGTCCCGGCCGGCCCGGCCGGCCTCCTGATAATAGCTCTCCATGTCCTTTGGCATATTGTAATGGACGACGAAGCGGACGTTGGATTTATCGATGCCCATGCCAAAGGCGTTGGTGGCCACAATTACCTGAACCCGGTCGAAGATAAAATCCTCCTGGCTGCGGCTGCGTTCCTGGGGTTCCAGACCGGCGTGGTACCGGGCGGCGGAGACGCCGGACTGCTGCAAAAAGTCGCAGACCTCCTCCACAGCCTTGCGGGTGGCGCAATAGACGACGCCGCTCTGCCCCTTAAACTGGCTCAGGCACTCCAGCAAAGCCGCCTTTTTGGAGGAAGGGCGCCGCACTTGATAAAACAGATTCTCCCGGTCGAAGCCCGTGCAGGTTTCCTCTGGCGATTGCAATTCCAGCAGCTGCCGGATATCCTGGCGCACCTTGGGGGTGGCGGTAGCGGTGAAAGCCGCCAAAACCGGCCGGCGGGGCAGGCCGCTCACAAAAGCCGGGATATCCAAGTAGCTGGGGCGAAAATCCTGACCCCATTGGGAGACGCAGTGGGCCTCGTCCACCGCCACCAGCGAAATCCGAGAAGACCGGGCAAATTCCAAAAAGCGGTCGGTCAGAAGCCGCTCAGGCGCCACATAGATGATTTTATATTTGCCGTGATAGGCGTTTTCCAGGGCCTTGAGATATTGCCCCTGAGTCAGGGAGGAATTGAGATAAGCCCCGGCCACCCCAGCCTGGCGCAGAGCCTGAACCTGATCCCGCATCAAGGAGATTAGGGGCGAAACCACCAGCGCGATCCCCGGCGTCATCAACGCGGGCAACTGATAGCAAATGGATTTTCCCGCCCCGGTAGGCATCACTCCCAAAGCGTCCCGCCCCTGCAAAATGGCGTCGATCATCCGCTCCTGCCCGCCCCGGAATTGGTCGTATCCAAATACCTCTTTCAATATGCGGCGTTTTTCATCCATAGCAATCAGTCCCTTACCAACAAAAGTCGTTCTGTCTCAGCGAAAACCATTTTACCATCCAATGAGACAAAATTCAAGAACATTTGTCCCTGGGAACGCCCCCCAAACGCATTGCGTCGGGGGCTGCCTTTTGGGCCGCCGGCCCCCTCCGCCTTGACAACCCCGTGGATTTTCTTTTATAATGTGGGAAATTCCATCGGAAGGGGGCGAAAGGCCTTGAAACTGATGTCTGCCGCAGCTCCGCGCAAAGCCTGACGGGCAAAATTGCGCGGAGCGATTCCCCGGCCTGGAAATAGCCGGGATTGCCCGTTTTGGCTTTGCTTTTTATGAAGAATTACATCATTCACATCAAACAGCCCCAAAAATCGCGGATTTTTGAGGGCGCCCGAAAGGAGCAAAGCCATTTATGAAACAACCTCGATATTCTATCCGATCGGCCGTTTTTTCCTTCTTTTCCCGCCGGCGGCAGTCGCTGGCCGGGCTGGGGCCCTTTTTAGCCCTAGAAAGCGGCCAAGCTCTCTCTGCCTTGGGCACGGCTATGACCAGCTTCGCTTTAATTGTCTGGAGCTATCAGCAGCAGGGCTCCGCCCTGCGCTCAGCCCTGCTTTCCGTCTGTTCTTACGCGCCTTATGTGGCGCTGAGCCTGTTTGCCGGCGCTCTATGCGACAGGTGGGACAAGCGCCGGACAATGCTGGTCTGCGACGCTTTGGCGGCCTTGGGCACGCTGACGGCCCTGGCCCTGCTGCAAGCAGGCCGGTTGGCTCTCTGGCATTTATACGCCCTCAACGCCTTTGGCGGCCTGATGAACGCCTTTCAATCCCCAGCCTCTTCGGCGGCGGCCAGCCTGCTGGCGCCCCGGGAACAATATCAGCGGGTAGGGGCGGTTCAGTCCTTTTCCAATTCTTTGATCGCCATCCTATCTCCCGCGCTGGCTACGGCGCTGCTGGCTTTCGGCGGGCTGCGGCTGGTGATGATAGCGGATCTTTCCACCTTTGCGGCGGCCTTTCTCAGCCTGCTGCTGTTCATCCGCATTCCCCGGCTGCCGGAAACAGGAGAAAAACAGGATCTGCGCGGCTCTGTCAAAGCCGGCCTAGTATGGCTCTGGGGCCATCTGGGCGTGCTGCATTTGATCCTCTTTCTCGCCGCGATCAATCTGACGGCGTCTATGTACAACGCGGCCCTGCCGGCCATGGTTTTGTCCCGTCCGGCGGGGGGAGAGACGGCGTTGGGCCTGATCAACGCCTGCGCTGGGCTGGCCAACGTGGCGGGCAGCGTCATTGTCTTTTGGGCGCCGCAACCCAAAAGCCGGGTCAGGGTCGTCTGCAACGCCCTGCTCGTTTCCATGGGCACGGAAAACCTGCTGCTGGCCTTAGGCCGCAGCGGCCCCGTCTGGTATTTAGGCGCGTTGCTGGGCTGGCTGGCCATCCCGCTGATGAACGCCAATATGAACGCCTTGCTGCGCTCCCATATCCCGTTGGAGATGCAGGGCCGGGTCTATGCCGCCCGAAACGCCCTGCAATTTTTCACAATCCCCTTGGGCTATTTGTTGGGCGGCTTTCTGGTGGACGGCGTGTTCGAGCCGTTGACGGCTTCCCTGGGCCCTTCTTCTCCACTGATCCGTCTGCTGGGCCCAGGCAAAGGCTCCGGCGCGGCCCTGCTCTTTTTGCTGCTGTGGCTGCTGGGTTTGCTGACCTGCTTGCTGTTCCGCAAAGACCGTCAAATCTGGGCTTTGGATCTCCAAACGGAAGAATCTGACGGCCGCAGCCCGCAGAAACCGACTCCATAGGCGGGAACCCCTTTGCCGATCGGCGGTTGTTACGGCTATGGCATGGGGCAATCCCGCGGCCGGGTTGTTTTCTTTGCCCCTTCCAAATCCTCTCGGATCGGCTTATATTCTTCCCGGCTGATATCACTTGGGTATTGATGCATTCCCTCCAGCTCCCACTTGTTTTTCCTATTATCTCCTGCTCTGCCGTTTTTGTCAAAAAATTTCAAACAAGCCCTAAGGAGAGTGAAAGCTATGAAGAAAAAAATCGTGTCCCTCCTGCTGGCCCTGGCGATGTGCCTGGGGCTGATGCCGGACGCCGCCTCAGCGGCGGAGGCCAGCCTCCCCGACTGGTATTTCCTGTTCGCCGTCTTCAAGAACGTGGACGCCTACTGTGACGACGGGAAGGGCGTGGCGACGCACACAAAGTTTACCATGTCACAGGAAGAAATTGATCTCGTCAAGGATAAACTCCAATCATTCGAGGAATATATGAACGATGTTGGTGTGATGCGTGCCCATGTGTACCTTGTGGAGATCGATACGCCGGTCACAGAATTGGAGGAATCTGAACTTGGGTCATACCTTGGCCCGAAACAGGCGGCCTCCCTTCTGGAGGCTAATGGGATTGATCTGGATTACTATGACCATGTGTCCTGTTTTATTAGTTTGAATGTTTCTACGGAATATGGGGCAATAACCAACGGTTCCGGTTTTGAGAATGGTACCGGGCATTCATGTCACAACCTCAGAAATATGGAGTTTGCCCAGTATGATCATAAGCCAAGTTTTCCGGGAACCGCGTGTGTCCATGAATTTCTTCATTTTTTGGGGCAAATGAGCAAAAAATGGGGCGAAGAGTTTGATTTTCATGCCATTGGGGACAAGCTTTATACGGAAGGGGAGTACTTTTGGAGGGAGTGCTATACAGATATCATCCTGAATCAGGTTAACAGCGACGCCGGGCTGGGAACGGGCGTGGCCCCCGCCGTCTGGCAGCATTCGCCCCATGTGCTGCGGACGATGACGGAATTGAATGTACCATCCAGCGTTACCAGCGTAGGGAACTTCCAACATTATACAGACCTGACCAGCGTGACCTTTTTGTCGGGCAATGCCAGCATTGAAGATAGAGCCTTTTGGGGGCTGAACGCATTGACCAGAGTGACCATTCCCGCCAGTATGACCAGCATCGGATACGCTGCCTTTTGGGATACCGGTGTGACGGATGTCTACTATGCCGGGTCCGAGGCACAGTGGAAGGCCATCCAGATCGATGAGTTCAACGAGAAGCTGACCCGTGCCAAAATCCACTACAACCACCTGATGGCAGACGTAAAGACCACCGACTGGTTTGCCAAGCCTGTGATGTGGGCTTTGGAGAAGGGGGTCGCCTCCGGGACGGGAGAGGGAACATTCTCCC
>CAJUIK010000043.1 GCA_910585875.1 uncultured Eubacteriales bacterium | reverse complement strand
TTTTTCCCCGGAATTTAGCCGGTACAGCAAAACGACAACCGCATGACACCACAGCATCATGCGGTTGCGCTCCCAATAGGCAAAACTTCTTTATGCGCATTGCCCATATTTATATAGATTTGTTTTTGGGCTTTCAAATTCTTCGTAGAGATAGCAGATCATATAATCTGAATTCTGAACGGCCCACCGGGCCCTCTCCCGGAGCATTGCAATGAAACCGCGCCCCAGTTTGGAGCGATCGCTGGGCTGCCGGACTGGAGCGATCACCCTGTCAATGGGGAGGCCGCGCTCTTTGATCCATGTCTCAAAAAGAGATTCTTCTCCTTCTGCCACCATGAGCTGAACGAAAAACTTCTTTTCGGGGAATTTTTCTTTTGCCGCTTGTACGCCCTGCCAGCAGGCCAGATGAAAAGGGTTCTTTTGATGGGCGGGAAACAAGAAATGGAGTTCATCTTCTCGCTCTGCCAGGCCCAAAACCGCTTCTTCCGCCCGCTGCGCCATGTTTCTGTCATAAACCTCGCTATGTACCAAGAACGAGCATATCGCCATGTTTTTCTCCTTTTGAGTCAGACGTGTTTTGCTGTGCAAACAGGCATAGCGTCTGATTGAGGAAGGTTTGCACTGCCTCGAATTGATCCTTTGGCAGTCGGGATAATTTGTCCGCCAGATAGTCTGCGTCGTTTTTATCTGTATCTCCGAATAAAATCAAGTCGCTGGAGATGGATAATTTGCCGCAAATGCGCTTGAGAGTGGCTACCGTGACGCCGACCACGCCCCGCTCGATATCGGAAACATTTTTGGCCCCCAGCGAAACCAGCTCGCCAAACTGCTCCTGGGTCAGCCCCGCCCGCTCCCGCGCAATGCGGATTTGATTGCCGATTTGGATATTGATTTCTTTCTTTTCCTGCATAGTCGCTCCGCCCGTTTACTCCCGATGTTGATACTATTTTATCTGGCAGCGCCATCGGAGAAAACACGCTGCCACTATGAAAATATCAGGCAGCGACACTGGGAATTTGCCGGAAGATAGACAGACCCCCCTTGCCAATTGGCAAGGGGGGCGTTTGTTTTGCGCCCGTCAACGGCCGCCGGCGCAAAGGGATGAGGCGGCCGGGCATAGCCGCCGCGGCCTATTTCAGGTGCAGGGGGGTGAGGGCCAGGTAGTCTTCCAGAGTTCCGTCGTTGAGGCAGCACTCGATGATCTGGCGGCCAAGGGGGTCCAGGTCGTCGGCGAGGAACTGCTTTATTTCCTCTTTGAAGAAATCCACCAAAATCTTGGCGCCGGCGTCATAGCCCGCCTCGCCCAGCTTGGACTGGGTTTCGGGCCGCAGGAAGGTCTGGCGCACATACTGGTTGTCCAGCTTCATATCCAGCAAGGCGTAGCCGAACAGAGGGCAGCGGGAGGGAGTCAGGTGCTTGGCCCGGATGACGCCGTTCCGCCGGGCCAGATATTCCCGGCTGATCCATTCGGACATAAAGCCGATGTTATAGGCGCCGATATGCTGGTTGGGGATGAGCACGTTCAGGGTGTTGGGGGTGGCCAGCAGCTGGCGCAGCAGCAGATTGGCCTGAGTCACCTTTTTGCCGGTGGCGAAGGGCCAATAGGAGCCCACGCCCTCGCTCTTCATAGAGCCGCCGCCGTCCACAATGCTGGGGTTCTTGAAGCCCCGAGGCGCCACCAGCCGCCACAGCCAGGCCAGGGCGGGGGGGATGACGTGCAGCATCCCCATGACGCCATAGTTGGGGTCCGCGGCGGTGGAGGGGGGCATCCGCACGCCAAAGCTGCGGACGCTGACCTCCTGGGGCTGGTCGGGGGCGATGTTTTCCACCATATCCCGGGGGATAATCACCCGGGGATTGGTGCAGGGCTGGCCGGTGGAATCCATGACGTGTTCCCAAATCAGGCAGGTGGAGCCGGGCACGGCGTCCATGTTGAAAAACAGCAGGGGGCGGGGCGGGTGAATGCAGATTTTCTCGTACATGGGGTTATTGCCATAGGCCTGCATACTGTCCATGCGTAAAAACCAGCCGGCTTCTGCATCCATAATCATCAGCTTGCCGCTTTCCGGGTCCTGATAATGGGTCTGGCACAGGGCCATGTCGTCGGCAATGGGGTGGATTTTGCAGCTCTCGCTGAGGCTCAGGTAATATTTTTCGCCGGTAACGACATGGGTTCCCAGCAGCAGGCGGTCGTCGGCCTCCCGCTTGAAATCCTCCAGCATCTCGCTTTTTCCGCCGCCGCTGGCGCCTTCGTGCATGAAGACGGTTTCATTTTCATAGGGGGTTTCCACCATCGCCGCGCTGGCATGGCAGCAGACCCAGCCCTCCTGCTCGCCGATATCCAGCAGCACAGAAAAGACGCCCTTTTTGGCCGAGGGGCCGGGATACAGGTTGTACGAAAAGACCTCGTGCAGACTTTCGCTGCGGTTATGGACGACTACCTGCTTGCCCTCGAAGTGGGTGTGGCGGAAGGGAGGGGCCACATAGATGATGGAGCGGGGGGTATATTGCTCCGGGATATCCACAATGGGGAGGAAGCCCTGCATATTGGCCAGGGCCAGGGCGAAAAAGGCGGCGTTGGCGGGGCAGACCATCAAGCTGGGGTAGCCGTATTGGTCGTCGCCGGCCTTGAAGGGCAGCAGAATCACCTGCTGGGTGGAGAACCAATCCATAGTCTCCTGGCGCAGCTTGGAGAATTCATAACCAAAGCGGTCCTGGAAGCGGGGCTTATCCGAGGGCAAGTCGTCGCTGACCGCCATGGAATTGGGATCCCGGCGGCGCATATAATCCTCCATAAAATTGACTACGGCGCCGTTTTTGCAGCGGATGACTTCCGCTTCCTTCACTGTGCCCCGGCCAGGCAGCGTGTAAACCACGTCGTAACGGGACGTATGGGTGGGGCCGAAAATCAGCTCGTCCAGCTCGTCCTGGGTTTCGATGTAGGCCACGGAACGGCATTTTTTCAAAGCCGCCCGCAGGTCCTCCGGCAGGACGAAGCGGTCAAAATATTGATCGGAAAACATCCCAAATTCCTCCATTATAAAATAAGATAGTTTTATTTTATCACAGTAAAGGGGCCGGCACAATGAACTGGCGGTAAATTCGGAAAAAACGGCGCAAGGCCCGGCTATGAGCAGCCGGGCCTTGCAAAAAGATAGGGAAAGAGAAGCGGGAGGGTTAATCCCGGTCTTCCTCCCATTTGAGGATTCTGCCGGTGGCGATTTCGATTTCGCAGTCATATTCCACAGCGCCTTTGCGCAGCTCGATTTCAAAAATTTCCACGCCGTCTTCCCGATCCCGCTTGCACTTGATCACAGAAGCGCCGGGGGCTTTGGCCAGGGCGATTTCCCGGGCCTTGGCCTCAGTGACAGGGCCGCTGGCGTCGGAAACGCCGGCGGAGGGATGGGTTTTTTGGGAATTTTTCAAAATTTCGCCGGTAGCGGCGTCGATTTCATAGTCGTATTCCGTCTGGCCGCTGACAAACTCAACTTCGTAAACTGAGCGGCCGTCGTCGGTATCCAGCTCGGTTTTCAGGAAAGTAACGTTGTTGGCGGAGAGCTTGGCATGATCCAGAGCCCGCTGGCGGGCCTGTTCGTCCGTGAGCTTTCCGGTTTGAGAGGGAGCCGTCTGGCCGCCGGCGGGGGCCGAGGGGGAGGTTACCGTCACTGTCTTGGAGGCGCTGTCATAGGAGACTTTCATGCCCGCTTGTTGGCATAGAGCCCGAACAGGGGCATACACGGTGCCGTTGTAATTGAACAGCTCCACAGGGGCGCCTTTGGAATCCTTGGGCTGAAACGCCTGGCCGTTCATGACGATTTGAATCCCGTCAGAAACAGAGATGCTTCGGCTGGCGGCGAAGGCCGCGCCGCACAGGCTTACCGCCAAGCCGCAGCTGAGAGCGCCCATCAAAAAGCCTTGAAAACGCTGGTTTTTCCAAAAATGTTTCATGTGTGTTCCGCTCCTTTATCGATTTGGATTGAGTTCGGGCTGGCAATCGCCGAAACTCAGTTCGCGCCGTGGGACGCGTCCTGCAAATAGTATACCATGCAAAGCAGAGTGGATGCAATGGAAAATCGCTGACAGGGAGAAGGGAATGTCTTGACAATTTCAATAGGAGTGGTATGATAAAAGTACAAATGTACGAAAAGGGGCGTAACTATATGGCGGAGCAAAGAAAAAACCGGCAGGACGGAGAACAAACCCTCCGGCCGACGCTGACGGCCCGGGATCGGCGGGATATGGCCCGGCGGCTGGAGGCCATGGCGGGAGCGGCGGAAAACCCCCGGGGGGCGCTGATGTTCGACGGCGAGGCGCTGGACGAGGAAACCAGCCGCTTGCTGCGGGCCAGCCTGCAAAACCAGCTGCTGATTGGCAAAAAGCTGGCCAAGCAGAAATTTACTCCCAAAAAATATCGCAGGGATTGAGGTGACGCCCTTTGCTGAAAACAGCCGCCCAGCTAATCCAATATTATGAAACCCGGGATCCCTTTGCCATCGCCCGTCAGCGGCGTATTATCGTGATAGAAGAGCCGCTGGGCTCTATCCGAGGCTACTACAGCCGCAGCTACCGGCAGCAGTTTATCCATATCAACAACGGGCTCACCGAGCCCCAGCGGCTTTTTACCTGCGCTCACGAGCTGGGCCACGCCATTTTGCACCCCAAGGCCAACACCCCCTTTTTGCGCAAAAATACGCTGCTTTCGGTGAACCGATACGAAATCGAAGCCAATCGCTTCGCCGTCTGCCTGCTGATTGACGACGAGGAGCTGCGGGAATATGGGGATTTCACCATCCCTCAGCTGGCCCGGGCCTTCGGCGTCAGCGAAGATCTGATCGAATACCGGCTGAAGGTGGGACAGAGCTGAGAAAAGGGCCAGATGAATTTTTGTGGCTGTGTAAGCCACGCAAACAGAAAAGCCCCTTAAAGGGGGCTTTTTGCGGATTGGCTTTGGAAAAAAACAAATCTGATTCAGATAGGTATTTAAATCGTTGACATGATTGCCCTGTTTATTCGGGTCAATAAAAAGAAGTAACCGCTTTGCCCACGAAGCAAGCGGTTACTTCTCAACCAACTGTAGGGGGATAACCGTTTGCCGGCAGCGCTTCTTTCTATATTTAGCAGTGCAATTTTATTGAAATGTCAATCCGATTTTCGCTCCAAACCCGCCTTTGCCATAGGAGGATCCATCTCCGCTATCGGGGGTTCTTTTTCTTTGACTTTGGGGAAAGGCCGTCTTGCTGGGCGGCCAGCTGCTGATAGAGCTTCATCAGATGGGCGACGCACTGGCTTTCTGAGGTTTTGCCTACAGGCAGCCCATAGGCCTCCATGACGGCCCGGTCGTTGTTTTGATGGGCTGTACGCAGGTTTGGGGGCATGGCGATTTCGTCATAAAGATCAGCCAAGGAGCAATCCGTATGTTGAGCCCGGGCGTCCAGGACAGCCTGGGCGGTCTGCTCAATTTTGGCCCTTTGGGCTGGCGTGGGGGAGGGCCAGGGGAAGTTGTTGTAGACCACGTCCTTAGAATAACGGTAATCGCTTTTCAGCCGCCCGCAAACTGCCCGCATCCAGGCCATATGAACGTTGGAGGTGAGGACGCCGAAATGATATAAAGTAGAATTTGGAACAATTTTTACGGCATTACTGCATAGAACAGTTGAAGGCATAAAGCCAATGGGGATATAACGGCGTGTTTCCGCAGATGTTTCAGGAATAATTAGGTATGGGTTCTCTTGTATATTTTCTGTTCCAAAAAGAGTGGGGGTAAAAGCCAATTTTCTTGTTGAAGCTCTTTTGCTGTTATTACGGAATTGTTGAACAGCTTCTACACGCTTTAAACAATAGGGCATTTTCCGCAATTCGTTCGGCGGGCAGTCGCCCAGCCATAGGCAATAGCGAGGCTGGCGATTGATAAACTCCTGAGCGCCGTACCAGGGGCGGAACCATTTTTTTGCGGCGGGCTCGGCTTTCAGAAATTCTTTTGCTTCTTCTTTGGTGAATAAATAATTGCCGCCGTCGATAGGCATATTACCAATGCCGATTTCCGGCACGGCGCAAAGAGGCTGGCTGCGGCTTTCCACAAAGATATTTTCCCCATCCAGCAGATAGCCGTTGATATTTTGCACGGCCTGTTCCCGTTCTGCCATAAACAGCCGTTTGGGTTGAGGGTTTGGCGCGACGCTGAAGCCCACGACGACGCAATGGACGTGGGCTTTGATCTTTGCTTCGCTATCCCAGCGAAAGGTGCGGCGGGCAAAATCGATATGGACGCCGGATTCAAACAGGGGCTTCCAGAGGTTGGCCACAGCTTCCCCCTGGGCGATAGAATTGGTGGATACCAGCGCCGCCCGAATTTTGGAACCGGCGATTAAGTCGGCAGTTTTCTTGTACCAACAACACACATAATCCAGGTTTCCAGCGTTTTTCCACCCTTCAAAGATTGCGTTCAGGTCGTTTTTCTGGTTAGAATCCATCAACCGGGCGCCCACAAAGGGCGGGTTGCCCATAATATAGCTCAGCTCCTGTTTGGGGACGACATCCTCCCAATTTAGCCGCAGGGCGTTTCCTTCGGTGATATTGGCGTAGGATTTGAGGGGAAGAAAATCTATTTTTTGATGGATAATATCTTCCGTCTGCTTGAGCATTTGGTTTTCCGCAATCCAAAGGGCCGTCCGGGCGACGGACACGGCAAAATCATTGAGTTCGATGCCGTAAAACTGGCCGATGGAAACCTGGATTGACTTTGCGAATTCGCCTTTGAAACCGATCTGCCCCTCGATATCCCCCGTTTTGGCCAGGATAATGCGGTTTTCCAGCCGGCGGAGGGAGAGATAGGTTTCTGTCAGGAAATTGCCGGAGCCGCAGGCGGGATCCAGAAATTTGAGAGAAGCCAGCTTGTCCTGCAATTTTTCCAGGGCGTTTTTCCAGGCAATTTTTGTTTTTAGCGCCATTGCGCTCTGAAATTCGCGCTCCAGCTCGTCCAAAAAGAGAGGGTCGATGACCTTATGAATATTTTCAATACTGGTATAGTGCATCCCGCCGGAGCGGCGGGTCTCTGGGTTTAGGGTGCTCTCAAAAACCGCGCCGAAGATGGTGGGGCTGATTTCTCTCCAGTTGAAGGCGCTGGCCTGGTTGAGAATTAGGTCGAAGACGTCGTCGCCCAAGCGGGGGATTTCGATGGATTCATCGGAGAAAAGCCCGCCGTTGACATAGGGGAAAGCGGCCAGATCGTCGTCCATATAGGGATCCCGGCGGGAGTTGTCTTGATCCAGCGTGCGGAATAGGTCGATCAAAGCCCGCCTGTCCTCGGAGCGGTGATGTTTGAGATAATCATGGAACATATCTTTTTGGCCAAAAATTCCGGCGTCGTCGGCATAGAGGCAGAACACCAGCCGGACGCACAGCATATTCAGGCTTTTCAGCGTTTCCGGGCTTTCGGGGTTTTCATATTTGGGGAGCAGGGCGTTATAGAGGAGCCCCACCAAATCGCCGGCTTTGAGGGAGACGTCCATTTCCTTTTGGATGTGGCCGTCTTCTTGGTCTACCAGGAAATTCAGCCGGTCATATTCTTTTGGCAGGTCGGGGAGCAAGAGGCTTTCTGGGTCGTCGTTGGGCCGCTCCATGTCATAGATGTGGAACTCCTCAAAATTGCAAATGACAATCCAGCGGGGGCGGCGGGAATAGGGCAAACTGTCAGAATATCGCTTGGCCTGTTGAAATGGCGTCAACAAAGAGCCGTCTGATTGCTTGACGGGCTGCTTCAAGTTTTTCTTCAAGCCTTTTTGCTCAATTAGGACATGGGTGCTCTCGATATATCCGTCCATAAAGCTGGCGTGATCCAGGATCACTTTTTCTTCAAAGACGATAAAATTTTCAGGAGCTTCCACGCCGTAAACATTGCGCAGCAAAGACAGCCAAAAAGGCTGGCTTTCTCCTTTTTCGTTCCCTCGTCCCGCCCAAGTTTCCGCAAATTTCGCGGCGGCGGCCCGTTTTTGGGCGTCTGTCATGTGATTTTCCTCCCATAAAAGAAGTTGCGCTGTTATTTCTAAATAAGCCGACAAAATCTGCGATTTTGCAGGAGTTTGGCAGAATCTCTATCAGGAATTCTATCATGTTCTGCGGAAAATGGGAAGATAAAACGCCGTCCTTGGGGACGGCGTTTCTTTGCGTCAGGCTGCCGGCGTTATTGCCAAGACTGGTTATTCGATTGGCTTAGTTATTTGGCCAACCTGTTTATACCCGGCTGACGCCGGATTTGCGGGCGGCCTCGGCCACGGCTTTGGCCACGGCGGGGCCCACGCGCTTATCGAAGGCGGCGGGCAGGATGTAATCGGCGGTCAGCTCTTCAGGGGTTACGATATCCGCGATGGCATAAGCGGCGGCGGCTTTCATCTCGTCGTTGATGTCGCTGGCCCGCACGTCCAGAGCGCCCCGGAACACGCCGGGGAAGGCCAGCACGTTGTTGATCTGGTTGGGGTAATCGCTGCGGCCCGTGCCCACCACGGCGGCGCCGCCCTTTTTGGCCTCTTCGGGGTAAATCTCGGGCACAGGGTTGGCGCAGGCAAAGACCATGGGGTCTTTGTTCATGGTGGAAACCATCTCGGCAGTCAGCACGCCGGGGGCGGACAGGCCCAAAAACACGTCGGCGCCTTTGACGACCTGGGCCAGAGTCCCCTGTTTGCCCTGCTTGTTGGTGATCTTGGCCATGGCCTGGAGCTCGGGGTTCAGGTCTGGGCGGCTCTGGCAGACGGCCCCGCCCCGGTTGACCAGGACGACGTCGCCGATACCCATGGACAGCAGTAGCCGGGCCACGGCCACGGCGGCGGCGCCGGCGCCGGAAACGACCATGTTCAGCTCGGACATCTTTTTGCCCGTCAGGCGGCAGGCGTTGATCATGGCGGCGGCGGTAATGATGGCGGTGCCGTGTTGGTCGTCGTGGAAGATGGGGATATCGCATTCCTGCTTCAGGCGGCGCTCGATTTCAAAGCACCGGGGGGCGGAGATATCCTCCAGGTTGACGCCGCCGAAGGAGCCGGCCAGCAGCTTGACTGTGTTGACGATATCGTCCACGCTCTTGCTGCGCACGCACAGGGGGAAGGCGTCTACGTCGGCAAAAGCCTTGAACAGGGCGCATTTGCCCTCCATGACCGGCATACCGGCCTCGGGGCCGATATCGCCCAAGCCCAGAACGGCGGTGCCGTCTGTTACTACGGCCACCAGATTGCCCCGGCGGGTATAGGTATAGCTCAAATCCGGGTCTTTGCTGATGGCCAGGCAGGGTTCGGCCACGCCGGGGGTATAGGCCACAGTCAGGTCGTCGGCGTTTTCAATCTTGCAGCGGGCCACGACTTCAATTTTGCCCTGCCAATCCTTATGGGCCTGTAAGGCCCGTTCTTTGTTATCCATGATGCGCAGTCTCCTTTTTCTCTCAGTTTGGGCTATTTCCGGGCCACGGCTTTTTGGGCGGCGGATACGATGGCGGCGGCAGTCAAGCCGAAGCGGTTTTGCAGATAATCCACTGTGCCCACCTCGCCGAATTCATCCTGCACGCCTACCAGCTCCATGGGGACGGGGAAGCGGCGGGCCAGGCAGCCGGCCACGGCGGAGCCCAAGCCCCCCTCTACGTTGTGGTTTTCCGCAGATACGACGGCGCCGCATTTGCGGGCGTATGATTCCAGCGTTTCGCCGTCCAGGGGCTTCCAGGTGAAGCAATCCAGCACGGCGGCGGAGACGCCCTGTTCGGCCAGCAGCCGGGCTGCTTTCAGCGCTTCGGCTACCATGATGCCGGAGGCGACGATACAGACGTCTGCCCCGTCCTGCAGAACGGGGATTTTGCCCAGCTCAAAGGAAGAGCCCTCTTCATAAATTCCCACTGCGTTTTTGCGCAGCATACGGACATAGAACACGCCGTAGGCGTCTTGCAGCAGGCGGCAGACCTGGGCCAGCTGAACGCTGTCCGAGGGCTCCAGCAGCGTGATATGGGGGATGGCCATGAGGCAGCCCATATCCTCGAAAGGCATATGGGTGCCGCCGTTATAGGCGGCGGTAACGCCAGGGTCCGAACCCACGACGCGCACATTCTGTTTGCCATAGGCGCAGGAGATGAAAATCTGATCCATCACCCGGCGGGTGGCGAAGGGGGCGAAGGAATGGGCGAAGGGAACCATGCCCGCGGCGGAAAGGCCGGCGGCCATGCCGATCATGTTGGATTCCTGGATGCCGCAGTTGACGGATCTTTCAGGAAATTCCTGAAAGAAGGGCTTCATGCCGGAGGAGCCGATGAGGTCTGCGTCCAACACGCAGACGCGGCTGTCCTCCCGGGCCATCTGGCGCAGGGTTTCGCAGTAGACGGCCCGCATTTCACGATCTTCCGTCTGGAATGTTTCTTTTACACGATAGTTCATATTATTCTACCTCCAACGCTTTGCGGGCCTGGGCCAGAGCCTGTTCCGCCTCGGCCACGGAGGGGGCGATCTGCTCCGGCTTGAATTTCAGATGATGGCAGGGGAAGGTCTCCAGGGCCAGGCGGCAGCCGTTGCCCTTGACAGTGTCCAGCACGATCATGGAGGGCCGGCCCTTGGCGGCTTTGGCCTGCTCGACGGCCTGCTGCAGCGCGTCGATATCATGGCCGTTCACCTGCTGGGTATGCCAGCCGAAATCCTGGAATTTTTGGGCGATATCCCCCAGGTTCAGCACGTCGTCCACAGCGCCGTCCAGCTGCTGCTTGTTCCAATCCACAAAGGCGATCAGGTTGTCCAGCTTCAGGTGGGCGGCGGACAGGGCGGCCTCCCAGACCTGGCCTTCGTCGCATTCCCCGTCGCCTAGAATCAGGTAGGTGAAGTAGTCTTTGCCCCGCATCTTGGCGCCCTTGGCCAGCCCTACCGCCATAGAAGCGCCTTGGCCCAGGGAGCCGGTGGTCATATCCACGCCTGGGGTTTTCAGCCGGTCGCAGTGGCTGGGTAGGGTGGTGCCGCCCTGGTTCAGGGTGTTCAGCCGATCCAGCGGGAAAAAGCCTTTCAGCGCCAGGGCGGCGTAAAGGGCAGGGCCGGCGTGGCCTTTGCTCATCACCAGGCGATCCCGGTTTTCCATAGCCGGGTTTTTGGGATCATAGTTCATCTGTCCGCCGTAGAGCACGGCCAGCGTCTCCACCACGGACATGGAGCCGCCCATATGGCCGAAACCCAGATGGGCCAGCTCCTTGATGGTTTCCACCCGGATCTCTTCCGCGAAGACCCGCAGTTCTTTGTTTTTTTCCATAGTTACCGCCTTTCTTCCCCAAAAATCGGAGATTTAGTTGGGGACCCCGTTATATTGATTTGTTTTGGGAAAGCAAATTTTTCAAAGTGAATCGGCCGGGCCGCCGGATCCAGTTTGGATGGGTTTCCGGCGTTGGCGCGCCGCCCAGAAGGCGGCTTTTGCGCAAGGCCGGCGTTTCGCAGCGGATCCATAGCGCCGCCGCAAGTATTATATCATAGTTCAGGGAGGGACGCCAGCGGGGCGGGGAAGATTTTGCAGGGTTCGCGCCTTTCTTTCTTCTGTTTGTGACGGGCGAAATGGGAAAAGAAATAATTGGGAGGGGAGGGGTTGGGGGAAACAGGGGATTTGTGCAAATAAACTTGAAATTCGAGAATTTCGCCCTCGATTTTTAGGCATTTTTCCTTGACAACAGGGGGAGGGATATCGTAAAATATGAACATAAATTGAATAAACTCTGAACGGCAAAATAATTCTGAAAAAAATAATCTCTAAATGGAAGCGGTGTTTTTTGAAACGGGACGTCCCGTTTCCCATTTTCTTGAGAAAGAAAATGGGAAACAAAAACTTCTCTGCCGCGGACAAAAGCAATAGAATAAAGAACAACCTGCTGACGCCGCGCCGGGCGGCGGCGGAGGGGCGGCGGAAGGAGGAAAAAGGCCCGGAAAACCTCGATAAAGCAGATCTTTGACGATAGGAGGAATATTCGTGAGCAACGAGAAGAAAAACGACGGCAAGCTGCTGGACTTCAAGGACTGGAAGGTTCATCTCTTGTGCCTGATTATGGTGGTCGTGGCGGACGGTATCGGCAGCATCCCCGTAGGGGCGGGCATCATCAAGTTCACCCTGCTGCCCATGCTCTACGCCCTGGTTATCGGCATCATCCTGGCGGCGGCAAAAGTGATTAAGCGGGATATGATGGAAATTGCCTCGCCGTACATCGGCATCAGCGTCATGTTCCTGAGCGTACGCATGGGCTCCACCATCGGCCCCAATCTGAAAGAAGTGCTGCGGGCCGGCCTGCCTCTGCTGCTTCAGGAGCTGGGCAACCTGGGAACCCTGTTCTTCGCCCTCCCCGTGGGCGTGTTGGTATTTAAGATGGGCCGCGAGGCTGTGGGCTGCGCGTTCTCCACTTCCCGCGAAGGCGCGTTGGCCATTGTAGGCGATATCTATGGCCTGGATTCCCCGGAAGGCCGGGGCGTTATGGGCGCCTATATCACCGGTACCCTGCTTGGCGCCATTTTCAACAGTATTCTGGCTTCGATTCTCTGCGCTACCGGCCTTTTCCACCCCTATGCTTTGGGTATGGCGGCAGGCACCGGTTCCGCCTCGATGATGGCGGCGGCTTTGGGCCCTGTTGTGGAGGCTTTCCCGGATATGGCGGAGCAGATTTCAGCCTACGCCGCCACCAGCCAGGTGCTGACCGGCGTGGACGGTATGTATATGAGCTTGTTTGTGGCGCTGCCTCTGACGAATTTCCTTTACCGCAAATTGAAGAGAGAGAAGAAGGGCGCGGAAAAGGCCATCGATTATCAAAAGGTTATGAGCGACGCCGAAAAAGCGGAAGACGAATAAGGAGGCGGACCATATGAGCAAAAAACAAGAATGGGCGGTTAGAATCAAAGTTTTGGTGATCACAGCGGTGATTGCGTCCATTGGCAATATGCTGTCCACCTGGCACGCCGGCGCCGTCGTGATGCCCTGGGAGACAATTCCCGCGCTGATTTCTATGTTTGCCATTGTGATTCTGGGCTGCTTGGCAGACGAGCTGATGCGCAAAATCCACATCAGCCTGCCCAAAATCCTCTATATCTCCCTGTTTACCATGCTGCTGAGCATTCCCGGCTTTTCCCCCATTGCCGAATGGATGCAGGTGAATTACGCTAAAATTGGCGTGCTACCCCTTTGTACTCCCATCCTGGCTTATGCCGGTATCTCCATCGGCAAGGATATGGATTCCTTTAAGAAGCAGGGCCTTGGCATTGTAGTCACATCCCTGATGGCCTTTGCCGGCACCTATATCGGCTCCGCCATCATCGCCGAAGTTTTGCTGCGGCTGACTCATGTGATCTAAGCGAGTCGCATAATCTACTTATAAAGACCGGGACAGACGGCCGTCTGTCCCGGTCTTTTATAGTTTTATTGGGGGAGCGCGGCTATTTGCCAGCGCGGGGCGGAGAAAGGGTTTGGGCTTTGGCTTGCCGAAATTCCTCTTCTGTGAGCAAACCCTGCCGTCTCAAGGCGGCGTATTCATGAAGGGCCGCCGCCCGGGCCAAAGTAAGCGCGGCTTGCTCTGCCGGCGGCGCCGCTTTTTGAACAGACAGAGCCTGGCTCAAAGCTTCTTGGAAAGACTGGAAGTCTTTTGACGCGCACCAGCGGACGGGCAGACGCAAACAGCTTTTTTGCGTCCAGACGCAGAAAGCGCGGAAGGGCCAGCGGAAAAAGAGAGTCAGAAAAATCGCCGGGGACAGCAGACCCAGATCCACAGCCAGCAGGGCGAGCCAAGGGGAGGACGGGCCGGGCAGAGCCAGCAAGCAAATCAAGGCCAGAAGCACAGAGAGAACCGCCGCCGCTATCAGGCTCGAGCGACGGCAATCCGTTGGGCCGAAGCGGAGAATATCGCGGAGGGGCAGGGAAAGAGGCGAAGTCTTTCTATAATAGACAGGCCCTATTCTGCCATAGCCAAAGCCCTGGAAGAGCAGACGATCCTGGGCCAGCGTCAGTTGGGCTGGCGGAAAAAGGGAAGGGCTGCGTTGGCCGGCGTTTTTCAATTCGGCCGTTTGTTTTTCCGTATCGTCCGAAAGAAGGACGCGCGCTTTCAGTTCCATTGTTCTTTATTATCCTCACAGTAGTTTTTATTATTTATACGGTAATTTATATTGCAAGTATATCAAATAATATTCCCCGGCGCAACCCCCTATAATAATGATAGGGGGGATTGTTACGCAGGACGAATTTAAGGAATATTACAAGATGATCGGGTTAAAGGTGGCCTATTATCGCAAGCTGAAGGGGTTGACTCAAGAACAGCTGGCGGAGATTATGGGGGTGGGGACTTCTTTTTTGGGCCAGATTGAGGCGGTGAATATCAATAAAGCCATTTCGCTGGACACGTTGTTCCGCATCAGCAAGGCCCTGGAGATACCGCCTCACAAGCTGCTGGATTTCACATAGGATCAGAAAAGCGCGGGTAAAAAGCGGTTGAATGGACGGCCCGCCCCAATGAAAGACGCCCTTATCAATGAAAAAGGCGCCGTGATGAAAAACATCACGGCGCCTTTTGACGTTGTGAGGAAGGCAAAAGAAAAATTAAGCGCCCAGCAGCTGGAGGCGCAAGCGGTCGGCGATCATAGAGATAAATTCGCTGTTAGTGGGTTTGCCCCGACGGCTGGAAATGGTGCCGCCAAAATACTGCTGGATCACGGTGGGATCACATCGGCTCCAGGCAGATTGGATGGCGTGACGGATCGCCCGCTCTACCTGGGGGCCGGTGGCGCCAAACTGCCGGGCGACGGCAGGATAAAGGCGTTTTGTCACAGAGCCGGCGGTTCCGGCGTCTATTGCATATAAAATCGCTTCCCGCAAGTAGAGGTGCCCTAAAATATGGGCGGGCACTCCCAAGTCATGAATGGCCTGCGTAACCAGGATTTTGACTTCCGAGGCGGGAGGAGCCGATTGGCGGCGATGGATTCTTTGAATCAAGGCATCCATATCGCAAGGCTTGGGCATGAAATATTCTACATTGAGCGCGGCCGCCTCAGCGGCCACTTGAGGGCTCGTGAAAGTGGGGAGCAGAAAGAAAGCGGGCTTAAAGGGCGCGGCGTCTTGGCTGATTTTGCGCAAAGCCGATAGTCCGTCTAGCTTGGACAAGACAGTGTCTGTAATAATCACATCTGGCTTGAGAGAGGAGGCCAATTCCGCCAGCTGCTGGCCGTCTGCCGCCAAGCCGACTACTGCGATAGAGGATTCCTGCTCTAAACGGGCTTTTAATAAGGCGCGAAAATCCGGGCTGTCGTCGGCAATTAAAACTTTGATTTTCTTACTCATACGTTCACATCCTTAAGATTCAAATGATGCAATGAAGATATCATAAAATATCAGGAGCAACAATATCACATATCGTATATTTTAGTGAAAAAATGCACAAAAATATTAAAAAATATTTGGGCATTTTGTACATGAAAGAAAAATTCTTGATTTTGAATTAAATACAGATATTATATGTGCAGATATAATAGAGAAATAGGTTAATCCAATAAGGCGTAGGAGTAGACGGGGAAAGCGAAGATATGATCCTCTTACATATAAGGTAGAATTTTGTGAAATCCAGCAGGCGCGCTAAAGAGGTCAAAAGAGGAGGAAAAAATTCGATAGAAGCGAAAAAAAGGTATTGACAGGATAGGGGGCGGGGTGGTATAGTAATGGAG
>CAJUIK010000042.1 GCA_910585875.1 uncultured Eubacteriales bacterium | reverse complement strand
CCCTTGGGGCAGCTTGGGCAAGAAGGACTGAACGCCGGCGTCGGCATAGATTTTCTCCTTTTCTTGGGGTGAGAACTGCCGGTCAAAGAAAATATTTTCCTCCAAACTGCCGGAGAAGATAAACGGTTGCTGCGGTACGAAGGCCATGGGCTGGCGGACGGCGGCGCCCAGCTGTTCGTAGGGCTGACCGCCCATCAGCATCCGACCCTTCTGGGGCTGAAGAAAGCCCTCCATCAGCCGCAGCACAGTGGATTTGCCGCAGCCGCTGGGGCCCACAAAAGCGACCTTCTCCCCTTGTCCAATGGCAAAGGACACGCCTTTGAGAACCCAATCCCCCTCTTCCCGATAGCGGAACCACACGTCTTCAAAGGCGATCTGGCCGCCCTTTTCCGGCGGAGCCGCCAGAGTCTGCTCCCGAGGCGCTTCTAAAATCTCGCCCAAGCGCTGAGCTGCCGCGGCGCCTTGACGATATTCTACAATCTGGTCCACAAAATGCATGGTGGTATTCACCAGCATTGTGGACATAAAATAGACGCCCATAAAGGCGCCGACGCTCAAATTGCCCTGGCGCACCATCTGGGCGCCCATGACGCATAAAAAGACTGTGGGCAGCATCCCGCTGAGAAGGCCTACGCCTTTGATCGGCGAAGCCACCGCCTGGGCTGTGACCTGAGCCTTCTGCCAAGGACGAAGCAGGCCGTCATATCGGTTAAGCAAAAACCCCCGGGCGTTATAGGCTTTCACCGTTTCCCGCTGGGAAAGAACGTCCCGGGCCATGGCGTTGGCCTGGCCCCGCAGCCGCTGCATGTTCTGGGCGCTGGTTTGGACCGGTTTGCTCAGAGCCATTTGCAGCGCCACTACCAAAAGGGTGACGACGATATAGAGCAGCGCCAGTTTGGCGCTCAGCGCCACCATAGCGGCGGCGCACACCGCAATGCCCATGAGATTGGCGACTATGGTGGGAATGGCGCTGCAAAAACACTGAACGCAGACTTCCAGTTCGCTTTGCAGGCGGCCCAGCAGATCGCCGCTGCTACGTCCGGCCAGCCAGGAGGCTGGAGCCTGAGCCAAAGCGTCGGCGCAGGCCTCTTGCAGCTGCCGCCGCCCGGCGGAACTGAATTTTCCCCCTAAAAATTTATGGGTATATTCCAGGGCCATCTGGATCGCCACAATCAAAACAGTGAGCCCGCCCAGCCGGAGCAGCTGTTTCCACCCCAGCTGAACAACCTTTTCTGAAAGCTGCCCCAACATCCAGGCCGCTCCCGCCTGAGCAATGGCATAAAGCAAACCCAAAACGCCCAGCAAAACCAGCCATTGCCCGCTTTTTTCAATCTGTTTTCCGATTTTCCCCATGGAACCTCTCCTTTCTCTCCGACTCATGAAAAAGCAGCGGCTATTTCTTTTCCATAAGTCTTTGGACTTAGTATACAATATTTTCATTTGGAGCGCAAGGAAAAAGGAAGGGCGGTCTGACTATTTTCGATATTTTTCGAGACAATCCTAAGCCTCCCGGCTCGAAGGATTTGCTTTCGAGCTGGGAGGCTTTCTCATTGATATCGTTCGTCTTCATCAAGCGCAAGATGAAAGACGTTGACCAATTAAATCTTTCTTCTTCGAAACCGACCGGCCAACAGCAAGGCCGAAGCCAGAATTAGAACGCTGGCGGCCAGCAAAATCAGAGTCTGGCGGTCTAAGTCGGGTTGGGTTTGCCGGCTCCTTGGGCCAAAAGCGCCGGCGGACGCCGCTTCTTCGTCCTGTCTTGGCCGATTGGGCCGCGCTCCCCGCTCTTCGCCGCCTTCCAGCGGCGGCAGGCCCGTTTCCTCTTGCGGCGCCTGTTGCGCTCTCCCTTCCTCCTTTCGGCCGCCGAAGCCGCTCTCACGGCCGCCGCCCTGCTGTCCCATCAGGGAAAGCTGCAATTCTCCAGCGTCGATCAGGGCCTCTGGGTTTTGCCTCTGCCCTTCTTCTGTGGAGGGAACCTGTCCATAAACCTGCCCCAGGATACTTTGGCTCCGCAGAGACACAAAGCTCAGCAGCGTTTCTAGTGCGGCCTGGTACTGGTCATACTCGTAAAAAGCCGTAGGGTCTTGAGCCACATAGGAGCCGATCAGCTGATCCAGCTGACGGATCTTTTGCTCAAAAGCGGCGTCGTTCCAATACGTCTCGGCGATTTCCGCCAGGTATTCATGGTATTTGGCCAAATAAGTTTCATTTTCCAGCAGTTTTCCCAACATAGGACGCTCCTCCAGCTGGACGCCAGAAACCGCCGTGTCGATTGGATAATTCACCGCCTGTTCAGCGTCGCCAGATTGGAAACCGGCAAAAGACAGGTTATAATCCCAAGGCAGCATACTCAGCTTGCCGTCTTTTTCGTAGAGGTAGTAATTGTGTTTCATGGAACTTAGGTAGCTATCCAGATTGACCAGAGCTACATTGCAGGCAAAATAGCGGAGCGCTTCGTCGATATCCACAGTATTCTCCAAGTCTTCTCCGGCGCTGAGTTTGCGCAGAGACTCCACCAGCTGCAGCTTGTCGCTTTCTGTAATATCAAAGACAGCGGAATCGAAAATCTCGCTGTAACTGCCTGTATCTCCGTCGATATACTGCAAGTCTGCCGAAGAGGAACCGCCCCCTGGGCCGCCAAAGCCGCCCCGCTGGGGCTGAAGCTCTTCCTGCCCCGGGTCAAACCCTTCCGGCGCCTGGGGCGTCTCCCCCATGTTTTCCGGCGGCTTTCCGCCTCCGCCGCCCATTTGCATGGAATCCGGCTTATAGAGCCGGCCATAGGAAGCGCCAAAATTCCGTTGAGCAAAGGATTCTTCCAGCGACTCCACCGCCAGATACAAACCCCAGGGCTGGCCGTTGACAGTGATCCAAGCGAAGCAATAAAGGGGCGAAGGCACGCCCATCTGACTCATCAGATCATAGGACAGGTATTCTTTCAAATAGGTCGCGTCGGCCTGAATGTTGTTGAGCACAAATTTGTCCAGCCCCTGGCAGGTCTGGCCTTGCTGATAGTGGTCGAATTCCAGCTTAAAACTGTATCGGTCGCTGTCGCTGTTGTATACGGTAGACAGGCTGGAGTTGCCTTTTGGGCGGATTCCCACCGAAAAATAGTCCTCGCCGTTGACGCTGACGTCGCAGCTGATATACTCTTCGTCGATAGCGTTTTCCAGCATCTCTTCCCATTCCTTTTCCTCCACTGTGATATCCACCGTCATCATGGAAAGGGGGTCGAACAGGCTCAGATAATCCGGCTGGCTAGAGGAGGCGACGACGCCCAGGGCCTGGGGCCAAAACATGAATACCCCGGTGAACAGGCAGGCCGCCAGCGTCAGAGCAGCCACAACGGCTGTGATTCTTCTGCTCTCAATCATACGCGCCTCTAAGACATATATTCGCCGTTATAACTAACCAACACCGCGCTGCGCACCCCTGGAACCTGAGCTAAGCGGTTGACAAAGTCTACGGAGGCCGCTTCCAGCCGCACCTCCAACGTCAGCTCGACGCCGGACGCGGACACTGTTTTGGATTTTGTCACACACCGGCGAACGCTGGAAGCCGCCAGCGCCGCCGCTTCCTGCTCGGCTTTTTCATCTTCGCAGGCCAAAGCCAGGATATAGGGGTTTTCTCTGCTTTTTTTATTGACCAGCGCCAGCAGAATCAAGCCGACGAACACCGATCCGAATACCGCCAGAGGAATTAAGCCCGCTCCCAGCACAATACCGGCGGAAATGGCCCAGAACAGAAAAACAATGTCGATGGGCTCTTTGATGGCTGTGCGGAACCGAACGATGGACAGGGCGCCCACCATGCCCAGGGACAACACCACATTAGAGGTGATCGCTAAGATGATCAATGTGGTGACCAGCGTCATGCCCACCAAGGAAACCCCGAAAGACTGGGAATACATAACGCCGCTGAAGGTCTTTTTATACACCAGGAAAATGAAAAGCCCCAAAGCCAAGGCCAGCGCCATGGCGATAACCATATCCAGCGCGGAGAAAGAAGAAACTTTCTCCAAAAAGCTGGATTTGAACAGATCGTTGAACGTAGTCATTGCAAATTTCTCCTTTTATTTATAGATAATTGCGGGCGCAGGCGTATTTGGAAAAAGCGGAGCACGATCGGTCGTTCATTTCCACCAGGCCGGCCACGTACTCGGGCAGATAATCGTCGTATTTCACCTCCAGCAAAGTGACGCCCGGGTTTTTGAGCAGCGGCTGGTCGGGGTTCAAAAACCCCCAAGGGCTGCCGCCGCCGATATCATAATCGATGGTAACCCGCACATTCCCCTCGGGCCGCCAATAAGCGGCGCGGCGATAGCAGACGCTGGTTCGAGCCCGCAACTGGCGGCTGCGCATCTTGGCGCAAAGCTCTGCCAGCAACGGCCCTCCTTGTCCCGCCAGATCGTCGATTCGGCTTTCCATCAGAGCCCGACATTGCTTCAGGCTGATTTTCTCGCTTTCTTTCAAGCAGAGATCCCGTATTTTGCTCTTTTTCTCCAGCCTGACATACCCCAATTCCCGATTGTAATACCGGATACGAAATTTCTCCCGCCGCGGCAAGCCGTCCAGCTTTTCCCGCAGAGCCGTATCCTTCCAATCGTCGAAATACAGACTGCGGACAGTATAGATTCCGTCCGGTCCGGCATTAGGATCCATTTTCATCACCTGACCCAGCCTTTGACGCAGGGCGGCGTGGTCCGCCGGGGTGATATAATGCTTTTTCTCGTGGCGAAAACAGGGCTTTCCGTCCATCGCTTATCGCTCCTTTCGCTTTTTCTAACAAGGGATATGATACGCCCCCAGTGTGACGGCTAATTGAAGAACGTCTGACGGAAAGCGGGAAAAATGTAAACCTTGCCTTTCGGAGACAAAAAAGCCGCCTGCCCCGGCAAAGGGCAGACGGCTTTTCCATATTTCATTATTTTATTCAGGAAGCTGTTCTATGGGGCTGGGTTCGACAGGCAGTTCAAACCAGAAGACGCTACCCTGGCTTGGGCCGCCGTCAACCCCATATGGCGCGCCGTGCTGAATCAAAGCAGCCTTGGCAATCGCCAAGCCCAACCCGCTGCCCATATCGGGTCGGCGGTTGTTTTTACTCTTTTTGTAATACCGCTCCCAAATCAACTGCCGCTCTTCCGGCGGGACGCCTGGGCCGCTGTCCGACACCTGGAGGCGCACGAAGCCCGCTCCGACCAGCTGGCTGACGACCACTCGTTTGTCGTCGCCTGTGTGGGCGATGGCGTTGCCCACCAAATTATAGATCACTTGAGACAACCGCAGCTCGTCGGCTCGGACATAGACCTCCTGATCCTGCTGAAAGATCACCTGGTACCCGGCGGCGCCAGCCAGCTTGTCCAGCCGAGCCAGAGCCTCCCGCACACTGTCCGTCAGGCAGAAGACCTGGAGGTCCAAAGGTTGGGATTGGGCCTGGAGCTTGCTCAAATCCAAAAGATCGGTGACCAGCTGGTTGAGACGGGCCGCTTCGTCAACGATCACCTGAATATTTCCCGGCGTGTCTTCCCCCGGCAAGTCCCGAATAGCCTCGGCGTATCCGATGATCATAGTCAGGGGCGTCAGCAGATCGTGGGAGACGTTGGCCAGCAGCTCGCGGCGCAGGTCGTCTTGGCGGCTCAACTGTCGGGCCGCCTGGGCCATTGTGGCGCTGAGTTCATGAATTTCCCGATAGCCGCCGCCCTGGAACTCCACGTCAAACTGCCCCTTGCCCAGCCGCTTAGCCGCTTGATTCAGGCGTATAATCGGGGCGGAGATTCTGCGGGACATCAGCAGCGCCAAACCCAAGGCAAAGACGGCCAACAAGGCGCAAATAAACCAGAATTCGGCCTGCAAAGCCTCGGCTGTGGAGCCCACCGGCGTCACCACGCTGGCCAGCAAAATCAGCCGCCTCCCCTGTTGGGAGGAAACCGCTCGAGCAAACAGGATGCTTTCCGGCCCGTCCTC
This sequence comes from uncultured Eubacteriales bacterium, assembly GCA_910585875.1. Classification (GTDB taxonomy): domain Bacteria; phylum Bacillota; class Clostridia; order Oscillospirales; family Butyricicoccaceae; genus Pseudobutyricicoccus. Next base: position 9,870 of record CAJUIK010000042.1, on the reverse strand, counting down.
CATAGGAGGCGGCGCATGACCCGCAAAGGCGCTGGGCCGATAAACCGGCTTTCGGCCCGGCTGGCGATCGTTCTGAATATAAGAGCCGCCTCCCCGTTCCGCCGCCTGCCAATATTGCCGGATCTGCTGGGGCGCGTCCGGCAGCAAACTGGGCTTCATGCCGTCCTGCCGGCACAGGACCGCCGGGCCGTCGGGATCCGCCACCAACAGGCTCAAGCCTTGTTGGTCGGCAATTTCCTGCAGCAGGGCGTCAAGCTGGATGTTATCGATGTTGTCCTCCACCAGTTGAGCGGCCTTTTTCAGCTCCGCCCGTTTATAGGCCTTGTAAAAGCTGTCCAAAAAGACGATTTGCAGCAGCCAAAGGGCCAGAAGCAGCGCGGCGGCAAACAGACAAAGATATACAAATAGCTTCCATTTGACGCTGAGGGGCCTTCTTTTCTGCCCTTTATTCGTCAAAGCGATACCCCACCCCGCGAAGGGTGACGATGGCGCCGCTCATGGGCCCCAGGCTTTTGCGCAGCAGCTTGATATGGGTGTCCAGCGTTCGGTCGTCGCCGTAAAAATCATAGCCCCAAACCTGGCTGATCAGCCGCTCCCGTTCCAGCGCCACGCCCCGATGGCGCACCAGATAAAAGAGCAGGTCGTATTCTTTGGGCGAAAGATTCAGCTTCTGGCCCTCCAACGTCACCTGGCGTCCGGTGAAATCCACCCGTAAACCGTCCTTTTGGTAGATTTCCTTTTCCCCTGCGGCCGCCGCGCCGCTGCGCTTGAGCACAGCCGCCGCCCGCATCATCAGCTCCCGAGGCGAAAAGGGTTTGACCACATAGTCGTCCACTCCCAGCTCGAAACCGTGAATCCGGTCGTATTCCTCTCCCCGGGCGGAAAGCATGATCACCGGTATGGTAGAATATTTTCTAATCTCCCGGCAGACGGAGAAACCGTCCAGCTCGGGCATCATCACGTCCAATATCATCAGGTCGTAATTCCCCGAACGGCATTTTTTCATGGCCTCCATGCCGTCGGCGGCTTCGTCCACCTCATATCCCTCAAATTTGGCGTATTTCCGTATCAGCTCCCGAATACGCATCTCGTCGTCTACAATCAGCAAACGCGGCATCCTTTTTCTCCCCCTCGTTCAGATCATTTCAATCATTATAGGGCGTCAATGTGACAAGCGCTTGAACGTCTTGTGACAAGCGAAAAAAGTTTTTCTTGTGTCATCACCTTGTATCATATCATAAAAACCGGCGCGAAAAAAGCCCGGCGCCTGGAGGCCCGGACTGATTTGGTTTGCTCTGTCACGTCCGCCGGGCCGGTATTCCGTCCACCCGGCGAACAGACAGCAGTATTTCATGTATAGAGGGCTCGCGGCCGCTCTATGAATTTTTATTTTTATTAAGAGGAGTGATTTATGTGGTTAAGAGGAATGTTCTTTGTGGATGTTCCGGCGTCCCCGCCTTGTCAGTCTCTTCTCTTGCTTATTGGCCTCGCCTCCTTTGTCGTCTGTTTTTGTTTTATATAAAAGCCATTGGCTGGCTTTGCCGGCCTTTCCGGTTCGTTCCTGTCTTCCATGGCCTTAGTATATCTTGCGAGTATGTCTAAAGTTTGTACGCCTTTTGAATATTCTTTTAGGCTTTTTCTCCCTGTCCAGCGAAATTTTCCCCTTTTAGCTGTTTCCCCTAAGGGGCAAATTGTGTTATACTATGAATCAAAGGGCGCAGGCGGCGCTTACGTCTCGACCCGCCGCTGCGAGATTTATTTTTATTCAAGGAGGAAACCCACATGTCTTTCAAGAGCGATATCGAAATTGCCCAGTCCGCAGAGATGGCCCCCATCGGCCAAGTGGCGCAGTCCATCGGCCTCAGCGAGGACGAGCTGGAGTATTACGGCAAATACAAAGCCAAGGTGGATTACAACCTGCTGAAAACCAAATATAAAGACGCCCCCGACGGCAAGCTGATTCTGGTGACGGCCATCAACCCCACCCCTGCCGGAGAGGGCAAGACCACCACCACCGTGGGCCTGGGCGACGCTCTGCGCCGCATAGGCAAAAAAACGGTTATCGCCCTGCGGGAACCCTCTTTGGGGCCGGTGTTCGGCGTCAAGGGCGGCGCGGCCGGCGGCGGCTATGCCCAGGTGGTGCCCATGGAGGATATCAACCTGCATTTCACCGGCGATTTCCACGCCATCGGCGCGGCTAACAACCTGCTGGCCGCCATGATCGACAACCACATTTACCAGGGCAACCAGCTGAAAATCGACCCCCGGCGCATCACTTGGCGGCGCTGCGTGGACATGAACGACCGCCAGCTCCGCTTTATCACAGACGGCTTGGGTGGAAAGGCCAACGGAATGCCCCGAGAGGACGGCTATGACATCACTGTGGCCTCCGAAGTCATGGCCGCTTTGTGCCTGGCTTCGGATATCTTGGATCTGAAGGAGCGGATGGGCCGCATCATCATCGGCTACAGCTATGAAGGCACGGCTGTCACAGCCCATGACCTGAAGGCCGAAGGCGCTATGACCGCCCTGCTCAAAGACGCTCTGAAGCCCAACCTGGTGCAGACTCTGGAAAAAACCCCCGCCTTCATCCATGGCGGACCCTTTGCCAATATCGCCCACGGCTGCAACAGCGTTACCGCCACCCGCATGGCCCTGAAGCTGGGCGATTACGCCGTAACTGAAGCGGGCTTCGGCGCGGATCTGGGCGCTGAAAAATTCTTGGATATCAAATGCCGTATGGCCGGGCTGGTTCCCGCCTGCGTAGTCATCGTAGCCACTGTCCGGGCGCTGAAGAGCCACGGCGGCGTGGACAAGGCGGATCTAAACGCCGAAAACCTGGAAGCCCTGGAAAAAGGTCTGCCTAATCTGCTCAAGCACATCGAAAACGTGACGAATGTCTGGGGCCTGCCCGCCGTGGTGGCGATCAACGCCTTCCCCACCGATACCAAAGCCGAGCTGGATCTGGTGGAGCAGAAATGCCGGGAGCTGGGAGTCAACGTCGCTCTGTCCGAAGTGTGGGCCAAGGGCGGCGAAGGCGGCGTCGCCCTGGCGGAAGAGGTGCTGCGCATCGCCGACCAAAGCGACCCCTCCCAATTCCGCTTTACCTATGACGACGATATGGGTATCGCCCAAAAAATTGAGGCCATCGCCACAAAGGTCTATGGCGCCGACGGGGTGGATATCCTGCCCGCCGCCAAGCGGCAAATCCGCCAGATCGAGGAAATGGGCTTTGGCAAGGCGCCGGTCTGCATGGCCAAAACCCAATATTCCCTGTCCGACGACCAGAAGAAAAAGGGCCGTCCTCAGGGCTTCCGCATCACCGTGCGCAATGTGAAAATCTCCGCCGGCGCCGGCTTTGCCGTGGCGCTGACCGGCGATATCATGACGCTGCCCGGTCTGCCCAAGATCCCCGCCGCCGAGCACATCGACGTGGACGCCCAGGGCAAAATCTCCGGCCTGTTCTAAAAAACTTTCCATCAACCGGCGGCGCGGGTCCGCGCCGCCGCTTTTCTCAATCCTGCTCTGATTGTAGAGCAGAAAGGAGCCGAATCGATGCTGAACAATAGTTGCAATGAATTTTTGAATCAACTGGCTTCTGGCGCGGCTGTGCCCGGAGGAGGAGGAGCTTCCGCCCTGTGCGGCGCTCTGGGCGCCGCCTTGGGCTCTATGGTGTGCAACCTGACTCTGGGCAAAAAGAAATATGCCGACGTTCAAGCGGATATCCAGCGGATTATTGGCCGGACGGAAGAGCTGCGGAATCAGCTTCAGCAGTTGGTTCAAGCGGACGCCGACGCCTTTGAGCCTTTGTCCAAGGCCTATGGCCTGCCCAAAGACGCGCCGGAACGGGATCAAGTGATGGCCCAATGCCTGAAGGACGCCGGCGCCGTGCCTCTGCGCATCATGGAAACCTGCGCGCAAGTCATTGAACTGCTGGAGGAACTGGCGGAAAAGGGATCCCGTCTGGCCCTTTCCGACGTGGGCGTGGCTGCCGTCTTTTGCCGAGCCGCGCTGGAGGGCGCCAGCCTGAACGTCTATATCAACACCAAACTGATGAAAGACCGGGCGCTGGCCGAAGAATATGAGGCCCAAGCGGACGGTCTGTCGGCTGAGTGGGCGTCTCGGGCGGACAAAACAGCCCGGGCAGTCCAAACCGCTATCCGAAAATAAGCGCTTACCTATCTCAATCACAGGAGGTCTTATCAATGGCTGAACTGCTCAAAGGCAAAGAGCCCGTGGCCGCCATGAAAGAACGTCTGACCGCCCAAGTCGCCCGGTTGAAGCAAGCGGGCGTTCATCCCAAGATGACAATCGTGCGCTGCGGCGCTCGGCCGGACGATCTCTCTTATGAAACCGGCGCAATCAAGCGCTTCTCCGGGCTTGGCGTCGACGTGGAAGTCAAAGAGCTGCCCGTCGATATCGACCAGCAGGCTTTTGCCGCGCAAATCGAGGCGCTGAACCAGGACGATTCCGTCCACGGCGTGTTGATTTTCCGCCCCCTGCCCCGGCAGCTGGACGAAAGCGTTTTGAAATACGTCCTCTCCCCGGAAAAAGATATGGACGCCATGAACCCGGACAATCTGGCCAAAGTGTTCGCAGCGGACCCTTCCGGCTACCCTCCCTGTACGCCGGAAGCCGTCATGGAACTGTTAGACCACTACCAAGTGGAGCTGGCGGGCAAAAATGTGGTCATCCTGGGCCGCAGCATGGTGGTCGGCCGACCGCTGGCCATGATGATGCTTGCCAAAAACGCCACCGTCACCATCTGCCACAGCAAAACCCAGAACCTGCCCGCCGTCGCCCAGCAGGCGGACATTTTGGTGGCCTGCGTCGGCCAGGCCAAAATGGTGAACGCGGAGTATGTGTCCCCAGGTCAGGTTGTTATCGACGTGGGCATCAATATGGGCGAAGACGGCAAGCTGTGCGGCGACGTAGACTTTGAAACCGTGGAGCCTATCGTGGCCCGCGTCACGCCGGCGCCTGGGGGCGTGGGGTCGGTGACCACCAGCTGCCTGGCCGCCCATGTGCTGAGGGCCGCCATGAAGCGGGCTGGTTTGGAATAAATTCATTCAACAAATCCAAAAGGATGAACATTCATGTTTCAAAACGATTTGAAAGCCGTGGCTCAGGCTGCTCGAAACAAGGTTGATTTGCTGAAAAACAATCCTCTGGGCTACTGGATTTCCGCCATGCTGGCCGGTTTGTATATCGGCTTCGGCGTTATTTTAGTGTTCACCGCAGGGGGATTTTTGTCCGCCGCCGGCTCCCCTTTTGCCAAGCCTGCGATGGGCCTGCTGTTTGGCGGCGCTTTGAGCCTAGTGTTGATGGCCGGGGCAGAACTTTTCACCGGCAACACGATGATAATGGCGGCGGGCTCTTTGCAAAAGCAGATTTCTTGGCGACAGACTGCTTTGACATTGGGGTGCAGCTATGTTGGAAACCTCTTGGGCGCTTTGATTCTTTCTGGTCTGATGCGGGCCGGCGGTCTTTATGGGTCAGAGGCTTCCGCCTTTATCCTCAGCAGCGCCGAGGGCAAGATGAACGCCCCCGCTCTCCAGCTGTTTATCGCTGGGGTTTTGTGTAATATCCTGGTCTGTCTGCCGATCTGGTGCTCCTTCCGGCTGAAAAGCGAAAGCGCCAAACTGATTATGGTGTTCTGGGGTATTGTGATGTTTATTGTCCCTGGGTTTGAGCACTGCGTGGCCAATATGACTCTGCTGTCCTCCGCCTTGCTTCTGCCCCATGGCGCCGGCGTTTCCCTGATCGGCTTTTTCCGCAATATCCTGATCACCGCTTTAGGCAACATCGTTGGCGGCGCGGTCGTCGTTGGCGGCGGTTATTATATGATTGGGCGGACAAACACATAATAGAAAAACAACCGCCTCGGGAAATGTTTCCCGAGGCGGCTTTTGTTGTGGAGACTGATCGAACAAATTTCTGCTTGATTGAATATGTTTCGACGGTTCACACGCCGAACATCTCCGTCAAAATAGCGCTCATTTTTTCCGCGCCTCTTGCGCTCAAATGATCTGTATCCATAAAGTCCGCGGCGTCGAACAAATCCAACGCTTGATTGAAATCTACATAGTGGATATCCTGCGGCACGGCGTCCAGAAGTTCCAACACCCCCGCCTTCATCTCCGGCAGAACAAAACGGTTATATTCTGCTGAAAAGGGCGTGATCACCACAATAGGCTGTACCTCATGCTCGTACAGATAGGCAACGAATTGTTTTATGATTTCTTTGTTCTCTTCCAGGCTTTCTTTATGTTGAAATATCTTATTATGATCTGCCGCTCGAGCCTGGCCCATCGCCATCCGCTCCGACGAAGGAACTTCCGCCCATACCCGGCCTTTCAGGTCAAACAATGTCCCGCGCGGCCGGATTTCCGAATAATATGTGCCATACTCTAACAATTTCTGCGCCGCCAGCTGTGAGCAAAGGTTTTTGATGGGCTCGGGGGTATCCCCGAGCCCATCCCACAGGGACCTGTGGGATGGATCTGTCCAATTGTGCGCGTCGCGAAATATCGGATAGTATATATTGGAAATTACCGTCTCCCGGGAAACTTTGCTCAACGACAGATCCTGATAGGCGATATAATATCCCATGACGATAAAACAACGGGAAAAAATCCCCTTTTCAGCTGAATCCAACACGCGGCGAGCGCATTGAAAGTCATAATAGATATCCTGAGAATGCATCGAGCAGTTGAAGGCGCGGCTCCAGCAGTCCTCCTTAATCCCGTTGAGAGCATGAGAGGAGCCCACGATCAGCGTAGAACCTTGAGTATTAGACTTTCCTGCCTGATCCAACATCGTTTTCAACCAAAGATAATCATAATTGCGGGAGAAAAATTGAGTGGCAAGTTTCTGCAATGCCATTTTATTACTCTCAACATTAGAATCCATAAAAAACCTATTCCCTTTTGTCAAATATGGTGGAGGCCATCTTTAGGTCCTTGTCTGTGTCAATTTCATACCAAAGTGTATCAGATATATCTAAAGCGGTTAATTGTATTAAAGATAATTTTGTTAGCTCCTTTAACACAAGTTCATAGTATTGATTTTTTCCGTATTTTTTAATATATTTTTCCAAATATGGAATATAGTAATTTTGAGAAAATTCTCTGCTGAATTTATAAATATTAACTGTTTTCCAGTATCGCCCGATATCGTGTTGCTGAATATCCTGCTTTTCAATAAACGCATCAATAATACCGTTTGACTCGATCGTTGTGACTGTACCATCCATCCAAGGCTGATATTTGCTCACAACAGCCAGGTCATTAGCTGGATAATGAACAATCCTTTGCAAAAGGTTAATATCATAAATCAGGTCGGACTCCAAAAGAAGCGTATCGTCTTGACCAAGCTGTTCTCGAGCGATATAAAGAGAATAGATGTTGTTTGTTATCGCATAATCTTGATTATACACGAATTCAATTTCCATTCCTGATATACTATTTTGAATTTCTGTTGCCAACTGATCGCAATTCCAACCAATTACTATAATAAATTTCCGAATGCCAGCCAGCATTAATGCTTCTGTAGCCCGTTCCAATAAGGTTTTACCACCTATTTTAATCATACATTTGGCGGTTATTTCTATATTCTCTCTCATGCGTCGCCCCATACCGGCAGCCAGCATTAATGCCTGCATTCGTCCAACCCCTCTCCAGTGATTCCAAAAGTTGTGCCCAACTAACGCTTCAAAATTGTACAAAGGCCGTTAGTCTCTGTATGCTTACGTCCTATTTCATCTGGCAGAAAATATTGGTCTTCAATAGAAAATCCAACTTTTATCAATGGCTGAAACATAGCTGTATACTCATCTTGGGTTCGATAAATCGCGTTATATGTAGACTGCAACGCTTCTGAATAAAATTCATTCAGGGTGAGTCGTTCATCCAGGGCAGCAGTTTCTTTGACACAGATTGTACAATGAGGTTGAATTAACGCCGGCAATTGTTCGAAGATTCTTTTCAACTCTGTATCATTAATATACATACATACGCCAGATAGAATGACACAATGAAAAGGCTCTCCGTAAAACGATAGGTCTTTTTCTGTTGCCTCAAGGGCTGAAAGGTGAAAAAAACTGCTTTTTTCGGAATGATCTTTACAAATTTTTTTTGCTACTTTCAGCATTTCTTCGGAAAAATCCACGCCGCAATAGGATCCACAATGTGGAAGGACAATTTTTGCCCAGCGACCAATACCACAGCCTATCTCCAATACCCGGTCATTTAAATTTATCCCCAGCTTTGGAAATAAGACGCTTCGATCATATTCATACGCTCTATCCGCAATCGTCGAATCTTCATCTCCAAGTGAAACTGCACCCCATCCCTTTTGATCTACAAGAGACGCACGCTTATCATAAAATTTTTGTACGCTTTCAGTTTGAATTGATATCTTGTCTCCATACACCCGACGTCTCTCCATAATTTTTATAATCCTCCTCATTGTTGGATGTTGGCTTATAAAATATCGTCTTCTTGTCGTAGGCTATCCCACAACACACTGCATATCCTTTCTCCACAGTGCCCATCTGCCAAATAGAGATCGCGCCGACGGATTACACTGCGAAACGCTGCATTCCGATCCTCGCCATTTCGGCAACGATCCATAAATGCCAATATATGATCAATATTTTCCGCTTGTTCCATCCACTTACCCTCAATAAACTCTTCACCAGTAAAATGAAAATTTTTCCCTTTCATCCACAAAGCTGGTTTATCCAAAAGTAGATATTGCGCTAACAGGGAACTGTAGTCAGAAATTATCGCATTAGAAATAGAAAACGCCGTTGCACAGGACGTTTCCAAGTCCAATACTGCGTTTCGGGTATCGCAAACCCGCTTAATCATCGCCTGATAGGATGGATACTGATCGGGATAGTGGAGTTTTGTCACAGCATCTGTCATGGGATGCGGTCGCCAGATAAGGGCGCAGTCTTCCTGATGAGCGTCAAACCACTCTAACAGAGCTTCAAAATACCGCAAAGACGATGCATTCATGTCATACCAACTATTCCAGAGAAATACGGTTTTACCTTCTATACACCTCCAACTGCTAGGCAAAGGGAGCGTTTTCCCATAAAGAGCAACAAATGGGTCGGTTTTTGGAGCGCCAGTTAACAAAGCATTTGCGCCTTGATTGGCTGAATGGCGGCGATAAAATTTATACTGTTTTTCAGTCGGACAAATCACTTTCCATGCAAAGCGATAAACCGGCATCTGTGCCAGGGAAATTACAGTTCCATCTTCCACTTTATCAGGAAGAAAATAAGGCAAATATACCAGCCGGCTATACTTTGCAATCGTTTCCGGCCAAAATTGTTCCAGGGTGCAGCTTTCATAGGGCTGGCTGATGAAGGCCAATTCTGGGCAGTCTTCTGCAATGTCATATTGGTCATATCCCAAAGAGGGGATTCCCATGGGGGTGAGAAAATCCTTATAGAGAATCTCCTGCTCTCGCTTGCCGTCTCGTTCCACCACTCGCCCTACTGGGGTGCGCACGATCACTGGGTCGAATCGAAGGTCGTCCCTCATATATTCGTAAACGCTCTCCATGGCGTCCCATTTTTCTCCCAGCTCGGCAAAAAACACCGCCCGGACCTGATAGGAAACCTGCCGAGGAAGCTGCTGGATAAGCTGCCTCAACTGCGCCCCCAGGTTCCGATCTTCTTTTCCCCATGCGTTTTCGATTTTCGCCAGCTGTTTCAGCGGGGTCTCCGAGCGCAGATCGTCGCGGTATTGCTCCAAAACCTCTCTGATCTGCGCCAGCATCTGACGGCCGTTTTCGACGATCTCCGTCCGCAGAGCGTCCGCCGGGGCGGCGCGCAGGTATTCTGCCGCCTCCAGC
>CAJUIK010000041.1 GCA_910585875.1 uncultured Eubacteriales bacterium | reverse complement strand
GTTCAATCACTGCGGCGGCTTTTTCGTCGTTGATCAGAGCGGCGGCTTTCACAATGAACTCTTCTGGATTCTCCTTGAATTGATCAAATATAGGGAGCTGAATTCCCTTCAAAATAGCGACAAGGGCTTTTCGAGTCAGGCCGGTTTCATCTACCAGCTTTCCAACCAAATCATACTTTATATTTGAGTTTACGGCGTTGGCCGCGTCATAGCTGTCGGATTTTTCTTTTACAAAAGACGCGCCGGAAAGAAGTTCTTCTTTGGATTTAATTTCATGTATTGCGCCGGACTCCACCTGAAAGCGAATGCTGGAAACACGCAGCTTGCCGTTCAGAGCGGCAATCGCTTTTTGAATCAGTTCCTCGGTATCAAAATCCACACTGTAGATCGATTTGGTATTGATCCTCGACCACAGCGCCTGAAATTCCCGCATGGACAGCTTCTCCTCGTCCACCTGCAGCTGCACATTGTTGCTGCGGGCGTTTTCCGGCTGCATACTGGGCGCGTCATAGACGGAATCTATGATTTCAAGCACAGCAGCGGCGGAATCCGCCGCTTCTTCCGCCACTTTGATCGCGCCGTTTGCTTTATCCCGGAAATATTGATCGGTCAGCGCGCCCTTGCGGTCGATATAGCCGTTGACAATCATATCGTAGTGGATGGCGGAAGCCATGTCCTGATCGATAACCTGTTCATTGCCCTGCTCGTCTTTGATTACCTTGCCAACAAAAAGTTCAGCCGTAATGGCGCGAGGACGGTCGGCGATGGCTTCGGCCATCTCTGTTTGCAGAGCTTTGGCAAAAGAATCATAGCTTTCGCTGGCGATGACTGTGAGGACATTGACGCTGTGCACATCCTGCCCCAGGACGTTGGCATCCATCCGCTCGCCGTTCTGGTTGACGCAGAGGCGCAGGCCGCGCCCCACCTCCTGCCGCTTGCGAACGTCGCTGCCGCTTTGCTTCAGCGTACAGATTTGGAACACATTCGGGTTGTCCCAGCCCTCCCGCAGTGCGGAATGGGAAAAGATGAATCGCACCGGGGAACGCGCTGGATCCCGGTCCAGCAGCAGCTCTTTGTTTTTCATGATCAGCTCGTAGGCGCTCACATCGTCGGAGGTCGTTTCCCTGCGCCCCACCTTGGAATTCACCATTTTGCCTTTGCCGTCCACCGAGAAATACCCAGCGTGTGTTTTTGCCGCAGGAATGGATTGCAGATACTTGATATACTCGCCTTCCCCAGCGGCGGTCTGCATACTGCCTATGATATCCTCATACTCCTCCTCGAACATGGCGGCGTATTTGCCGTTGACGGGCTGGCTTGCCGCGTCGTATTCGCGGTAGTTTGCCACCTCGTCGATAAAGAACAGGGAGAGAACCTTGACGCCCTTATAAAACAGCTGACGCTCCCGCTGGAGATGGGTGAGAATGGTTTCCCGTATCTGAATGCGCCGCAGCTGGTCTTCGTCCACCGCGCCGACTGCCTCTCCAGCGAAAATCTTGACGCCGTTCAGAAATTCAATAGAGTCGTCCCGCCCGTCGATTTGCTTGACCACGAAACCGTTTCTGTATTCCTCTAAACCGTTGGAACAGTCATAGAGGTTGTCTCCAACCTTGACAATGCGGCTCTTTTTCTTCAGCGCGCCGCCAGCCATTTTCACCTCAAACTGCAAGACGGCGGTGGGGTCGCTTTTGGATAAGTTGATGCTTTCCAGATACATATAGCTGCTGGTAGCGGTAGTGCCCGATTCGGAGATCCCCTTCACAGCAATTTTCTTGACAAGCCGTCGGTTATAGGCCTCTATAGCGTCCAGTTGGAACACCATATTATAGATGCTGTCGCTTTTATGGGTGGCGGAATAGCGCAGGGTCAAAAGCGGATGGAACTCCTTCAGCCGTTCTTTGGTCTGCTTGCCCTCCACCGACTGCGGCTCGTCGATAATCAGGATCGGATTTGTTTTTGCGATAATATCAATGGGCCGGCGGGAGCGGAACTCGTCCAGCTTCATGTAGATTCTGCGGGCGTCCTTTCCCTTGGCGTTGAACGCCTGGGAATTGATAATCATCACATTGATGGAGCTATCCGACGCAAAGCGGTCGACCTCCGCCAGCTGCGCGGAATTATAGATAAAGAAGCGTATCTTTTTCCCGTATTCCTCGGCAAAATGCTCCTGAGTCGTCTCAAAGGATTGATACACGCCCTCCCGAATGGCCACGCTGGGAACGACCACAATAAACTTGCTCCAGCCATAGCGCTTGTTCAGCTCGAATATCGTTTTGATATATGTATAGGTCTTGCCGACCCCTGTCTCCATCTCAATGGTGAGGTTGTAGCCGTTATCCCGGCCCTCCAATTGATCCGAGGGCTTGATCTGGTTGGCGCGCTGCACCCTGTTCAGCTGCTCTAAAATTTTTCGGTCAGAAAGCTCCGGCACAATTCTCTGGTTGCTGAAGCCGGTGAAATCCCGTTCTTCATCCACGCCAACCTGATAGCTGCCGCCGCCTCTGTCCATCATATAAGTAGGCGTCAAATAGGGCTGTCCGGCAAAGACATCCACAACGGCCTTGGCCGCGTCCGCCTGAAATTTCTGATGTCGGAATTGCATTTTCATGATTTTTTGCTCCCATAGCTCAAATTGGCGAAACAGCGTTTTGCCTTTTCTGATTTTTCCAGCGCCGTTTTGGATTGGGAAAACAGTATTTCCCCAATCTAAATCAGCCAGATACTTCTGACAAATTACAGCACCTTCACCGTAGCGCCCGGGGCTATCAACTTGAAAATCTCGCCCACGTTGATTTTGGCGGGGCTGTTGGCAAAGCTGCTGTCCCGGAACACCGCCCGGAGGGGCTGGCGCTTGGCGATTTCTTTGACGACGCTCTCCGGGATGTTTTCTTCAAAGCAGGCGATCAGGTCGCCGCCGTTATAGGTGTGGACGGCGCAGCCCTCGATCTGCTCGGAGGTATACGGCATGGACAGGGGCAGGCCCCACTCCAGCAGGCAACCGAACAGCAGGTCCAGGTCGGTGCGGTCGGGCTTGATGTTGTTTTCCAGCCGGTCCAGCATATTTTGGTCATATTCCCCGGCGGAGTAATACACATCGGTCATGTTGGCGTCGTCCAGTTTGAACACACGGAAGCCGCCGTCAAAGGGCTTGCCGGGGTTGTCGGCGGCGATTTTTTTCGCCGCCCGGCGGATGCGCTCTTTGCCGATTTCGCAGATATTGGGATAGCCCGCCTTGTAGGCTTCGCTCTTTTCGTCGCAGGGTTCCGGCAACTGTACCATGATGAATTTCCTGTGCCCGCCGTCTTCGGCGTTTAACTGCATTACGGCGTGAGCGGTGGTAGCGGAACCGGAGAAGAAATCGAGGACTAAAGGAGAATCTCCATGATAGGAAATAAGCTTCTTCAATAAGCGAACAGGCTTGACTGTATCAAATCCAATTGGGGATCCCATTATGATATTAAGCTCTTCTTTTCCCGTTTGAGCGGTTCCTACATCGTCGGCATTCAGCAAAGACCAAAAGGGCTTATATTGTATTTTATCTGATTCATCCTCTGGATACACAGCTTTTTTGACAATTCCGTCTACAATTTCAACCTTTCCTTCGCGTTCAAGCGCTCTGGCCGTCGATTCTCCAATCTGCCAACGTTTCCCTTCGCGTGGGTATTGTCCGAGAATCGGAAAACGCATGGAAGGACGGCTATAATTCCCAGAATCTGATTTCTCTATGATTTCAAATCGGCATTTCCCATATTTCCCATTATGAGGATATGATAATCCCCCCTCCATCTTCTCCAATGTAAAGCCGGGAACGGCCAGTTTATTCTTTCCATAAAACAGGATAATTTCAGTTTTCTTCTGTAACCCAAAGCGGGCAGACCCCGCGTTGATTGGCTGTGTTGTCGCTTCCCAAATAATATCGCCGAAGTAATTTTTTTCTCCGAATACCTCGTTGCAGATCTGCTTGATATTGGCGTATTCTCTTTCATCAATTGAAATAAGGATGCTTCCATCATCACTCAGCAAATTCCTCGCCAGCATCAGCCGGGAATAAATCATACTGCACCAATCGGAGTGGAACCGCCCGTTGCTGTCGGTATTCTTGAACAGCCGGTCGCCGTTCTCGTCCACCTGCCCGGATTCTTCGCTGTATTCCTCTCGGCTCTGCGCAAAATTATCCCGATAGATGAAGTCATTGCCGGTGTTGTAGGGCGGGTCGATATAAATCATCTTCACCTTGCCCAGGTAGCTCTCCTGCAGCAGCTTCAGCACTTCCAGATTGTCGCCCTCGATATAGAGGTTTTCAGTGCTGTCCCAGTTGACGCTCTCCGCCGGACAGGGCCGCAGGGTCTTGCGGATGGGTCTGTTGGCCTCCACAATAGCGGCCTTCTTACCCACCCAGGTAAATTCATAGGCTTCGTCGCCCTCCAACACTGCGTCGGACAGCATCTGCCGCAGCAACTCAAAGTTCACCGCCCTTTTCAGCTTGCCGTCCTCCCCTTTTGCTTCAGTCACGCAAGCCGGAAACAAGGCGGCCAGTTTTTCAATGTTGCTTTGGGTCAGGTCAGGGGTTTCCATTTTCAGTTTTTCGGCGTTAGTCATTTGCATTAGCCTCCGATTTCCGAAAAAATACTTTTTTACGCAGTCTGTTTATCTGTTTTGACATTTCCAATACAAACTTAGAGGATGTTGACTCCATTAAGGTATGAGAACTGTTGGAATTATCGCGCACATCTTTTTTAATGTTGAATAGCTTGCGTTCAAGTTCATACATAATCCTTTTAATTTCTGGATTCTTGCAGGTAGATTCATCAAGGAAAATCCGAAATCTTTTTTCATTCCCATGGAGAAATTTGTTGAAATCCTCCATAGGACAACATATATTTTGACAAATATCATTCTGTAATGTTCTTGAAAAGAAATCCATATTATCGTACTCATACCAAAACAAATTCTTATTCAATTCTATATATGAAATGAGAAATTTCACCTTGTCTTCCAATCCCCAATTTCTATCATATCTCTCAATAAATCGTAGCATCTGAATAATTTCTGTTTCAAATCTTACAAATGTTCTTTTTCGTTCATCATAGTAGTTTGATATAGCCGTAAAAAGGGTTAATAGCGAACTTCCAAATACAGCCAAGCAAACATTGACCCAAAACTCAGCCTCTTCACAATGCCTCGAGTAATGCAGCGCAATGCAAATTATAAACGAGATAAGCGCAAGGGGTGCAGTAACAATAATAGTCCACTTGTGTGGCTTCATTTTTTCATGTCTCCCCCCAATTCCCTCTTCAGCCGTTTCAACTGCCCGTTCAGCTCCACCTGCTTGTTAAACTGCTTCTCCCGGCGGACTTTCTTTTCCAGCTCCGCGATCTGCTTTTGCAGTTCCTTTCTGCGCCCGTCCCGCTCTATGGATTCTTTCAGCGTCTCGTCTTTGCCCGCCAGGGCCTGGCCGGCGATCTGGCGGACAAAATTTTCATAGACTTGGTCGGTATGCAGCCCTTCCGCTTTCAGCGGCAGGGCTGCTTCCTCCATCCAATCGGTGCGGTAGTAGGTCCCAACCTTGAAGGCGTTGGCCCCGCTGTCCGCCGTTTCTTTATAGGCCGTCCACGCCTGATATTTGCCCTCATACTCCAGCAAAAACAGGATGTGATAGGGTATCTCCTTGTCGATTTGCCGCAGAACGGCCTCGTCCAGTTGCGGCGCGGACAAGCAGACCTCAAAAACCTCGATTTCCGTCACCGTCTTCCCTGCGGCAAGGTTCATCGTGGCCGGCGCAATCTTGTTGCGCCACCAAACGACCTTGATCTGATCCACAAAGATACGTTTCAGCGCTGGAGAAACGGTAAGATTTTCATAAAATTTTTGTTTTGGAATGCGCCGGTTAAATTCCGTACTTTTCGGCAATCCAATCATAGCACAATCCCCCTTATTTTACAACCAGAAAACAAATCAGTTCAAAATCATCCAGCCCAGATACCGTATTCACCAAGGCGGAGGTCCCGCCTGCCGAAAACAGGCTGTCGATATCGCTCTCTTCTTTCACATCAACAATGGAGGCGACGGCGTCGGAAAGAAGCTGCGACACTTCCTTCATATTCTTTCCGTCGTCGGTTTCCTTATTGAATGTTTCGCACAACGGCAGAATCGGCTCCGATTTGCCTCTGCACAGCAATCGGACGGTATCCAGCAGTTTCTGAGGGCTCAAATAATCGCAGACCACTTCTCCGTCCATACTGATATAGACCATGTAAAAGGGGTGGATGCGGTTTTGATTGTCGATATTGACGCTGTTATTGACATTGCGCAGGACAAAAATCACGCCCGGCGGGTTTTCTTTTGTCGCCGGAACCACTGCGTGAAGCCCTTTGGGCTTTTGGGCCAAATCTCCATGGGTTTTAATATAATCCAGTAAATCGAGCCGAAATTCGTTCAGCCCCAGATCCACAATGGAAACGCCGGCAGACATATCCTCTATATCCACAACCTCCTCCTGGAGCCGCTTCAGCTGCTGCTTGCGGTATTCCAGATCGCCCTTTTCCTCTGGGTTGATTAAATCGTCGTCGCCAGTGGACGTCATAACGGAAAGTTTCATCCGGGTTTCCACCCGGGATTTCAGGTTGATATACTCGTCCAGCGTCATATCCGGCCAGAAGTTCACCAGCTGAATCACCTTGTTTTTGCTGCCAATCCGGTCGATCCGCCCAAAACGCTGGATGATGCGCACCGGGTTCCAGTGGATATCATAGTTGACCAAATAGTCGCAGTCCTGCAAGTTCTGCCCTTCGGAAATACAGTCGGTGGCGATCAGGATGTCGATCTCCTTTGCGCTGCCCGGCGTCAGCGCATCCCGCCCTTTGGAAATGGGCGAGAAGCAAGTCAGCACATTGTTCAAATCAGCTTTCAGCCCTTTGATTGTCGTGCGCCCGTCAATGCTTCCTGTGATAACCGCGGTATCCAATCCATAGGTTTCTTTGGCATAAACTGATATTTGATCATATAGATACTCCGCCGTATCGGAGAAGGCTGAAAAGATCAGCGCCTTCTTGTTGCCCTCGTTGATGGGATTGCGCATTTTTTCGTCCAACAATTTCAAAAGATTCTGGAGCTTCAAATCATGCTCCGGCGTGACGTCGGCAATCATCAAAATCAGCAGCTCCAGGTTCTCCGCATCCTTTTGCAGTTCGCTGCGCCAGGTTTTGTAATCCATATCGGCCAGATCGATCTTCACCTTTTTGCCCACGGCGAAATAATCGGCGCCGGCGTCTTCCAGGTCAAAGTCGTCCTCAGACGCCTCGACCATATCGATATCGGCTCTTCCATATGTTTCATAGTTGTCAATGGCTTTCAGGGTTTTGGAAATGAGGCCGAGGATCCGGGTAAGCGTCAGGTGAAACGAGTACACAGAGCTTTCCAGCCGTTTGAGGAGATTGATGCTCATCAGCCGCCGAATCCCCTGTTCGCGGCCCTGCTGGGTGAGGCTATTGCCCTTGTTATGGGTTAAATCGATATACTTTTCCATTTTGCTCGGAAAGATGTAGTTTGACGGCGCGTAGACGCAAAGGCTCAGCTGAGTCAACAGTTCAAATATCTGATTGTAATTGACGGCGCTGGACAGATCGGTCATGCTGGGGCGCAGCGAGATGGGTTTCAGCCGCTGTGGAAATTGGCCGATTGCCGCCGTATTGTAGTATTTTTCGATATGTCTCCGGGAACGGGCGATTGTCACGCTGTCCAAAAGCTCGAAGAAATCAAAATCCAAGGAGCGGAGCAGCGCGTCCGTAACGCGCGCCTCCGGGGCGAGCTTGCTCCAAGCGTTGAAGGATTTTTGCGCCTGACGAAAGATTTCGTCAATCGGCTTTTTAGTATTCAGCTTTTCATTGATCAGCTCTGGCTTGCCCTCATAGGCAATGGCAAGCTGGTTTTTCAGGTCGGCGAAGCGATTGTTGACGGGGGTAGCGGACAACATCAGCGCCTTGGTGCGGACGCCTGCGCGAATCACCTTGTCCATCAGCTTGACGTACCGGTTCTCCTGGGTTTTGGCATGGGTTCCGGCTCCGTTGCGGAAATTGTGGGATTCGTCGATGACGACAAGGTCGTAGTTTCCCCAGTTCAGCCGGTCGAGATCCATCCCATTGGAGACGCCGCCGGCGCGGGACAGATCCGTATGAAACAACACGTCATAATTCAGCCGGTCGGCGGCGATGGGGTTGTTGACGTAGTTGTCTTTATAGGTATTCCAGTTTCCCGCCAGCTTTTTGGGGCAAAGAACCAACACGGACTTATTCCGGTTCTCGTAGTACTTGATCACGGCAAGGGCGGTAAAAGTTTTGCCCAAACCGACGCTGTCCGCCAGGATACAGCCGTTATACTGCTCCAGCTTGTTGACGACGGCGAGAACGGCGTCCTTCTGGAAATCGTAAAGCATACTCCAGATCTTGCTCTGCTTGAATCCGGTGGCCTCGTTGGGCAGGACGTCCTCGGAAATGTCGTTCAAAAACTCGCTGAAAACATGGTACAGCGTCATGAAGTAGATAAACTCCGGCGAGTTCTCCTGATAGGCCGCGCTGATGTTGGAGATCACTGTTTCTGTCACATCCTGCATCTTTTCACGGTCGTTCCAAAGCGTTTCAAACAGCCGCATATACTGGGCGGAAAAGGGCGCTTCCAGGCGGTTGATCATATTGTAGCTGTTATTGCCGCGTTCACAGCCGATATCCACAGTGGTGAATCCGTTCAGGGGCAGATAGGCGGCCTGCTCCTCAGGGGAATCGATTGCCATAAAGCCGCTCATATTTTCCCCGGTACGGTTGGATTTGAAAACAGCCTTGCGCTTGATCCAGCCGGCGCACTCTCGTGCAATAGCCCGCTGCGTCATCTCGTTGCGCAGCTTGATCTCGAATTCCGTTCCATACAGGCTGTTTTCCCTGCTGAGCCTCGGAATATAGAACTCCCGTCTTTGTTTTTCAGTTTGTTCTGAAACAAAGGTCGGAGAGGTGAAGATAAAGCGGAATTCTTCCGCCTGCTCCAGTTGGCTTTTCAGTTCTTCATACGCATACATAGAAAAGCAGGCGGCCGCTATCGAAACTTTGCCGCCGCGTTTGATCGTCTTTTTCAAATCGTCCCGGAGGATATCCGTGATATTGTCAAATAGTTTCATCGCAAGCCGTCCCTTCTCAAACACTGCGCCTTGTCCATTTTCAGATATCATTCATTCATATATAGTCCAATTCTTAGAAAACGGCGCCGTAAGGGCGCCGTCTGCACACACAACGCTTGAGGGCGGGAAGCGTCCTTCCCGCCCTTATTGAACAATTTAGGGCAAGGGCGCCTCAGCGGGTTTCGTCCTCTCGATAAGGGGAAAAGGAGATTTTGTAGCCTTTGCCGTCCTTTTGAACCTGATAAATGCCTGGGGAGGCGGCGTTCGCTTGTTCCGGTTCATAAACATCCACGCTGCGCCTGGCTGCGGCGGCCTGGGCGCCGAGCCTGGCTTCCTCCGCCCGCCCTGCGGCTTGGGCCCCGCTTCCTTTTGCTCTCCGCAGTTCGGCGGTCGCTTTTTCCAGCTCCGCCTCCACAATCTTTTGCATTTCTGCGGCGGCGCCTGCGCCGTCTGTGCCCGCCGCTTTGAGCAGGATCATTTGGTTTTGCAGCTGTTGCCGCTTGGTTTGCAGCTCCGCCGCCTTGCCAGCCTTCCCTTCCAGTCCAGAGGCCGATTGGTTCAGCTTGCGCGCCGCTTGGTTTCCCGCCCTCATAGCGAGGGAGTTTGTGTAGTCAGGTCGTATCTGCATGGTCGCCATGACGAACCTCCATTTCGTGTAATCGCCCTGTTTCCATTGGGATATCGCATACGCTTGCCAAAGAACATGGGCCGGTTTTGAACGCGCTTTCCAGCCGCGATCAGCCCTTGTTTTGCGGGCCCATATCCTTCTCAATGTGGGCTTTCAGTTTTTCAAACGTCTCCTCGCTGATATCGTGTTCCATTAAGCAGGCGTCTTTTGCCGCAACCTCCGCAGAGACGCCCAGGGCGGTCAGCCAGCGGCTCAGCAAACAGTGGCGCTCATAGATGGCGGAAGCGACGGCCAGGCCGGATTGCGTCAGCTCAATCCACCCCTCTTTATCCACGACGATATATCCGTTTTCCCGCAGCAACCCCATGGCCCGGCTGACGCTGGGCTTGGAAAACCCCATCTGCCGCGCCACGTCAATGGACCGAACGGAGCCCTTTTGCTCTTTCAGCATCAGAATGCTTTCCAGATAATTTTCAGCAGATTCCAACAATTTCATCGGTTCTAATTCCTTCCTGTCTCATAAAAAGAGCTCCTCTTCCCGGCGGCCCAGGCCCTTCAGCCGGCGGGCGACAGGGCGAGGGCCCAAGCGTCGTATGGTATATGGAAACAGTATATCATACCGGCCGCGGCCAATCAAGCCGCCCGGCCGAGCGCCCGGCCGGCCCCTTCCGGCGGGATTTTGCAAAAAAAGCGGCTCTTTTCTTTGGGAAAAAGCGGTTTTCCCGCCAAATCCCTCTTTTCTTTTTCCGCCTCCTCCGATATAATAAACAAATCAGGCGCATACGCCATATGCGCGGAAAAGGAGAAACGCAGATGAAAAACACGGAAAAGACCATGGACCAGATCGTAACGCTGTGCAAGGGCCGGGGGTTTGTCTACCCGGGCAGCGAGATTTACGGCGGGCTTTCAAACTCCTGGGATTACGGCCCCCTGGGCGTGGAACTGAAAAACAATATCAAAAAGGCCTGGTGGAAGCGTTTTATCCAGCAATCCCCCTATAACGTGGGGCTGGACTGCTCCATCTTGATGAACCCCCAGGTTTGGGCGGCCTCGGGCCATGTGGGCGGCTTTTCCGACCCGCTGATGGACTGCAAGGACTGCCGCACCCGCCACAGGGCGGACACGCTGATCGAACAATTCTGCGGCCACGAGCCGGACGACATGGATTTTGCCGCCATGGAGCAATATATCAAAGAAAACGGCGTCAAATGCCCCAACTGCGGCGGAACCAATTTTACCAACATCCGGTCCTTCAACCTGATGTTCAAGACCTTTTTGGGCATCACGGAGGACAGCAAATCCGAGCTGTATCTGCGGCCGGAAACCGCCCAAGGCATTTTCGTAAATTTCAAAAACGTCCAGCGCACGACCCGCAAAAAACTGCCTTTCGGCATCGGGCAGATCGGCAAAGCCTTCCGCAACGAGATTACGCCGGGCAACTTCGTCTTCCGCACCCGGGAATTTGAGCAGATGGAGCTGGAATTTTTCTGCAAACCCGGCTCCGAGCTGGAGTGGTTTGACTACTGGAAGAATCAGTGCCGTCAGTTCCTGCTGGATCTGGGTCTGAAGGAGGAAAACCTGCGCTTCCGCGATCACGATCCGGAAAAACTGTCCCATTACTCCAACGCCACCACGGACATCGAGTACCGCTTCCCCTTCGATTGGGGCGAGCTGTGGGGCGTGGCCTCCCGGACGGATTTCGACCTGAAGGCTCATCAGCAGGCTTCCGGCGAGAGCATGGACTATTTCGACCAGGAGACCAATGAAAAATTCATCCCCTATTGCGTCGAGCCTTCCGTGGGCGTGGACCGGCTGGCTCTGGCCCTGCTTTCCGACGCCTACGACGAAGAGACGGTGGATGAAGAAAAGAAGGACAGCCGCACCGTGCTGCGCTTCCATCCGGCTCTGGCGCCCTATAAATGCGCCGTGCTCCCCCTTTCCAAAAAGCTGGGCCAGCAGGCCGGTCGGCTCTACGCCGACCTGTCCAGCCGCTTCCTGTGCGATTATGACGAAGCCGGCTCCATCGGCAAGCGCTACCGCCGGCAGGACGAAATCGGCACCCCCTTCTGCGTCACCCTGGACTTTGAAACCGAGCAGGACGGCTGCGTCACCGTCCGCGACCGGGACTCCATGGAGCAAGAACGGCTGCCTATCGATCAGCTGGCGGATTATATCCAGAGCAGAATTCAGCTGTAAGCGAAGACGCCTCTTTTTGATTATCCAGAAAACAGGAGTGAAGATAGATGCAGACGCATAAAATCGCCGTCATTGGCGGCGACGGCGTGGGGCCGGAGGTAATTGGTCAGGGAATCCGGGTTCTGAAAGAAGTCGCCCGGCTGGACGGCGGCTTTTCCTTTGAGTTTACCGAATATCCCTGGGGCTGCGAATACTACCTGAAAACCGGCCGCATGATGCCGGAGGACGGCATGGACCAGCTGGCCCGGCACGAGGCGATTTATCTGGGAGCCGTCGGCGCCCCCGGCGTGCCGGACCATGTTTCCCTGTGGGACCTGCTGCTCAAGATCCGCAAGGGTTTCGACCAATATATCAATCTACGGCCCGTCAAGCTGCTGGAAGGCGCTCCCTGTCCTCTGAAGGATGTAAAGCGCCAGGACGTCGATATGATCGTGGTGCGGGAAAACAGCGAGGGCGAATATGCCGGCGCCGGCGATTGGCTGTTCCGGGGGCAGGAAAACGAGGTGGTCCTGCAAACCGGCGTCTTCTCCCGCAAAGGCTGCCAGAGAACCATCCGCTATGCCTTTGAGCTGGCCCGCAGTCTGGGCAAGTCCGTTACCAACGTCACCAAAAGCAACGCGCTGAATTATTCCATGGTCTATTGGGACCAGATTTTCGCCCAAGTTGCTCGGGAATATCCAGACGTGCCCGTCCACGCCTATTTAGTGGACGCCGCCAGTATGTTTTTTGTCAAAGACCCGGGCCGCTTCCAAGTGGTAGTAACTTCTAATTTGTTTGGCGATATCCTGACAGACTTGGGCGCCGCCATTGCCGGCGGCATGGGCCTGGCCGCCGGCGCCAACCTGAACCCGGAGCGGAAATACCCCTCTATGTTCGAGCCCATCCACGGCAGCGCGCCGGACATCGCCGGCAAAGGCTTGGCCAACCCTCTGGCCGCCATCTGGAGCGCCAGCCAGATGCTGGAGTTTTTGGGCCGCCCCCAGTGGGCCCAAAGGACGCTGGAAGCCATTGAACAGACGCTGACTGACGGCAGTTGCCTGACCCCCGATCTGGGTGGCTCCGCCAATACCGCCCAGGTAACCGACGCCGTGATCCGGCGGCTTGGCGCGGCGGCCCTGTGACGAGCGCAGCGGATTGTTCCAAACTAAAATCAGCGGGAAAGCCCTTTTCAGGCTTTCCCGCTTTGTTTGATCGAGATTTTTTTCATAAAACCAAAAGTCTTGTCGGCAAAAAACTATCGAGCGCCGATAAATGTTCAAAAAAGCGATACAATAACGCTATCCCTCAAAAAACTTCTTCTCAACCTGCGGAACATTTGATTTTTCACAGATTCACCGCGAGAAAAAACGCCGCCGGGACGGGCGTTCTTCTTTTGGCCGCGGCTGGTTTTTCGCCTGCTGGCAGAATCCGCCCCAACTTCCATATCTCCCCGACGGCGGCTTGGAATAGGGCGAAAAAACGGGGCATACTAACGCCAGAGGCCACGGCGCAGCCGGACCTCTGCATCCTTCGGGGCCCCCGCGCCGCAGGCATGAGCAGATTTCTGGAAACAGTTTCTTTTCATATTTGCCGCGCCCAGCCGCAAACTATGGCTGTATTCCCCGAAAAAACACTGAAAAAGGAGAACGCGATTATGTCTACCAGCAATAAATCCAACCTGAACTCCGCGGCCAAGGACGCCCTGTATAACTTTAAGCTCGAGGCCGCTAAAGAAGTGGGCGTCAACCTGAAGCAGGGCTACAACGGCGACCTGACTTCTCGCCAGGCCGGCAGCGTGGGCGGGCAGATGGTCAAAAAAATGATCATGCACGCCGAAAACACTCTGGCCAGCAACCCCAGCTCCGTCATCAACACCTCTGTGCCCACCAGCACAAACAACGGCGGCCAGCAGCAACAGCAGTACTAATCCTCTCCGGCCCCAAAAGCGGCATGGCTTCAAAGCCATGCCGCTTTTTTCAGCCGGCAAGCGCCGGCGGGCGGGCCTGTATCGCCTCGGCGGGGCGGCGGGCCTCTGCGCCCGAAGCCGGGGCCGTTGGGCGCAATTCCCCATCTTTCGGCCGGCAATCGCCGGCGGGCAGGGTCGATTCTTTATTCTATGATTTGAAGATCCTTCGGGAGTTTATTCAAGACTTCACAGCCGTCTTCTGTGACCAAAACCAGATCTTCAATGCGCACGCCAAAGCGGCCGGGCAGGTAAACGCCGGGTTCCACAGAAAAGACCATGCCCGGCTGGGCCACAGCCTGGCTGGCGGCGCTGTTATCTGGGGGCTCGTGACATTCCAGGCCGCAACCATGCCCCAGACGATGGGTGAAATACGGGCCGTATCCGGCCTGTTCAATCATCTGCCGGGCGGCTTGATCCACCTGGCTCATAGGGACGCCGGGCCGCAGCAGGGCCTCCGCCGCCAAATTGGCTTCCAGCACAGCTTGATAAACGCGGCGCTGCTCCTGATCCGCCTGACGGAAAAAGACCGTGCGGGTCATATCGCACCAATAGCGCTGGATGGGCGTAAAGAAATCCAGCACCACAGAATCCCCCGGCGCGATCACGGCGTCGGACGGCCCATGATGAGGGTCTGCGCAGTTGGCCCCAAAGCTGACGATCAGCCCCTCGCCTCGATCGCCGCCGTTGCGCCGGTAGAGCTCTTCCGCCAGCGCGGCGATCTCCTGCTCCTGAACGCCCTCCTTCAGGGCCAGAACGGCCTGTTCCATCACCATATCGTTGACTTGGGAGGCATGGCGTATAGCTTCAATCTCCTGGGCGTCCTTATACATCCGGGCCTGGTCCACCGGGTCCGATCCCTGAACCGGGACGATATCCCCCCGGGCCTCCAGCAGCGAGATGAGAAATTTGCTGGGCCAGAATTTGTCCACCCCCAGCTTGCCGGGCAGCAGCCGGCGGGCGAGCTGGGCCGTGGGGTCGTCGCTGTCGCCGTGCAGAATCAGCTCCAGCCCGGGCCGGGCTTCCAGGCCGAACAGCTCGTTGGCGTACAGCGCGCAATCCTTGCGCGTGATATAAAGGGCCAACATTCGCTCCATGGGCGATACCCAAAGGCCGGTCAGGTAATAGACCGAAGCCGCAGCCGACACCACAATCTGCTCCAGCCCTTGCTCCTCCATCAGCCGCCGCACTCTGTTCAAACGTTGCTCGTTCATCAAAATCCCCTTTCTGCTCCTTCCGCCTCGGCGCCTTGCTCTCCGCCGAAGCCCTTTTTGATTGAATTTCAATGGATTTCCACTGAATCAAACGCCAACCCTCCCCCAAAAGCCGGAACCCTTCCAGTTTCCGGCGTCGCCGAACATAGGCGAGCGCCGCCCTTCCCAGGCGTCGGGTTGTTTTGACTATTATACCATAGTCCAGCGCGGGGGACAATGGATTTGGCAACGCGTCCTGCGCCGCTCAGCAGGAGTTCCAAGCGTTTTTCACCCCTGTTTCCAGCTCGTCATTGACAACCCGCCGTCAACCATTCTATAATAGGTTTGCATTCAGCGGGTTCCAGGTAAAAATGCCAAAAATAGGGGTGTGTGCCAACATGAACAGTATCCGAAAAAAAATCACAGTCTGTTTGATTGCGACGGTCCTCATCGCTTTGTTTGCAGTGGGGTTTTCCAGCATGACGCTGAATTATCGGAGTACTTTGAACACTGTGGAGCAGATGATGAGCGAAACGGCCGCCCTGGCCGGCGAGCGCATCGAGCAGGAATTGAACGCCTATCGAAACGTGGCTATGGACACGGGCTGTATCCCTCAGCTGTCCGATAAAACAGCTTCGGTGAGCCAAAAACGGGCTGTCATCGAAGAGCGGGTTCGGATGCACGGGTTCCAGCGGGGCAATATTGTGGGCGCGGACGGAATCAGCATCTTTGATGGAAACGACTATTCCGACCGGGAATATGTGCGCCAGGCCATGGAGGGAAACGTCTATGTGTCCGAGCCGTTGATCAGCAAAGTGACCGGCGAACTCTCCATCATGGTGGCGGCTCCGATCTATGCCGACG
>CAJUIK010000040.1 GCA_910585875.1 uncultured Eubacteriales bacterium | reverse complement strand
TTCCGGCCCTCCCGGCCGATGATGCGGCCCTTCATCTCGTCGTTGGGCAGGGGCACCACAGAAACGGTGACTTCGCTGGCATGGTCTGCAGCGCAGCGCTGGATGGCCAGGGAAATCACTTCCCGGGCCCGCCGGTCGGCCTCTTCTTTGAGCTGCTGGTCCAGCTCCTTCAGGCGGAGGGCGGCGTCGTGACGGGCCTCCTCCTCCACTGTGGAAACCAAAAATCCTTTGGCTTCTTCGGCGGTAAAGCCGGAGATGCGCTCCAGAGTCTCCATTTGGGTCTGTTTCAGGGCCTCCACTTCCTCCAGGGATTCGTCGGCCTTTTTGAGCTTCTGGTTTAGTTTTTCCTCTTTTTTCTCGATGCTTTCATATTTGCGGTCCAGCTGTTCTTCTTTTTGCTGGATCCGGCGCTCCTGTTTTTGAGCGTCGCTCCGGCGTTCTTTCAGCTCCCTGTCCGCCTCGGCGCGGACTTTGAATACTTCTTCGCGGGCTTCCACAACGGCCTCGCGCTTTTTGGTTTCGGCGGATTTAATGGCGTCGTTGAGGATGCGGGTGGCTTCGTCCTCGGCGCTGCCGATCTCTTTTTCAGCGATTTTTTTTCTGTATAGGAAACCGGCAAAGAAACCGCCGGCGCAAGCGACAAAAATCAAGATAGCTGAAACGATATAAAATCCTGTGTTTCCGGGCAAATGCGTCTCCTCCTTCTTTATCAATTTTCTAAAAATAGGGTTCCTTATAACGCCTGAGAGGATAAGCCGCAAAAAAACAGCGCAAACCTCCCCTGCGCTGGCGCCAGGGAGCAGGTTCCGCTGTCAGTTCTCGGCGTCCGCGCAGGCGCGCGGGGAAAAAGCAGAATACCTCTTTTATTGTATATCGACGGCCGGAATGTGTCAAGAGAAACGTCGCAGCCCAAGGGCGTCCGCCGGCGGTTTCCGCAAAAAAATAACCGCCCGGAGGCGGTTGTGTTTTGCGGGTCAGGCGGCGAAAACGTGGTCGCCGATGCGGGCCACCACAGGGCGGCTGTAAATCCATTGGTTGGTGGTCTTGGCCGGGTTATAATAATAAATGGCGCCGTCGGTGGGGTCCCAGCCGCTCATGGCGTCTTGGGCGGCCCGGCGGGAGGAATCGGCCACCGGTTGGTCGTATTGGCCGTCGTTCAAAGCGGAAAAGGCGCCGGGCTGATAGATCACGCCGGCCACCGAATTGGGGAAGGAGGGATGGCGCACCCGATTGAGGATCACCGCCCCCACGGCCACTTGGCCCTCGTAGGGCTCGCCCCGGGCTTCGGCGGAAATCATCCGGGCCAGCAGATACAGGTCGTTGTCCCGGCCCGCCCCGCTGCCGGCGGAGGTTTCAAATTCCGCCATGCCCAGGGCTTTCAGGGTGGCGGCGCCGGCCACGCCGTCGGGGGTCAAGCCGTTGCGCCGCTGAAAATATTTGACGGCTTTGACGGTCTGGGAGCCGTAAACGCCGTCTACCTCGCCGTCGTAATAGCCCCAGCGCTTGAGCTTTTGCTGAATTGTGCGCACCGCTTGCCCCTGGGACCCCTGCTGGTAGGCGGCGGCCTGGCTCTGGGGGGCCAGCTGCTGGACCAGAGCGATAATCAGGCCGTTGAGCAGAAAAAGGGCCGCCAGGCTTGTCAAAAGCCGTTTGTTTACTGCCATGATACCATACGTCCTTTGCATTTTATTTGCGTTTCGATTATGATGATATAGTATGGCGCCCCAAAGACCGATTATTCCGCCAGACCCTGGCGCAAATCGGAGGTTTTTTCAGGACGCCGGCCTTTCCCATCGGGAAAGGGTGATTTTTACAATCAATGATCGCATGGGATATGGGCTGGAGGAGTTCCAGCCGTCGGGAGGAAGGTTTTGCAGCAAAAAGAACAGGAAATCGCCCTTTGGGGCGGATATAGCTTGCTCCAGGGGGGCCGGGGATTCCGGCTGACCCAGGACAGCGCTCTGCTCTCGGATTTCGTCCGGCTGAAGCCGGGGGAACGGGGCCTGGAACTGGGAACAGGCCAAGGGGGCCTGTACGTTTTGACCCTGCTGCGCCAGGAGGATGGGGAGCTGGACGGAGTGGAGCGCAACCCGGAGGCCCTGTCCGTGGCCCGGCGCAATCAGAGCCGCTGCGGCCTGGAAAGCCGGGGGACGCTGTATGAGGGGGATCTGCGCCAATTCCGGGGGCGGGCGCCGTATCAGGTCTGTTTGTGCAACCCGCCCTACGGGCTGCCCGGCCCCCAGCCCCAGGACCCGGTTCAGCGCCTGGCCCGAGGGGAAGAAGGCTGCGCCATGGACCAGCTGTGCCAAGCGCTTCGGCGGCTGTTGGCGGACAAGGGCCGATTTTATTTCTGTTGGCCCGCCCGCCGGTGGAACTGGGCGGCGCGGGCTCTGGACCAAGCCGGCTTCTCCCCCCGCCTGCTGCGGCCTGTGGCCCGGCGGGCGGGGGAGCCGGCCCAGCTGCTGCTGGCTATGGCCCGCCGGGGCCTGGGGGAGCTGGAATGGGCGCCGCCGCTGATTTTGCAGGATTCGGCGGGAGGGCCCAGCCCGGAATACCGGCGGATTTACCATTTGGACGAAGAAAAGGAAGGTTGAATTATGGCAGGAAAACTCTATGTGGTGGCCACGCCTATCGGCAACTTGGGGGATCTTTCCCCCCGGGCTCAGCAGACTCTGGCTCAGGCGGATTTCATCGCCGCGGAGGACACCCGGGTAGGCGCCCGGCTGCTCAACGCCTTTGGCATCAAAAAGCCCCAAGTCAGCTATTTTGAGCACAACCGGAAGGCCAAAGGGGAGCAGATCGCCCGGCGCATCGAGGCGGGGGAAAACTGCGCCTTGATCACCGACGCCGGCACCCCGGCCATCAGCGACCCGGGCTGCGACCTGGTGGAAATCTGCGCCCAGCGGGGGGTGGAGGTTGTGGCCGTGCCCGGGCCCTGCGCCGCCATAGCCGCCCTGTCCGTCGGCGGGCTGCCCTGCGGCCGCTGGTGTTTTGAGGGCTTTCTTTCGGTGAATAAAAAGAGCCGCCGCCAGCATTTGGAGGAGATCCGGGAGGAAAAACGGACCATGGTCTTTTACGAGGCGCCCCACAAGCTGCTGCGGACCTTAGAGGATTTTTACGAGATCCTGGGGGATCGGCCCATTGTCTTGGCCCGGGAACTGACCAAAATTCACGAGGAGGCCCGGCGCACGACGCTGGCCCAGGCGCTGGAGCACTACCGGCAAAACCCGCCTCGGGGGGAATTTGTGTTGGTGCTGGCCGGCGCCCCGGACTCGGAGGAGCGGGCGCCGAAAGAGAACCCCATGGAACTGACGGCCCAGCTGATGGACCAGGGCCTCTCCCTCAGCGAAGCGGCCAAGCAGGCCGCCCGCCGGCTCAACCTGCCCAAAAACAGCGTCTATCAGCAGGCCCTTTCCCAATTTTCAGAGAAGGAATAGCCGCACGGCCAGCACAGAAGCCAGAAAAGCCGCCAGATCCCCGGCCAGGGCTGCCCAGAGGGCCCAGCGGGTGTTTTTGGCCCCTACGGAGGCGCTGTATAGGGCCACGCAATAGACGCTGGTTTCGCTGGAACCCAGCATCACCGCCGCAATCAACCCCGCTGGGCTGTCCGGCCCGGCTTGACGGATGACGTCCGCCCCCAAAGCCAGAGCGCCGCTGCCCGAAAAAGGCCGCAGCAGAGCCAGGGGAACGCATTCCGCCGGCAGGCCCAGCGGCGCCAACAGCGGCGCCAGACCGTGGGCCAGCACGTCCACCGCACCCGAGGCCCGAACCATGGCCAGAGCGGTCAGCATGGCCAGCATGGGAGGGAAGATGGAAACCATGGTTTTCATGCCCTTTCGGACCCCTTGGAGAAAGGCGGCGTATACGTCGCAGCCCTGCTTCAGCCCATATAGGGCCGCGGCCGCCGCCAGCAGGGGAATCAGCGCCCGGCTCACGCGGGCCACGCCCGGGCCAGCAGCCGGCTGGCCAGCAAGACGGCGCCCACCGAGGCGGCGCTGGCCAGCCAGACCGCCGGCAGGATGGAAAATGGGTCTGCGGCCCCCGCCGCCGCCCGGACCGCCGCAATATTGGCGGGGATCAGCTGGAGCGAGGCGGAATTCAGGGCCATCAGGCGCAAAACGGCGTCGCCGTTTGGCCGGCCCTCCCGCTGGGCCAGCCGAGCGGCCGCCCGCAGGCCGGCGGGGGTGGCGGCGGCGCCCAGGCCCAGCAGGTTGGCGGCCATATTCTGGCTCAGGGCTTCCGCCGTCTGGGGGTCTCGGGCCGCCGGGCCGAAAATCCGCCGGACGACCGGCCCCAGCCCCTGGGCGATTTTGCGGCTCAGGCCGCTTTGATCCATGATTTCCAAAATGCCCGACCAGACGCACATGACGCCGCCCAGGCTCAAGGCCAGCTCTACAGCGCCGGCGGCGCCCTGGGGAAGAGCCGCCGCTACCTGGCCGATTTCGCCCCCCAGCAGGCCAAAAACCAGCGCAACGGCCAGCAGGGCGGTAAATACTTTCGCCATCATCGCAATCAACGCCTTTTCTCAGTTTTTCCAGCCGGCCGGGGCGGCCGCCGGTCCATGGGCAATTTTACGCTTCCGGCGGCGGATTTATGCCGGGCAGGGGCCTCGGCCGAGTAGTTTGATTCGAAATTCCAAATTTTTGAATATAGAATAAAAATAATCGGCGTAACGGCGATTTTTTCCGGCGACCCGCTCCGCCGCCGAAAAACTATTTTTATACAAAATTGCGGCAAGTCTTAAAAAATTTGGCCAGAAAGCGGACAAATTAAAAAACTGTTGACAGCAAGGCTTTTTGGTTATTTTCATCACTTTACCGGCATAAAATATTAACAATTTTGTAACTTGTCGTTTATTGACACTTTTTGTAACGTCTGGTATGATAATAGCAGCGACGGCGAAATAAAGAGAGGAGGTTCCATTATTATGAAATCTACTGGAATCGTAAGAAACATCGACAGCTTGGGCCGCATCGTCCTGCCCATCGAACTGCGCCGCACCTTGAACATCGACGCGAGCAAGGGCGACCCCATCGAGATCTACATGGACGGCACGTCCATCGTGTTGCGCAAGCACGAGCCCAACTGCGTCTTCTGCGGCAGCTCTAAAAAGGTTTCGGAGTTCAAGGGCAAAAACGTCTGCGAAATCTGCCGCAAAGAGCTGGCGGAGAATCAGTAATTCCAAAGGCCCGAAGCGCATAAAAAGACCGGGATAGCTAAGCTGTCCCGGCCTTTTTGCGTCGGCCGCAAAAAAAGCGCCCAAAGGCGCTTTTTTTATTGCTTTTTTGCCGGAGGCCCCTCCTCTTGCTGGAGGAGCAGGGCGATTTTTTCCGCCAGCACCCGGCTGGCGTTGGCCTGGGCGATGAGATTGAGCGCCAGCCGGGCCAGGTTTTCTTGTTCCGCCAAACCGGAGTCCTGGTCTGCTTCCAGCCGGGCGGATTGGGCGGCCTGTTCCAGAGCCTGGCGCTGGGCTTGGATGAATTGGTCGAAAGCCGGCGGCAGCCCGGCGGATTTGGCGCATTGGTTCGTCAAATAGGCTATGGCCGGGATGGGCAGCAGCGGCTTGAGCATACAGATGACGGTCAGCCGAGCCAGGTGCTCTCGATTGTATTTCTTTTTCACCGGCGGGGGGATCAGCCCCAGCTTTACATAATTGTTCACCATAGAGGGGGTGAGCAGCTTGTCCCGCCCGTCGCCGAACAGGGCCAGGTGCTTTTCCATCAATACGATGACCTGGTCCATATAGAGATCCAGCTCGGGCAGACTGTCCCAGCTCAGAGCCCGGGGGCTGGACAGGCTGTCGACACAGTCCGTCAGTTTTTCGCGGAGGCTTTTTTCGCCTGTCAGATTGGTTTCGTCCATAACAATGATTCTCCAAAAAAATCAAAGATTTTTTGGAGCCCCCTTTTTATCAAATAGAGTTCCAGCCGGAAATCGTCTGCCGTCTGGGCGGAGTCTATCAATAGTATACCACAGAGGACAGGCGGGCGCAATAGAGGACGAAACGACGAAGAAGGAGAAAAATCGGGCGCGGCTGGTTTTGGCAACCAGAACTGCCTTAGCCGTTGACGGCGATCCACAGGCCGGAAACGGCCATCACCACATAGACGGCGGACTTGAGTTTTTTGCCGTCGATGCTGTTGAAAATCCGGCCGCCCAGCAGGCTGCCCACAACCAGGCCCCCGGCGCCCCACAAAACGGGGGTCAGGATGCCGCCGGGAATCAGATGCAGGGCGCTGCGCACAATCAGCAAATAGATATTGTTGAGGAGGAAATAGCATTGGGTAGTGGCCATATACTGCTGTTTATCCTCCAGCACGGAGACAAAATAGAGAATCATCGGCGGGCCGCTGACGCTGAATAGGCCGCCGCACACGCCGGAAATTACGCCGGCCAGAGCGGCGTTGCGGAGAATGGGGCGAATGCGCACCCGGCTGCTGAAAAAATACAGCCAGACGGCCAGCAGAATCAGAAAAACCCCCAGCAGCCGCTTATAGACGGGGGAAGGGGATTCGTGCATCAGCCACATTCCGCCGGAAGAGCCCAAGATACAGAACAAAGCGGGGAAACACAGCTGCTTCCACTGGATATGGCGGAAACAACGGGCCAGGATGGTGACGTTCAGCGCCAGAGACAGCACGGTGGAGACGTTCAGCGCGATTTCATAGGGCAGGAACAGGGGCATGATAGCCATCATCACAATGCCGAAGCCGAAGCCCGTCACCGCCTGAAGCAGGGAGCTGGCCAGGGAGGAGAGGCCGAGAAACATCATTTGCATGGAGCGCGCACCTTCTTTTCTTGTTTTGCGGGCTGTGTATCAGCTGATGCAGACAAATCGCCGGGGAAATGAGACAATAGAGCCGAACAAGCCCGCCTGCTTACTATATCACGCTATCAGGCTTTTTTCAATCCAACCGGAACGAACAGGAGGAACCGCAGATGCATACAAAGGTGAAAATCACTGTGCTCAAACGGGAATACTACCAAGATCTGGCGGATCAATATCTGGCCAACCCCCAAAAGGGGCCCTGCGCCCGAGTGAAAGAGGGGCAGGCCTTTTTGGTATCTCGGGAGAACTACGACGCCTTCCCTTATGAAAAGAATTTTTGCCCCAGCGCCTGGGATGTGATCAAAAACAAGGTCTACGCCGCCCTGCAGGGAGGTCAATTTTATTGGGACGGCTGGATGAAGGAGCCCAAAAAGAACATCGTCGTCTGCTGCGACGACGGCGTCCGGCCAGTGGTCTTTTTGCTGGAGCGGGCGGAAGGGGAAGAGTAGACGTCCTGCATACTGAAATGAGAGCCGGGCCTTGCGGAAGGACCCGGCTCTTTTCGCGCGCTTCGGCGGCGGAGGTTTTGCTTGAAAGGGCTGAAGGCAGAGGGTATAATATCTTCTAAGACGGGCGAAACGCCCAGTTCAGGCAAGGAGCAGGAGGAAAACGCTTTATGATGACGCAAGAACACCTGGAGGATGTGGCCGAGGCCAGCCGATGGGCGGCGGACAAGGGGAAGGTGGCTTCGTATATCCCCAAACTGGCGGAGGCGGACCCCCACCAGCTGGGAGTTTACCTGATGGATTTGCAGGGCCGAGGCGTGGGCGCCGGAGATTGGCAGAAACGGGCCACCATTCAGAGCATCGTCAAGGTGGCGATTTTTTTGCAGGCGCTGGCCGATTGTCCGCTGGACAGGCTGAACCAGAAAATCAGCCTCAACGCCACTGCCGGCGGCTTCAACTCCATCGTGGAGCTGGAGGAGCGCAACCAGCACAAGCCGCTGAACCCCTTTATCAACAGCGGCGCCATCGCCTCCCTGTTTCTGGTGAACGGGGGCCATGGAGAGCGCTTTGAGCGGGTGATGGAGCTGGTGAAGAGCATGACCGCCGAGCAGCGGCTGGAAGTGGACGAGGACGTCTATCTCTCAGAAAAGGAACACGGCAGCCGCAACCGGGCCATCGCCTATTTTATGCAGAGCACCAATATCATCGAAGGGGATGTGGAGCAGCTGCTGGACGACTATTTCCGCCTGTGCTCCCTCCAGGTGGATTGCCGGGACTTGGCCTGCATTGCCGCCACTCTGGCCAACGGCGGAGTCAACCCCGTCACCCGCCAGGCCTGCGCCCTGCGGCAACACTGCCGGACGGCTCTGGCCGTCATGGTGTCCTGCGGGATGTACGAGCAGTCCGGCGAATTCCTGGTGCAGACCGGCGTGCCCGCCAAAAGCGGCGTGGGCGGCGGCATCATGGCTTCCATCCCGGGCCGCATGGGCCTGGGCCTGATCGGCCCGGCTCTGAACGAAGCGGGCAACAGCAGCGGCGGCATCGAGCTGCTGGCCCGGCTGGCCGACGAGCTGGACTTGAGCATTTTGTAAAAGACAGAGGAGAACGACCATGAAACAATACACCCCGGCCATTGTCAACGAAATCAAGAAGAAGAGCTTTTTTTCGCTGAGCCGAAAATACGAGACCCGGTATTATCAAGGGACGCACAAAGAAAAAGACCTGCGGATGATCTGGATTGAGATGAACGCCATGGGCAAGGCCATGTGTTATCCCTGCGCTTTTTGGGACGAGGAGGGGACCCGGGCTTTCCGGGGCGGCCTGAAGCGGGAAAACCAGCAGATGCTGCAGCGCTGGGTCCAGCTGATCGGCCCGGAGCGCAAGGAGGAATTTGATATCTGCCAGATGGAGGAGGAGGAATTCAGCGCCCTCTACAGCCAGGCGAAAAACCAGGCCGACCGCCAGGACGGCCTCAACGACCCCGCCGAGGACGAATGGACCGACGAAGAGCTGCTGGCCGACGAGTCTTTGATCGACGAGGACGAGGGGGAATAGCGAAATGCCCAAACGATATTGGCTGCACCGGATCTCCCATGAATGGGAGGTTTCCTACCCGCTGCTGGAGCAAGGATTTCTCTCCACCGGCTGGCCCGGCCTGATGGGAACCGGGTTGCTGGAGGAGATCCGCCGGGAGGGCAGGAGCGCCTTTGAAAAAGTCACGGCGGGCTGGGGCCCGGGGCGCTGGGGCTTTTGGAACTTCAGCCAGTTTCAGCCTGGGGACGTCGTAGTAGTTCCGCTGTTTGAAAAGGAGTTCGCCATTGTGGAGATAACCGGCCGGCCGTTTGAAATCACAGCGCTGGCGGGGCGGCAGTTTCAGGACAAAGCCGGCGTCCAAATCTCGGTTCAGGAGGACGGATTGTGGGACGAGGCGGGACAGTTTTGCGAGTTGGGCTTTGCCGCAGGGGTCCGGCCCCTGCGGCCTTGGCCCATATCCCGCAGCCTGGCCGACGCTCCCCTGCGCTCTCGGATGAAAATGCGCCAGACCAACGGGGACATTACCGACCTGGCCGACAGCGTGGAGCAGGCGTTGGCGGCGGAAGGGCCGGTCAGCTTTCGAGAGGCGGTTTTGGAAGCGGCGGCGCCGGCGCTGAGCCAGGCCGTGGAGCAGAGGCTGGACCCAGACGGCCTGGAAGAGCTGCTGTGCCGGTATATGAAGAAGCAAGGCGCTTCCCGGGCCTGGCGCCCCGCCAAAAACGAAGGGGGAAAGGAAGACGGGGCGGACGCCGACGTGGTGGCCGAATTCGACGGCTTGGGCGTTATTTTTTACATCCAGGTGAAAAAGCATCGGGGCGAAACCGGCGATTGGGCTGTGCGGCAAGTGGCTAAATATCGGGCTCAAAAGGGGCGGGCGGACGATTGCGTCTATATCCCCTGGGCCGTTTCTACGGCGGAATTCAGCCGGGAAGCCGTCCAGACCGCCAAGGCCCAGGGCGTCCGCCTGATAGGCGGACGGCAGCTGGCGGAAATGCTGCTGGACTGCGGTTTGGAAGATCTGGGGTAAGAGCCGTCTGTCAGAGCGGAGGAAGGAGAACATTGTGGGCGAATCATTGGAGAAGATCAAGGAATACTGGGACAAAACGGCGGACTCGGACTGGTATCAATCTTTGCGTGCGGAAGAGAAGATTGAAGAGCTGATGAAGGATCCGGCCAGGGCCTTTCATCCGGCGGTTTATCGGCTGCTTCGGCAGTTTGTCCCCGACTTGCAGGGGAAGAAGGTCCTTTTGCCCTCCAGCGGAGACAATCACGCCGCCTTTGCCCTGGCGCGGATGGGGGCGGAAGTCGTCTCGACGGACATCAGTCAAAAGCAGCTGGATCGGGCCCAGGCAGTCGCCGGCCGGCGCGGGCTGAAGATTCGGTTTGCGCAGGAGGACACTGGGACGCTGGCCGGTTTGGAAAGCGGCTGCTTCGACCTGATTTACACCTCCAACGGCACGCTGACCTGGATTGCGGATTTGGACGAAATGTATCGCAGCTTCCATCGGACGCTCAAGCCCGGCGGAGTCGCCGTTTTATACGACGTCCATCCGTTTCAGAGGCCTTTTTCTGGGGAACCCTGGCGGGAGCCGAAGGTGATTAAGCCTTATGAGGAGACGCGGCCCCAGCTCCATTGGCGGGTTCAAGATATCGTGAACGCCATGATTGGGGCGGGATTTTCCATCCGCCGGATGGAAGAGCTACCGGCCGCGGACGCTTCGTTCTGGTTTTCCTATGAACAGCTGCAAAAACAGGTTCCAGAGCGGCTGACGGAGATCAACTGCTGGCGGCGCAACCCCATGGCCGCCCTGCCGGCCTGGCTCTCTGTCGTCTCCGTCAGCGGCGGGGCCGCGGCGGGCGAATAACGGGGCTGGCAGCGGCCGCCTTGGGACGGCCCGGGCGCGGCTCTGGCTACCGCCCTGGCCGGGCCGCCGCGGCTTCCACCTGGGCCCAAGAGGGGATGCTGTCCGCGGCGCCCTTTGTTCCGATGGCCAAGGCGCTGGCCTGGGTAGCCATAGCCAGCGCCTGTTCCGGGGGCATTCCTTTCATGGAGCAGGCCAAAAAATAGCCGCAGAAAGTGTCTCCAGCCCCTGTGGTGTCTATCACGGGTACTTTTTGGGCGGGGCAGAACAGGCGGCTCCGCCCGTCTTGGTAGAGCGCGCCCTGTTCCCCCAGGGTAAGGACGACGGCGGCTTGGGGAAACCGGCGGGCCAGGGCGGCCAAAATCTCTTCCCCGGAGGAGCTTTGGATTCCGGCCAGGCTCCGGCCCTCCAGTTCGTTGAGAATCAGGATGTCCGCCAGCTCCAGAGGATACCGAAACAGCTCTTCGGAAATGGGGGAGGGGTTGAAAGCCAGCTTCATCCCCCGGGCTTTGGCGGCGCGGAAGGCATACTCCACGCAGGAGATTTCATTTTGCAACAGGATGTAATCCCCCGGGCTGAAATGGGACAGGACCTCGTCGATCATCTGGGGCGTGACTTTCCGGTTGGCGCCGCCGTAGACGACAATGGAATTGGCGCCCGAATCGGCCAGCTGAATCATGGCGCTGCC
The DNA here is from genome assembly GCA_910585875.1 of uncultured Eubacteriales bacterium. Classification (GTDB taxonomy): domain Bacteria; phylum Bacillota; class Clostridia; order Oscillospirales; family Butyricicoccaceae; genus Pseudobutyricicoccus. The sequence goes on along the minus strand of CAJUIK010000040.1, from coordinate 5,383 downwards.
GCTGGGCTCCTGGATTTTTCGGACATAGGAGACGTCCGCGCCGGAGCGGGCCAGCGTCTCTGCCAAATCGTCTCCGTCCGGCCCCACGCAGCCGGCCATGAAAACCGGGGCCCCGGCCCGGGCCAAGGCCGCCGCCTGATTGAGGCCTTTGCCGCCCTGTTTCCGCTCCAGCGCCCGGGCGGAGAGGGTTTCCCCCTCCAAGCAGATATGGCCGACGCTATACACAAAATCGATGTTGAGAGAACCAAGGGATAGGATTTTCATCAAATCACGTCGCTTTCTTAACGATATGCAGCCAAGTATAACACAAAAACAGCCCGGCGGCCAGCGTCGGGCCGCTGCGCCGCAATCTTCACAAAAAACCCGCAAAAACCCTTGACAACTGCCGAAGGATAGGGTATGATAGGGGAGCGCTTGAAAAGGGATTTCTATGCCTTGGCGCGAAAAACAATGCGATGAAGCTGGAGATTGCCGCCTTTGGCGGGTAACTTCGGTGGAGTATGTCCGACAATCGGGCGGCTGGGAAACAAACGGCACGCGCGTTTCGCGGGGCGGGACTGTCTGCATGGACAGGCAAGCCCTCCTGGGAAACCAACGGGTGCGGAAAACGCCGGAAGATTGCGCCTATGCAGCCGGCTTCTTTCATGCCTGAAACGCGATACGCCCGGAGGCGTTGCGAGTTTCCCGCCGAACGCGGTCAACCAAAATTTGATTACGTTCGCAAATTCAAGGAGGAACACATAGTGGCAAAGACAGACAGAATCAGGATTCGCTTAAAGGCTTACGACCACCAGGTGATCGACCAGGCGGCGGAGAAAATCGTGGAGACGGCCAAGCGCACCGGCGTGGAAGTTTCCGGCCCCATCCCTCTGCCTACGGAAAAGGAAATCGTCACCATCCTGCGGGCCGTACACAAATATAAAGACAGCCGGGAGCAATTTGAGCGCCGGACCCACAAGCGCTTGATCGATATCCTGAAGCCCACCCAGAAGACCACCGAGGCGCTGACCAACCTGGATCTGCCCGCCGGCGTGGAGATTGAAATCAAGCTGTAAACCAAAAAAGTCGCAACCCGAGAAACCCGCGAAAGGGCGGGCGGGTCAAGTTGAAGGCGGACCCCTTCAACCAATAGCCTGTAAGGAGGAAATACAATGCAGAAAGCCATTATTGGCAAAAAGGTCGGCATGACCCAGATCTTTGACGAGACGGGCAAAGTGATTCCCGTCACCGTCATCGAAGCCGGCCCCTGCACCGTGGTGCAGAAAAAGACGGTGGACAAAGAAGGCTTTGATTCCATCCAGCTGGGCTTCGCCGATATCGCGGAGAAAAAGCTGAACAAGCCCGAGGCCGGACACTTGAAAAAGGCCGGCGTGGGCATGAAGAAATACCTGAAAGAATTCCGGCTGGACGATATCTCTTCCTATAATGTGGGCGATATCGTGTACGCCGACGTGTTTGCCGAAGGCGACAAGGTGGACGTCACCGGCGTCAGCAAGGGCAAAGGGTACGCCGGCATCATCAAGCGCTGGAACGCTCATTCCCAGGAACATACCCACGGCGTGGGTCCTGTGCACCGCTCCGTCGGCTCCATGGGCGCCAACACCGACCCCTCCCGGGTCTTCCCCGGCAAAAAGATGGCCGGCCATCTGGGCGCCGAGCAGGTTACAATTCAAAACCTGGATATCGCCAAGGTGGATAAAGAACTGAACCTGATCGCCATCCGCGGCGCTGTCCCCGGCCCCAAGGGCGGTATCGTATTCATCAAGAATACGGTCAAGGCTTAAGGGCAGGGAAGGAGGAACAAACAACATGGCAAAAGTAAATGTTTACGATATGACTGGCAAGGTCGTGGGCGATATCGAGCTGAACGACGCCGTCTTCGGCATCGAGCCCAACACCGCCGTAATGCACGAGGCCGTCAAGAATTATCTGGCCAACCAGCGGCAGGGCACCCAGAGCACGCTGACCCGGGCCGAGGTCCGGGGCGGCGGCCGCAAGCCCTGGCGCCAGAAGGGCACAGGCCGGGCCCGTCAGGGCTCCACCCGGGCGCCTCAGTGGACCCACGGCGGCGTCGCGCTGGGCCCCAAGCCTCGGGACTACGGCTATCATATGAATAAGAAAACCCGCCAGCTGGCCATCAAGAGCGCCCTGTCCGCCAAGGCGGCCGCCGGCAACGTGATGGTCGTCGACAACCTGGACCTGAACGAAGTGAAGACAAAGAGCTTCGTCAAGTTCATGAACGACGCCGGCATCTCCGGCAAAGCGCTGGTGGTAACCCCCGAAGTCCGCCGCAACCTGGTGCTGTCCGCCCGCAACGTGCCCGGCGTCCGCACCACAGTGGCTTCCGTCATCAGCGTGTACGACATCCTGCACGCCGATAAATTTGTGGTGGACAAAGCGGCGGTGGCCAAAATCGAGGAGGTATACGCATAATGAAAACAGCATACGACGTGATCCTCCGTCCGGTCATCACAGAAAAGAGCATGGCCGGCATCGCGGATAAGAAATATGTCTTCGAGGTGGCCACAGGCTCCAACAAAGTGGAAATCCGCAAGGCCATCGAAGAGATTTTCAAAGTAAAGGTCCTGAGCGTGAACACCATCAACGTCCGGGGCAAGCAAAAGAGAATGGGCGTTCATACTGGTTATACCTCGAAAAAGAAAAAAGCCATTGTGCGTCTGACCGAAGATTCCAAGGGAATTGAAATCTTCGAGGGTATGTTCTAAACAAAAGAACTGCCTGGGCAAAGCCCGAATGAAAGTATGCCGCGTAAGACCGACGACCGGCGGCGGCGCAAAACAAACGACAATAAGGAGTGAAACACAGTGGCTATCAAAACCTTCAACCCGACGACGCCGTCCAGAAGAAATATGACGGTGATCGACTATTCGGGCCTGAGCAAGGTTAAGCCGGAAAAGAGCCTGCTTGAGACTCTCAAGAAGAATTCCGGCCGAAACAGCTATGGCAGAATCACCGTCCGCCACCGGGGCGGCGGCAACAAAAAGAAATACCGCGTGATCGACTTCAAGCGGGATAAGATGGAAATGCCCGCCACAGTGCTGACCATCGAATACGACCCCAACCGCAGCGCCAACATCGCGCTGGTGGAATATGAGGATAAAGAGCGCCGCTATATCATCGCCCCCAACGGCCTGAACGTCGGCGACGTAGTCTATTCCTCCGCCACGGCGGATATCAAGCCGGGCAACTGCCTGCCCATCGCCAATATCCCTCTGGGCACCGTGATCCACAACATCGAGCTGTATCCCGGCAGAGGCGCCCAGCTGGTGCGCAGCGCCGGCGGCGCCGCTCAGCTGATGGCCAAAGAGGGCGAGGCCGCTCAGGTCCGCCTGCCTTCCGGCGAAGTGCGGTATATCCGTATGAACTGCAAGGCCACCATCGGCCAGGTGGGCAATATCGACTATGAAAACGTCCAGATCGGCAAAGCGGGCCGCACCCGTCACAAGGGCTTCCGTCCCACCGTGCGCGGTTCCGTCATGAACCCCTGCGACCACCCCCACGGCGGCGGCGAAGGCAAGAGCCCCATCGGCCGGCCCAGCCCTGTCACCCCCTGGGGCAAGCCCACAATGGGTTATAAAACCCGCAAGACCAAAAACCGCACCGACAAGCAGATTGTCCGCCGCCGCAACGGCAAATAATGAAAGGAGACACAACTCATGGGCAGAAGCGTTAAGAAGGGCCCCTTTGTGGCTCCCGAGCTGATCAAAAGGGTCAATGAACTGAACAAGACTGGTGAAAAGAGAGTGCTGAAGACCTGGTCCCGCGCCTCCACCATCTTCCCCCAGTTCGTGGGACATACCATCGCCGTCCACGACGGCAGAAAGCACGTCCCCGTCTATGTGACAGAGGACATGGTGGGCCATAAGCTGGGCGAATTTGCCCCCACCCGGACATACCGGGGCCATGCGGGCAGCAAAACGTCCAACAACGGCAAGTAAGCCTTAGGAGGAAAGAGACTGATGGAAGCAAAAGCTTATCTCAAGCACGTCCGCATCTCCCCTCGGAAGGTCCAGATTGTCTGCGACCTGATCCGCGGCAAAGATGTGGGAACCGCCGCTGCCATAATGATGCACACTCCCAAGGCAGCCTGCGAGCCTATGCTGAAGCTGCTGAAGAGCGCGGCGGCCAACGCTGAAAATAACCACAACATGAACACCGACCTGCTCTATGTGGACCAGGTGTTTGTTTGCCCTGGCCCTGTGATGAAGCGGGTTCGCCCCCGCGCCCAGGGCAGAGCGTTCCGCATCCTCAAAAGGACCTCGCACATCACGATGGTCCTGAAAGAAAAAGAATAAGGTCAGGAGGTTAGTTATGGGCCAGAAAGTCAATCCCCACGGTCTTCGCGTGGGCGTAATCAAGGGTTGGGACTCCCGCTGGTATGCCAAAGACGACGCCTTCGGCGACCTTTTGGTAGAAGATTATAACATCAGAAAGTTCCTGAAGAAAAAGCTGTACGCCGCCGGCGTTCCTCAGATCGAGATCGAGCGCAACAGCAAAAATGTGAAAATCATCATCCACTGCGCCCGCCCGGGCATCATCGTGGGCAAGGGCGGCGCTGAGATTGAGAAGCTCCGGGTAGAGATGGAAAAGATGATCTCCAAGAGCGTCAACATCAGCATCGTGGAAGTGAGAAGCCCCGATCTGAACGCCCAGCTGGTGGCCGAGAACATCGCCGCCCAGCTGGAGAAGCGCGTCTCCTTCCGCCGGGCCATGAAGCAATCCATCGGCCGGGCCATGAAGCTGGGCGCCAAGGGCATCAAGGTGTGTGTGTCCGGCCGTTTGGGCGGCGCGGAAATCGCCCGCACCGAGCATTACCACGAGGGTACCATCCCCCTGCAGACCCTGCGGGCCGACATCGACTACGGCTTCGCGGAGGCCAACACCACTTACGGGCGCATCGGCGTCAAGGTTTGGCTGTATAAGGGCGAGATCCTGACAGGCGGCCCTCGGACCACCGAAGTGGAAGCGCCCCGGCGCGACCGCCGGGACCGCAGAGATCGCCGGGACGGCGACCGCCGCGGCGGCCGCGGTTACAATAATAACCGTCAGGGCGGATATAATAACAACCGCAGCGGCGGCGCAGGCCGCCAGGGCGGCGGATACAACGGCCGCAGCGGCGGCCAGGGCGGTTACAACCGCGGACAGGGCGCGCCCGCCGCGAAACCCCCGAGAACGGAAGGAGGCGCTCAGTAATGCTTCTGCCTAAGAGAGTAAAATACCGCAGAGTCCACAGAGGACGCATGAAGGGCAAGGCCACCAGAGGCAATTTTGTCTCCAACGGCGAATTTGGCCTGATGGCCACAGAGCCCGCCTGGATCACCAGCAACCAGATCGAGGCGGCCCGTATCGCCATGACCCGTTA
>CAJUIK010000039.1 GCA_910585875.1 uncultured Eubacteriales bacterium | reverse complement strand
GCATTGACCATTTTAACATTTCACGGCGGTAAATGCAAGGGTTTCCGGGAGGAAATTTGTATATTTTCTGGCGGGCGGGAAAAATATCTGAAAAAGGAGGCGGGTTTATGAAAAGGCGAACCGACCTGGCCCTGGAAAGCCGGGAACTCTATCAGGAGGACAATCAACGGGAGCCCGAAGGGGTGGACTGGCAGGAGGAGCAGGAGGGGAATCTCTTGCTGACCCGGGTTTATGTGCGCAATCAGCAGGGGGCGGCGGCGCTGGAAAAGCCCGTCGGCGCCTATATCACCGCCGACCTGGGGCCGGATTGGGACCGGGATTTCCAGGGCATGGAGCAGGCCGCCGCCGTCGTCGCCCGGGAACTGGCGGCTCTTTTGCCTCCCGACCCCGCCTGCGTGCTGGCGGTGGGGCTGGGCAACCGGCGAATCACTGCCGACGCCTTGGGGCCTCTGGCCATGGAAAAAATTATTGTCACCCGGCATCTGAAGGACGCCATGCCCGAGGCGTTTGAGAATTTTGCCCGGGTGGGCGCCGTCTCTCCCGGGGTGCTGGGCGTCACTGGGGTCGAAACCGGCGAAATCGTCCAGGGCGTCTGCCGGCTGATCAAGCCGGACGCGATCATCGCAGTGGACGCTCTGGCCTCCCGGCGGATGAACCGGCTGTGCCGCACCGTTCAGCTGTCCGATTCGGGCATCACCCCCGGCGGCGGCGTGGGCCCGGGCCGGGTCGCCTTGGATCGGGACAGCTTGGGGGCGCCGGTGATCGCCATAGGCGTGCCTATGGTGGTAGACGCCTGGACTTTAGCCATGGATCTCTGTCAGCAGGCTGGCGGCAGCCTGGATTCGGAGGATTGCCCCGTTCCGGAAGGCGCCATGATCGTCACGCCAAAAGATATCGACGCCTTGACGCGGAAAAGCGCCAAGCTCATCGGCTACGCCGTCAATATGGCTCTCCACGGCGGCCTGTCCGTCTCTGAGATCGAAGAGCTCCTGGGTTAGGAGAAAAGATTCCGCGAAACCGGAAGATGCGGCGGGGCGCGGTCATACTGCGGACGAGTTTCTCATAGAATGGGTTATCACCAGGAAGGGAGAAATGCAGGATGGCGACAGCTCGGAAAAGGCGGCGCAGGCGGGGGCCGGCGCCTGTTTTGTTGTTGGCGCTGGGCGCTTGGCTGTTGTGGCGGGGGAGCCCGGCGCCGGCGCCCCAGCCGGCCTCCTGGGCAGAAGAACTGCCCGTCCGCCAATATGAGCCGGGGGAAGAGGAAGAAACGCCGGATCAGCCCCAGGAAGGGCCCCAGACCCAAGCCGCCGCCGACGTCAGCGAAGCCGCCCTGCCCCAAGGCGGCGCGCCGCCCGCCGCCAATATCGCCGCCATCAGCATCGACGGTTCCAGCGGCGGATACGACGGCGCGGGCTCCATTTACATCAAAAACGAGACCGATTATACAATCGATATCCCGGCTCTGCTCAAACAGAAGACGGAAATTGCGATTTCCTCCAAAGAGACGGCGGTGTTGATCGTCCACACCCACGGCAGCGAGGCTTACACGCCCGACGCAGCCAATTGGTACGAGCCTACCGACACCGACCGCACCACGGATACCAATTACAACGTGGTGAGAGTGGGCGCTGAGATCGAAAAAATCCTCAACGAAAAGGGGATTAAGACCGTCCATGCCACTGTGCTCAACGACAGCCCTTCCTATAACGGCGCTTATAACCGGACGCTGGACGTCATTTCCCAGGCAATGAAAGAAAATCCCTCCATCAAATTTGTCATTGACGTCCATCGGGACGCTATGGTGACGGCCAGCGGAAAAAAATACAAGACTGTGGCCCAGATCAACGGACGCCAGGCCGCCCAGCTGATGCTGGTGGCGGGCACCGACGCCGGCGGCTTGACCCACGACCATTGGCGGGAAAACCTGGCTTTTATGACCAAAATCCAGAATAAAATGAACGCCGCCTATCCGGGCATTATGCGGCCCATCAACATTCGGGCCGCCCGGTTCAACGAGCACGTGACCACCGGCAGTATGCTTTTGGAGGTGGGGACCAGCGGCAACTCTCTGGACGAGGCCCTCTATTCCGCTTCCCTTTTTGCCGATACCTTGGGCGATATGTTGTTAGAGCTGCAAAAATAAAAAACTCCCCGCAAAATCAGCGATTTGGCGGGGAAGTTTTCAATTATGCCATTATTCTACCCGGCTGCCGCCCCATTCCACGGCGGTAAAGCCTTGGCGGACGGGGGCTTGCAGGGTTTGAGGGGGGATGTCCGTCGGCTCGTCCAGAGGCTTCCAGGCCATGAAAACCCGGATCAGGCAGTCTGGCGCAGGATCAATATCCAGCCGAGCCAGGTCGGTATAGGCCCGCTGCTGGAACGACACCAGATTATAAGGGTTTTCCTCCAGCTGAGGCAGCCAGAATTCCATAAAGTCGGCGGCTTCCCGGCGGCTGAGCCCCAGCTCGGCCAGAGAGCGGTCCAAAAATTCCTGGACCTGTCCTCCGGGGACCACGAAGCCCTGAGAAAAATCAAACTGGGCCGGGCAGTCGGCCTCCCAAAACAAATAGGGCCAGCTGCGCCCCGACTGATCTGTCAAAGTCCCGTCGGGCTGGGCCGTCACGCGCCAACCATGGCCCAGCCGGGGTTCTGTGGCGGTGAACCGGCCTTGGGCCAGCTCCACATTGACGAAAATCTCCGTTTCCTCCTGAGGATAGAGATAAATCGCCGGCTTGGCTAAAATCACTTCAGCGGGCTCTGTGGGCGCGAGGGACAGGATGGCGTAAAGGATAGCGCCGGCGGCCAAAAAGACGAAGAGATACCGGGCTACGGCAAATGCGGCATAGCGTTTCATTCAAACCCCTCCTCTGCAAATTATTACAGATAGTCTACACCAATTTTCAGGTTTTGTCAATGAATTGGCTGGGGAAAATCGCCGCAGCGGCTCGTAAAAAGCTTCAGATCAGAATCCCTTCGCAGTGGTCGATTTCATGCTGGATGATTTGCGCAGTCCAGCCGGAGAAAGTTTTCAGGCGTTCCTGGAATTGCTCATTCTGCCAGCGCACTTTGACGGATTTCCACCGCTTGGCTGGGCGGAGACCGGCCAGGGAAAGGCAGCCCTCCTCCGTCTGATAGGGGCCGGATTTTTTGACGATCTCTGGATTGAACATGACCATATCGACGCCTTCGTTGTCAAAGGCGATGATGCGCTTGTTGAAGCCGATCATGTTGGCCGCCATGCCGACGCAGCCGCCTTTGTGGCGCTTCAGCGTCTCCAAAAGATCGGCGGCAATGGGCAGATCCTCAGGCCCGGCAGGCTCCGCTTTCTGAGCTAAAAAACGTTCGTCTTTGCAAATTTCGCGAATCATCGTCGCTCCTCCTTGCGTTTCGATAGTGCGCCGCCCTCATAGGGGAGGCGGCTTGACGGGCGGAAAAAAATCGTGTAAATTTATTCTCATCGGATTGAGAACGGGGAAAGGAACAAGAAATATGGCCAATCTGACAAAACGACAGCTGTCTGCCTCGCTCCAAAAGATGCTGACGCAAAATCAACTGGACAAAATCACGATACAAGATCTGGTCAACGAGGCCCAAGTCAGCCGGAAAACCTTTTATTATCATTTTCAGGATATTTACGACCTGCTGGAATGGACCTTGGTGGAGGAGGGCAAAAAACTGCTGGCGGAAGGGCGGGGGGAAGACGGTTGGAAAAACAATCTCTGGAATGTCTTTCGATATCTCCATCAGCATCAGGCGGCCATTGTGAATATCTACCGCTCCCAGAAGGACGGCGGGCTGCTGCGCCGCCATGTGGCCAGCTTGATCCTGCCGCTGCTGGAGCAGGATTTTGACAGCCAACCGGGCCATGAGCGGGTGGCCCCAGAGGATCGGGAGTTTTTGCTGGATCTCTATTCCCACGGTATTGTGGAGTTTTTTTACCGCTGGATCGGCGACGGTATGAAGCCCGAGCCGGAGCAGACCATGGCTCGCCTCAGCCGTCTGTTCGAGGGCAGTATGGGGGATTTTATTCAGCGTTACAACCGAACGGCCGCCGCGCCGCCGCAATGATAGAACCGAACTGCCCTTTCTGGGCGGTTTTTTGCAACAATTAACAGCTTTTTTGCATTGGCGGCTCTTTTTTCGCCAGCCATAAGAAATATCCGGCGCACAGCAGAATCTGGACTACAGAGGAGGCGGGGGTGGCCAGGCCGATGCGGAACAACGTGGCGCCGGGGAAGCGGCTCATCAGGTAGGAAACGGGGATGCGGACGAAAAAAGCGCCGGCAAGCCCCTGGCACATGACGAAAAAGGCGCGGCCTCGGCCGTTGTAATAGCCGATGAAGCTGAACAGAAAGCTGACCAGCAGCGTGTCCAAGGCGTAGGCTTTCAGATAATCCGAGGCCTGATACATGATATCCGGGTCGCTGGAAAACAGGGAGGCCAGGGCCTGTCCATGGAAAAAGGCCCCGTAGGCCAGAAACAGGCTGGTGAACAGGGAGACGCCGACGCCGCAGGCCAGCGCTTTGTTGGCCCGAGGCAGGTTGCCCGCGCCGATATTTTGGGCCACAAAGACGGACAGGGCCTGCATATAGGCGTCGGGAACCAGCATGATAAAGCCGCACAGCTTTTCCGCCACCCCCACGCCGGCGGAATAGAGCACGCCCATGGAATTGACGATGGCCAGAATGGCCAGAAAGGAGAGGTTGACCAGCAGGCTTTGCAGGGCCGTGGGCGCGCCTATGTGAAAGATCATGCCGGAAATTTTTTTGTCCAGCCGGAGATAGGACTTGGAAAACCCGAAGGGCAGCGGTTTTTTGCGGATCGCGAAGAGGCAGACGGCTACGCTGAGCCCCTGGGCGGCTACAGTGGCCGCGGCCGCGCCGGCGGCCCCCAGTTTGAACCCGGCCACCAGCAGCAGATCGCCGGCCACGTTGAAGAGGCTGGCCGCCGCCACGGTGAACAGGGGGGTCTTGCCGTCTCCCGCCCCTCGGAATACGCTGCCCAGCACATTATAGGACAGGATGAACAGCGAACCCAGGGAGCAGATGCGCACATAGCTCTGGGTCTGGGCGAAAGCGGCCTCCGGCGCCTGCATCAGCCGGCAGAGAGGGCCGGCGAACAGGGGGACCAGCAGGGTGAAGGCGGCGCCCATCAGGACGAAAAGGGCTATGCCGCCGCCGACGACCCGTCCCGCCTCTTCCGGCGAACCCTCTCCGATTTTTTTGCCGATCAGCACTGTGACGCCCATGGCGAAACCCGCCGCCACGGTGGTGAAAGTATGCATAATCTGGCTGCCTGTGGATACGGCGGAGACATTGGCCGCGTCGCTGAACCGGCCGACAATCAAAAGGTCCGCCGCCCCGTAGGCCGCCTGAAGCAGCAGGGCCAGCAGCACCGGCAGGGCAAACCGGCACAGCGGAGCCAAAATCGGGCCTTGGGTAAAGTTCCCTTGTCGTCTCATAAGGAAATTCTCCTTTCTTCCTGGGGAAGGGCCTCAAAAAAAGCCGGATAAGAAACGGGTTTTTCCCGCGTCTTATCCGGCTTGCGGCATACGACCGTTCTGCCCTCCGACTGCTTTCTATCATAATCGAAACAGAGGCCGATGTCAATGCCCAGCCGTCCCCTCTTGGATGGGATTGGGGGCTTAACAAACGGGGGGAAAAGGCGTATAATAGAACTCGATCTTTGGGCGAAAGCCCTTCCGCCAGGAGGCGAAGCCTCCGCCGCAAACAGAAAGGCAGAGAATATGAGAATTTACAAAAAAGCAGCCGCGGCCGCTTTGGCCTTGGCGCTGGCCGCTTCGTCCGCGCCTGGGGCGCGGGCCTACAGCCTGCCCTATACCGACGTGGACCAATCCCACTGGGCCTATGAAGACATTTTATACGTGAGCCAGTGGGACATTTTGGGCGGCCGGACGGAAACCGGCTTTTGCCCGGACGAGCCCTTGACCCGGGCGGAATATGTGGAAACCCTGGCCGGCCTGGCCCACGCCGGGCTGGACCGCTATCCCGGCTCGGAATTTACCGACGTGGAAGAGACGGCCCCCTATGCCGCCGCGGCCAACTGGGCCTTCCGCCAGGGCGTCGTAGACGGCGTGGGAGAGGGCAAATTTGACCCAGAAGGCGCTATCACCCGGGAACAGATGGCTGCCATGAGCCATCGGTTTTATAAGGTTATGGGCATCCATTACGGCGGCGAAATCGACGAAGTTCCCTATACCGACAAGGAGCAGATTCATGACTGGGCGCTGGACGCCGTGCGGGCCATGTACACCTCGGGCATCATGAAAGGCCGGGAAACCGGCGCTTTCGACCCCCAGGCCAACGTCACCCGGGCGGAAACCGCCGCTATCGCCCGCCGGATCTATCTGGACGTGGAAGATTATTAAAACAAAGCAATCATGCCGAAAAGACGCCAAAAGGCGTCTTTTTTGCGCTTCTCTGCCTGGATTCGGGGAGAAAGTCGGTTGGGGACGCGGACAATCCGACCGCCTGTGCCGACAATTTATTCTCTAAAGACGCGGTATACTGGAGGTGGAAAAGGGACAGACCTGGGAGGGAGGCGAAACGATGCAGACTGTCTATCTTGACATCCTTTTTCTCACCAACTGGATCATCGATTATCTGCTGCTGCTGGTCACAGCCGGGTTTGCCGGCAAGCCATTCCGCAGACGGCGGCTGGCGCTGGCGGCGGCTCTAGGGGCGCTGCTGGCGGTCCCGGCCTTTTTCTGGCCGCTGGAGGGAGGGGCGGCGCTGCTGGCCAAGGGGCTGCTGTGCGCGGGGCTGTGCGCTCTGGCCTTTGAAACCCTGAACCCCCGGCAGCTGCTGCGGCTGGGGCTGATTTTTCTGGCCGCCACCATGGCCTTCGGCGGCGCGGCGCTGGCGCTGGCGGCGCTGACGGCGGGCCGGGGATTAATCCATGTCCAAGGCGGCGCGGCTTATATTGATCTGCCGCTGGGGATCCTGCTGCTGTCGGCCGGGGCGGCCTATTGTCTGCTCAGCCTGGTTTTCAGCGGCGCCGGCGCCAGGAGCAAAGGGGGCTTTGTCCAGATTTCCGTCTCTCTGGGGGGCCGGGAGGCCCAACTTAAGGCCCTGCGGGACACAGGAAACCTGCTGCGGGACCCGGTGACCACAAAACGGGTGATTGTGGCGGAAAAGAAGCGGCTTTGGCCCCTGTTTTCGCCCGAGGAGCGGCGGGCTTTGGAAGGGCTCAACGCCGGCAATGCGGCTCAGATTTTTCAGCAGCTGGAGAAAGAGGGGGGCCGGCGGTTTTTGTTGGCGCCCTATCGGACGGTGGGCCAGCCCGGCGCGCTGATGCTCACGCTGCGGCCCGACCAGGTGACGCTGGACGGCCAGCCCAGCCGGGATTACCTGATTGGCCTGAGCCCCGGTTTGCTGGGCCTGCCGGAGGGCGCCTGCGCTGTGGTCGGATGAGTGGAAACAAAGGAGAATATCAGGAGGAGGGATCGCCGTGAAACGGCGCGTCGTGTATTATTATTACAAAATCCGGCTGGCCCTGGGCCGGCTGCTGACCTGGGCCGGCCTGGGCTCCGCTTCGCCCGTTCATTACGTCGGCGGCTCGGAAAGCCTGCCCTCGCCGCTGACGCCGGAGGAGGAGGCTGATTACCTGAGCCGTTACACCGGAAAAGAGGAGGATATCCGCCAAGCCCTGATCGAGCGGAATCTGCGGCTGGTGGCTTACATCGCCCGGAAATTTGAAAACACGGGCATCGGAATCGAAGATTTGATTTCCATCGGCGCCATTGGGCTGATCAAGGCGGTGAACACCTACCGCTCGGACAAAAATACCAAGCTGGCCACTTACGCCTCTCGGTGCATTGAAAACGAGATTCTGATGGTGCTGCGCAAAAACGCCGGGCAGCGGTCGGAGGTTTCCATCGACGAACCGCTGAACACCGACTGGGACGGCAACGAGCTGCTGCTTTCAGATATCCTGGGCACGGAGCCGGACTGCGTCATGCGCCCTGTGGAGGACGACGCCGACCGGGAGATGCTGGCCCAATCCATCCGGCGGCTGACGCCCCGGGAGCAGCAGATCATCACCATGCGCTTCGGGCTGGGCGGCCGAGACGAGCTGACTCAAAAAGAGGTGGCCGATATTATGGGCATCTCCCAATCTTATATCTCTCGGCTGGAAAAACGGATTATCTCCCGGCTGAAAAAGGAAATGACCCGTAGTATGTAAAAACCCAATATCAGTATGAAACGTCTCCCAGGCGGCAATACTAACCCCATCGGCGCCGCGGAAAAACCGAGCGCCTTCTGAAAAGAAAAGGGGGACATTATGCAGGGCAAAGTGGAGATCTGCGGCGTCAACACGGCCAAGCTCCAGGTGCTGACGGGCAAGGAAACCGCCCGCCTGCTGGAGCAATGCCGCCAGGGGGATAAAAAGGCCCGGGAGCAGCTGATTGGCGGCAATCTGCGGCTGGTACTGTCGGTGGTACAGCGGTTCACAGGCCGTGGGGAGCCGGCGGACGACCTGTTTCAGGTGGGCTGCGTGGGGCTGATTAAGTCCATCGACAATTTCGACACCAGCCTCAACGTGCGTTTTTCCACCTACGCCGTGCCGATGATTATCGGGGAAATCCGCCGGTATCTGCGGGATAACAGCGCCTTGCGAGTCAGCCGGTCTTTGCGGGACAACGCCTACAAAGCCCTGACCGCTCGGGAGAAATTCACCAGCGAACACCAGCGGGAGCCCACGGTGGACGAGATCGCCAAAATGCTGGACATGAAGCGGGAGGACGTGGTCTTCGCCCTGGACGCCATCGCGGACCCGGTGTCGCTTTACGACCCGGTGTATCAGGACGGCGGCGACGCCGTCTGCGTCATGGATCAAGTGCGGGATGTCAAAAACACCGACGACAGCTGGATCGAGCAAATCGCCATCAAGCAGGCCATGGCCGGGCTCAACGACCGGGAAAAGCGCATTTTGGCCCTTCGATTTTACGACGGCAAGACCCAGATTGAAGTGGCCAAGGAAATCGGCATCTCCCAGGCCCAGGTTTCTCGCCTGGAAAAAGGCGTGATAGAGAAAATCAAGAAACAGCTTTAGCCGGCAGGCGGCGGGGCCCGGAGTTCGGGCGAAATTGACGGCTTCAAAAAAGCCTTGACATTGGCGGCAGACGCGGTATACTGGTATCGCAAAAGACAACGGAATATTGGGATGTCTTCAGGGCAGGGTGCAATTCCCGATCGGCGGTGACAGTCCGCGAGCGCTTGGGCGCAGGAGCGAAAGCTCAGGATCTGGTGAAATTCCAGGACCGACAGTATAGTCTGGATGAAAGAAGATGTGCGGCAATCAAGCGGCGTCGCCGCCCCTGGCCTTGGGCCGGAGGCGGGGGGGGCGGCTGCCTTTGGTGAACGCGCCTGGAAGACTCGCAACCTTCCAGGCGTTTTTTGCGTCCGGCAAAGGCCGGAAAATCTCACTGAAGGAGGCGTTTTCTCATGAAACGCGATACCAAAAAACTCACGACCGTGGCCATGCTGTGCGCGCTGGCTTACATTGTGATGTTTGTAGCCCGCATCCCCGTCGTACTATTCCTGAAATACGACCCCAAAGACGTGGTCATCGTCATCGGCGGGTTTCTGTTCGGGCCGCTGACTTCCTTTGCCATTTCCGCCGTCGTGTCGCTGGTGGAAATGATCACCGTCAGCGACACCGGCCTCTGGGGATTGCTGATGAACATCCTGTCCAGCTGCTCTTTCGCCTGCACGGCGGCCCTGATTTACAAAAAGCGCCACACTGTAAAGGGCGCGGTCGCGGGCCTGGTTTCGGGCGTAGTGGTTATGGCGGCGGTGATGCTGCTGTGGAACTACCTGATCACGCCCATTTACATGGGGTATCCCCGGGCCGCCGTGGCGGAGCTGCTGCTGCCCGCCTTTTTGCCCTTCAACCTGCTGAAAGGCGGCCTGAACGCGGCCATCGCCATGTTGCTCTATAAGCCGGTGGCGACGGCGCTGCGAAAAGCGGGGCTGGCGCCGGAATCCACGGGGGATTCCTCCGCGCCTCAGCGGAACCTGGGCGTGACGCTGGCGGCGCTGGTCGCTTTGGCTACCTGCGTGCTGCTGGTATTGGTGATGAAGGACGTCATTTGACGTCGGGCAGACCCGAGGACCAAGCTCCCCATTTTGCACGGCTGTAGAATGGGACTTTGAGCTGGGGTCCTTTGCTGGGCAAGGGCCCTTGTGCGCAAAAGGCCGCCGCCGCTATGATTCAGGCCCGCAGTATGCTTGTCGGCGCTGGCCGACATGACTTAAGCGGAGGGGAAATTGTTCCGATATCATACATATATGGATACTCGGAAGGGAGCGGTCAAAATGGAGCTGAAGGTATCGGGCAAAAAGCTGGGGGCGCCGGCTGTCGTATCGGCCCAGAAAGGGAAAGCCGCCGCTCCGGCGGACAAATCGCCGCTGGTCCTCAGAAATTCAGAGGACCGGCTGGCCCTTTCTCGACAGGCGCTTTCTATGCTGGAACAGCGCAACCGGGAAAATTGGGAACAGGCCCAAAAACGCTGGGAACAGGCTCAAGGACAGGGAAGCGATCAGGAAAAAATGCTGAATTCCTTGGAACGAGGCCTCAGAGCCATGAAGCTCTGCAACCGAATCGCTGCCCGTCTCAGAGCCGGCGACCGGGTTCCGCCGGAGGATTTGCGCTATCTGATGAAAAACGACCCGGCCGGCTATCGGCTGGCTATGGCCATGCGCAAGCCCAAAGAGAACCCCAAAGAATGGGAATCCGTCTTGGAGGACCAGGACCGTCGGGAAGGGACGTCGGAGAACGGGGGAGAGGGGGCGACGCCGGACGGCGGCCAGGTTTCCGGCGGAGCGACGCTATAAATTTTGACGCCGCGGAATCGACGACGCTCCGCGCGGCGTCCCGAGGGCAAAGGGCCTTTTGCCCTTAGGCCCTCGGGGCAATGGATTAGGCTGGAAAAATGGCCGGTTCCGCGGCGCTCCCGTCGGCGCCGGCCGACGCGCTTCAGGGCAGAATCGATTGCCGCCAGTCGTTTCCCCCGGATCAAACCGGGGGAAATTTTTTTGCCCAATCCCTTGAGAATGGGAGGATTCTCTACTATACTAAAAGAAGAGACCGATTTTATTACAAGGGAGGCAGACGCAAATGGCATCCAAAACCATGGAAAAGGCAAAGGAGATTCTGCGGCAGCAGAGGTATTACGACAGCGTCCAAGGGTTGATGGGCTGGGATCTTTGGGAAGGGCTTTCCGCCAAAGGGCAGCCCTATCGCTCGGAAGTCAGCGGGTTCTTTACCCGGCAGGCGCTGGATCAGCTGAAAGCCCCGGAGACCGCCAAAATCGTGGCGGAGCTGGAGGAGATGGGGGACGGCGATTTTGAAGACCTCTATCAGCGGGGCATGGCGAAGGAACTTTGCCGGCGGTATGCGATGGCGACGCGGGCTCCGGCGGATTTGCAGGTGGAGCTGCGCAATTACACCGGCAAAGCCCAGCTGGCCTGGCGGGACGCCCTGGAAGCCAACAGCTTTGAGCAGTATAAGCCTTGGATCGCCGGGCTTTTCGAGCTGAAAAAGCGGATGGCCGAGGCCATCGACCCCAACAAGCCGGCTTTCGACGTGTTGTGCGACACGGTGGATCAGGGGATCGACACGGCCGAAGCGGCCCGCCTTTTTGCCGGGCTGAAAGCGGGCGTGGTGGAGATCCTGAACCAGATTCGGGACAGGCACGCGGCTATCGACGTCAGCGTGCTGGACACGGAATATACCCACCAGCAGCGGCGGGATATGGCTTTTGAAATCAATATGCTCACCGGCTTTGACGACAAATGCGCCCACGACAGCCAGGTGCTTCACGGGATGTGTACCGGCGTGGGCCCCCGGGACTGCCGAATCGCCATCAGCTATAAGGGCTGCTGGGGAGGCGTCTTTACCATGCTCCATGAAGGCGGCCACGCCCGGTATGGATATAACTCCAACGACCAAGCGGTGGAAAATGGGCTGTGGGGCGGCCTGGGCGGCGCTATGCACGAGGGGCAGGCCCGCTTCTATGAGAATATCATCGGCAAATCCCCGGAGTTCTGGGGCCTGGCCTATCCTGTAGTGCAGAAATACTTCCCCCATCTGAAAAACGTGCCTATGGAGAAATTCTATATGGCGCTGATGCAGGTGAAGCCCAGCCTCCACCGTATCACCGCCGACGAGCTGACGTACAGCCTTCATCCCATCATTCGGTTTGAGATGGAGAAGGACTGGTTTGACGGCAAGACCAAAACCGACGATTTTGAGGAAATCTGGCGGGCTAAGTATCAGGAGACCTTTGGTTTGACGCCCAAAGACGCCCGGGAAGGGGCGCTTCAGGACATCCACTGGGCTTCCGGCCATGTGGGATATTTCCAGAGCTATACCCTGGGCAACCTCTACGGCGGCCAGCTGCTCCACGCCATAAAGAAAACCCTGCCTGATTTCGACGGCCTGATTGCCAAAGGGGAATTCGCGCCCATCAACCAATGGCTGTATGACAACGTCCACCAGTACGGCCGGGCTATGACGCCCAAAGAGGTGCTGGAAAAGGCCACGGGCGAGGTACTGACGGAGCAATATTTCCTGGATTATCTGCGGGAAAAATATCTGGTGAAGCTGAAATAGCCGGGGCAAAGGAGAAGGACTATGATTGTCGCCCAACGCCGCGTTCTGCTGAAGGACGGAACCGCCTGCCTGCTGCGCAGCCCGGGGCCGGAGGACGCGGGACGGCTGCTGCAATACTTAAAACAAATCTGTGGCGAAACCGATAACCTGACCCGATACCCGGAGGAGCTGACTCAAACCGAGGAACAGGAGCGGCGGTTTATTCAAACCATGGCTGACAGCCGGCGCGACGCAATGATCGCCGCCTTTATTCGGGGAAAATTGATTGGGAATATCAGCGTAAACCCGGTGGGAGAAGCGGAAAAGCTGCGTCACCGGGCTGCGATAGGCGTGGGCGTGCTGCGGGAATATTGGGGCCTGGGGTTGGGAGGGCGGCTGCTGGAAGCCGCCTTGGCCCTGGCGCCCGGCCTGGGATATGAACAGATCGAGCTGGAGGTCTTGTCTTCCAACGAGAGGGGATTGGCCCTGTATCGCCGGGCTGGGTTTGAAGAGCGGGGGCGGCTGCCCCGGGCCTTCCGCCTGCGGGACGGCGGCTATGAGGACGAGACGCTGATGGTTTACCGTTGCCCGCCCTCTTCCCACGAAGAGCAGCCCCAGGCCGACCAGCCGCTTTGATAGAATGGAAAGGAAAACCGAACAATGACAAAAAGAAACTGGATCGCGGCCCGGTGCGCCGCGGGGGCCCAAGAGACGGAACATCCGACCCGGCCGGCGGCGGACTATGAGGACCTGATCGATCTGACGGTGGGCGACCCGGATTTGCCCACGCCGTCGGAAATATTGGAGCCCGCCTTCGCGGACGCCCGGGCGGGGCACACCAAATACACCAATCCCATCGGCGACCTGGAGCTGCGTCAGGAAATCCGCAACTATTATAAACGGTTCTACGGCCTGGATATCGGCCTGGATGAAACGATGGTCACCTCTGCGGGCTGCCTGGGCATGACGGAAACCATGATGGCGGTGGTCGACCCGGGGGACGAGGTGATTGTGCCGGATCCCTATTTTATGATTTACCCGGATCAAATTCGGCTGGCGGGAGGCGTCCCCGTGTCGCTGCCTACCTATGGGGAAGAGGGCTTCGCCCTAAATCCTCAGAGGCTGGAGGGCCTGATCACGCCCAAGACGAAGGCGTTGCTGCTCAACACCCCCAACAATCCCACCGGCGCTGTTTACAGCCGGGAAAACTTAGAGCAGATTGCGGAGGTCTGTATCCGCCATGATTTGCTGGCCATTTGCGACGATATTTACACCGGCTTCGTCTTTGGCGGGGCCCAGTTTACCCCTATGATCACCGTCTCCGGGATGCGGGAGCGGACGGTGTGCGTCAATTCTTTTTCCAAGAATTTTGTCATGACCGGTATGCGGGTGGGCAACCTGGTGGCGCCGCCGGAAATCATCCGGGCCGCGGCGGGGCTCAACGATTTCATGATGTACAGCGCCCCCGCCGTTTCTCAGCGGGCGGCTATTTACGCCCTGCGTCAGGCGGAGAGAATTACGCCGGAGATTGCGGCGGAATTCGGCCGCCGGTTGGAATACGCCGCCGGCCGGCTGAATCGCCTGCCCGGCGTGTCCGTCCATCGGCCCCAGGGCAGCATTTATCTGTTCCCGGATATCCGGGGGACGGGCATGGACAGCGCCCAGGCCGTTCAATGGCTGCTGGAACGGGCCCATGTGAAAGCCTTGCCTGGCCATATTTTCGGCCAGTGCGGCCAGGGTTTCCTGCGGCTGGCCTGCACCCAGGGCGTCCCTGTGCTGGAACAGGCCTTCGACCGGATAGAAGCGGCTATGGCGTCGGGAAAATAGATCGAATATGGGCGATGAAAAGAGGCGGGCTTGGGCCCGCCTTTTTTTCACAAGGGGCGCGAAACCTTTCGGTAGGATTCGGCAAAAAACGCAGGGCTTTTTTGGTATGCTGGGGACAAGCCCGGGAAACAAAAAGGCAAAGGATGTTAAGCAAATGAAAATAGAGCAAAGGGAACAGGGCATGGCGGCGATTCTGGAGGGCGAGCTGGGCCACCGGGAGGCGCTGGAGGCCATGCGCAGCCTGGAGGACGCCATCGACAGCTACGCCCCCGGCAGCCTGGAGCTGGATTTTTCTGGCGTCAGCTTCATGGACAGCTCCGGCATCGCGGTGGTGGTGCAGGCCGCCCGGCAGATGCAGGCCTCCGGCGGCAGCCTGGCGGTGTCCGGCGCTTCTCGCCAAGCTATGCGGGTATTTTCGGCGGCGGGCATTCCCCGGCTTGTCCGCTTTATCGGTTGGGAGGAAAAGAAATGAAACAGATAATCAACCAGATGACGCTGCGATTTGACAGCCGCTCGGTGAACGAAGGGTTTGCCCGAGTCAGCGCCGCCGCTTTCATCGCGCCGCTGGACCCTACGATCGACGAGCTCAACGACCTGAAAACCGCCGTCTCGGAAGCGGTGACCAACTGCATTGTCCACGCTTATCCAGACAAGGTGGGGGAAATTGTGATGACGGCCCGGATTTATGAGCAGGGTCTGGTGGAAATCTCTGTCCGAGACAAGGGCAAGGGTATTGAGGACGTGGATCAGGCCCGTCAGCCCATGTTCACCACCGGAGGCCGAGAGCGGAGCGGCATGGGCTTTACCATCATGGAGAGCTTTATGGACAGCCTGACGGTCCGCTCCTCCCCGGGCAGAGGGGTGACGGTGCGGATGCGCAAACGGCTTTCGCCTCGGGCGGGAGGACAGGCTTGACCGGCCTGGAGGAGCGGGGCGAACTGATACGCAGGGCCCAGCAGGGGGACAAACAGGCCATGGAGCGGCTGGTGGAACAAAATAGCCCCTTGGTCTGGAGCGTGGCCCGGCGGTTTTTCGGCCGGGGCGTGGACAGCGACGACCTGTTTCAGCTGGGATGCATCGGCCTGCTCAAAGCGGTGGAAGGCTTTGACGCCGCCTTCGACACCCAATTTTCTACATACGCCGTGCCCAAAATCGCCGGAGAAATCCGCCGTTTTCTGCGGGACGACGGCATGATTAAAGTGAGCCGCAGCGTCAAAGAGGCCCAGGCAAAAGTATCCCAGGCTCGCCAACGTCTCAGCGAACGGCTGGGCCGGGAGCCGCGGCTGTCCGAGTTGGCAGAGGAAACGGGCATTCCGCCGGAGGAAATCGCCGCCGGGGAAACCGCTTGCCAATCCGCCATGTCGCTGAACGCGGAAATCGGGGAAGACGGATTCCGGTTGATGGATATCTGCCCGGCGGAGGACGACGAGGAGACCCGCGTGGAGAGAATGGCGGTGAAAACCGCCGTTCAGCAGCTGCCCGAACGGGAGCGGGCGGTGATTTTGCTCCGGTATTTCCGGGATATGACCCAGCAGAAAACCGCTCAGGCTCTGGGGGTTTCTCAAGTTCAAGTCTCCCGGTTGGAGCGCCGGGCCATCCAGCGGATACGAACCATACTGGGAGAATGAAGAATAGATGGACAGGCCCTTTGGGCTTTTTCGCCATGGCGGCGGGAGCGGGCGGAGCCGGAACATGAAAAATCCCCCGTTTTGATAGGGGGATTTCTGCTTGATTTTCGGCCGGCAGATTTACGCTGTTTTTGTAGAGTCTACAACTGTGTCCGAACGGAAGGGCTGGCGATCCTGCTGGGTTGTCAGGACGCCGAAGGTGCAGAAACTGGGAGCGAACCGGGCGGCGAACAAAAAGGGTTCGCCGTTTTCCAAGTAGGAGGCGACGCATCGAGCGGTTTGAAATTTTTTGCTATAAATGGCGCTTTGGCGAAAGTCCTCCATTTCCAGGCCCCAATATTGCCCCCAAAGGGCCATTTTCTCTGATAAGTCGCTTTCTGTCAGAAGAACGGAGAAAGAATCGTCGATTTGCTGGATATAGAGAATCAGGCCCGAGTCGTCGTCCAGGGAAATCCACAGCTGGCGGCCGCCCTGCCGCAGCCGGATTTGCCAGACAATCAGCGTGTGCGAAGGAGCGGAGCGGGAAAGATAGAGCAGCGGCTGTATCGCCACGTCCCAGGACTCGTCTCTCTGGATCGGAGGGGTCAGCTCCAGCGCCGACAGCCGGTCCAGTTGGCTCCAGCATTGGGAAAGGGCGCTTTCTTGGGTATAGCGGCTGCCGGTAAGCAGAGGGGAGATGGTGACGTCGTCGGCCATATCGACGGCGATTTGATAATCCCGATCTGTGGAGGAATAGTCATAATCCAAGTCCAGCCAATAGGGCAGCGGGTCGGAAAAATGGGCCTGAAGGCCGCTGTGGAAAACGCCGCCGGACAGCAGGGACAGCTTTTCCT
>CAJUIK010000038.1 GCA_910585875.1 uncultured Eubacteriales bacterium | reverse complement strand
GCGTCGAGGCCGCTTTCCCCCCGCGCTCATACGAGTACGCCCGTCGGGGCCTCCCGACGCGCAAAAAAGCCACCCGTGCGTTAAGCGGATGGCTTTTTCTCTACCTATTGGAAGAAAGGTTTCACATTTGCATTTGCTGATCCTAAGTATACCGCCGGCGGCTTGTTTTGTCCAATCGTTTGATCCAATCATATAGACGGTATTGATTGAGATTATCGATAAATATCATTGGATCAGCTGCTTTGAGGATTACAGGGACATGGAGAAATAGACAAACACGCCGGTGAAAACAATGCCCAGCACAAGGGACAGGGCGGACAACATCAGCGAAGGCGCCGTCCGGCCAATTTGCTTGGGCTTGGGGGCGTAGAACAGGCCAATGCCGCCCAGCACGATGGAGACAACGGGCATGACAAAGCAGAGCGCCAGACCGATAACGGCCAGGATTGTGGCGGTCTTGCCCTGTTTGGCCGCATATTCCTGATTGACGCGCGCTTCCAGACCTTCGTTTTCCCGCTCGACTTTGCTGCACAGGGATTCCATCAGGTCGCAGAACTGCTGACACTCCTCAGGCTGGACAATATTGACCGGATGATAGCGGTCGTCCCGGGTGTTTTCCACATCCACGTCCAGATCCAAAAATTTTTCGCCGTTTTTATCGTGCAGCGTCGTCCGAACCCGGCGGGCGTTTCCGATTTTATCCTTGACGATGGAGCATTTGGCGATGCCCAGGGTTTCGGCCGTCAGCAGGATAGGCTGCTGAAGGGGCACGATCAAGTCTTTTTCATAGCGCAGAGGCATAACGAACAGCCGGCTGGAATCAAAGGCCAGGCCATAGCAATAATAGGTGGTGCGGCGAGTGCGGCCCCGATACTGCACGTCCTCCCAATGGCCGTAGGCCACTCGAAGCCCTGTTTCGCCGGGCAAGGATTTCAGCATGGCTTGGCGCAGCCGCTCTTTATCTTCGCCGTTTTCCGCTTTTTTTAGATTGATTTTTTCCCGGACAATCACATAGATGAAAACGCCTACGACCAACAGGGCGAAAGCGATATAAGGGAAATATTTGCTTTGAAGAAATTCGTTCATTTTACAGGTTCCTTTCGTATAGTTGGCGGTGAAACGCAAACAAGCCGGCGGAAGGAGAAAAGCGCGGAACAAATTACGAATAAAAAATCAAAGAGAAATATTGTAAACCCGATGGTATTGATAGAATAAATCCTGTAGATACCGGGTGCGCAAATGGACGGTCTTTCCCTGAAATGTAAAGGTCATGTGGGTGACGTCGGAAAAGCGAGTCAGGCCGTTGCCGCTGCGCCGCCAGGAAATGGGGCCGATTTCAGAAAACAGATAGGTTTGGCCCAGATACCGGAAACCATGCTGATAAAAATGGGCCCGGTCCCGCAGATGGCGCAAACCCAGCCATAGGACGAACAGGGCTGCGACGGCCGTTACGGAAAAGAAAATGGCGACAGAGCGTTCCGCAGGCATAGGCCGCCGGCCCAGCAGAGCCTGGACAAAGGGAGCGAGAAAGAAACACATAGCCCCGCCGGGGACGCAGCCGAACAGCACCGAAATGAGATTGGGCTTGACAGAGCCCAGCAGATCGCCCAAAGCGGCCTCAGAAGAGGCGGAATGATCCATGGCGAGAACGCCTCCTTTGGCAAATGGAATCAATGGAGATATGCAGACAGAATGGAAAGAGCAGAGGAAAAAGGGGAACGACGCGGCCAAAGCCCGCACAAGGGCGCGGGCTTTGGCTGGGGACGCGTTTTTTACAGGGTGGGCTTCAAGTCGGCGGGCATGGGGCAGCGGTAGCCGCCGCCGTTGCTCTTGAGCAGATACTCCCGGGCCTGTTCCAGCAGCTCGGCGTCCTCCATGGCGTAGAGGGCGGCCAAAGCCATGACTTGGGCGGCCTTCTCGTTGCCCTTGTGGGCGATGGAGGAGCAGGATTGGGCCGTCACCTGCCAGGTGTGGCCTGGGGTGCCTAGGGCCTCGGTGGCCATGTTGATCTGGGCGGTGGGGGCGCAGTAGCTGGCGTCGCCCACGTCGGTAGAACCGCTCATGGCCGGGCCGTTCTCCTGGTAGGGCATGACGATATCGCACAAAACGGCGCCTTCTTCGATGCGTTTCATCAGCTCGGGGCAGCTGGCGTAGCGGGCCTTGACGGCGTTCAGTTGGTCCGGCGTCAGGGTTTCCCGAATGGCGGCGGCCAGCTTTTTGTCCTCTTCGTCAAAGTTTGGCGCGCCGACCTCTTCAAGGGCTTTTTGCATCGCCTTGGTCAGAGGGATGTTGGGGATATAATCGCTGAGGCCCTCGTGAATCTGGATTTCCAGCTCGGTGCCGGCCATCAGGGCGGCGCCCCGGGCCACGTCGCAGATTCTTTCGTAAATCTCCATCATCTGGGCCACTTTGGGGGCGCGGATGAAGTAATGGACGGCGGCATGGTCCTGCACTACGTTGGGGGCTTTGCCGCCTGCGTCCACATAGGCGTAATGAACCCGGGCCTCGGGGATGATATGCTCCCGCAGATAATTGACGCCCATGCTCATCAGCTCGCAGGAATCCAGAGCGGAGCGGCCCAGATGCGGGGCGGCGGCGGCATGGGCCGTGCGGCCCTTAAAGCGGAAAAAGACGCTGAGGTTGGCCAGGCTGCTGTTGAGCCACGCCCGGTTGACGTCGCCAGGATGCCAGGTGAAACAGGCGTCCACGTCGTCAAAAAAGCCGTCGCGGGCCATAAAAGCCTTGGCGCTGCCGTATTCCTCGCCAGGGCAGCCGTAATAGCGGACCGTGCCGGAGACGTTGTGTTGCGCCATGTATTCTTTGACGGCGGAAGCGGCGGCCAGGGCGGCGGCGCCCAAGCAGTTGTGGCCGCAGCCGTGGCCATAAGCCCCGGGAACCAGCTCGTCGTGAACAGGGCAGGCGGCCTTCTGGCTCAGGCCGGGCAGGGCGTCGAACTCGCCCAGGAAAGCGATCACGGGCTTGCCTGAGCCATAGGAGGCGATAAAGGCGGTGGGGATGCCTGCGACGCCGGTTTCCACCGAAAAGCCCTGGTCCTGGGCCACCTTCTCCAGATACTCGGCGGATTTGTACTCTTTCATGCCCGCTTCGGCAAACTGCCATATCTGGTCGCTGACTTGGTTGAACAGCTGCTGTTTGGCCTCTACGGCCTGGCGGACAAATTCTTTCTTATCCATGGTTTCATACCCCCTGTTTTGATTTTAGATGGTTTGAGTTTGTGCGCGGATCTATGAGAAACCCCAAAGGGAATCTGGCGACAGGCTATGGATAGAGCTGGTGGAGCAGCCGGGGATTCATCAGGATATCCCGATCCCGAAGGCGGCGGGCCGTCCGCAGGGCGGCGTCTTGATAGCCCTCCAGGTTGGGGTTGAAGACAATCGTCTGGTTGACGGCTGCAAACGTATAGACGTCCGGCTGCTCCCCCGGCTGAAGCAGGGCGGCGGCCAACTGGAAATCCTGCCACGGGATATAGTGGGCTTGAAGGCCGTCGAAAAAAATCAGGCCGGGCTCGCCCAACTCAAAATAAGAGCGCCGGCCCAACCGCCACATCCGATAATAATAAGCTATGAAATAAGCGGAGACGACAAACAGCACGCCGCATAGGACCGCGCCGGCCCAGTTGAGCGGGGTGAAATCCCGTATAGCCGCCCAGAACAAATAGAGAAAAGGCGGCAGAGAGCAGCAGGCGGCCAGCGCCTGTACGCACAGCGTCTGCAGGATACGGCCGTTGACAAAGGCCTTGGAGAAATAATATTGTTTGCCGTCTCCGGCGAAAGCAGGCCGGGGACGGGGGATATAAGGCGCGTAGGGTTTGCCGGCTTCCCAATAGGTTCGGCAGGCCGGACAGTAATAGGCGGATTCCGCCGGCAGCCCCTCCAGGTTCAGGGAGGGAAAAGCCCCCGCCGACTCCGGCTGGAAGCAGAACAGCAACCGGCCTCCGCAGGCAGGGCAGGCCCGATCGCGGTAAGCCGCCTCGTTGGCCCGGGCCTTTGCCTCCAATTTGCCGCTGAAAGATTGTTTCATCGTGGGTTTCCTTCCGTATTGGCCGCGTTTGTTTTTGATAGGGCCTGCAAAACTAGTCGGATTTTGCGGGGATCAAGATCACGTGGGACACTGCTATTTTATCATTCTCGCTGTCCGGTGGCAAGCGTGAAGCGGTGGGCGGAGAAAATTCATTTTGCGGGAGGGCCCGCTTGACAAGGAAAAAGACAAGGATTATAATAATGACGGCGATTATCGGAAAAATAAATAGGAAACGCTGAACGAATAGACAAAAATAATAAAGCTAAAGAAAGGCGGATTTCGTTATGCGCAAGATCATTTTGTACGGCACGCCTCTGTGAAGCGGCTGTCCCCCGGTGAAAGAGGTTCTTTCCCAGAAAAACGTCAAATTCGCTTATGTGGATATCACCTCCGGCATGGGTAAACTGAAACAGTTTATCGGCCTGCGGGATACTCACCCGGTTTACGACGAGATGAAGAAGTTGGGCCGGGTGGGGCTGCCCACGCTGTTTGTGGACGATACGCCCCATTTGGTGGACGGGCCAGAACACGCGGAGCGGCTGATTGAAGAGCTTCACCTTCTGGATGAAGTAGAATAACGCTCATTTCGAGCAAAAGCGCGGCGCATTTGCGCCGCGCTTTTGTATAGTTCGGCAAAAACGGCAGGTAAACCCGCCTTGGGCGGCGCATTGTCGGGAAGAACCGGCGGGCTCCGGCAGAGCCTGGCTCCAATGAAGAAAGCCGGCTGCAAAATCACAGATTTTGTGGGGAAACAGCCGTTGCAAAGAGCGGGCAAAATTGGTACAATAAAATGAAATCTGGAGAAATCTGCGGAGGTGCGGCATTGTACCTGAAATCCCTCGACATCCAAGGGTTCAAATCCTTCCCGGACAAGGTTCATATCGATTTCAGCAGCGGCGTGACGGCCATTGTGGGGCCCAACGGATCGGGAAAATCCAATATTGTAGACGCCGTCCGCTGGACGCTGGGGGAGCAATCGATTAGAAACCTTCGAGGCGGCCGGATGGAGGACGTGATTTTTGGCGGAACTTCCCGCCGAAAGCCTTTGGGCTTTTGCGAGGCCACGCTGACGGTGGACAACCAGGGGGGCGGTCTGCCGGTGGAATACGACCAGGTGGCCGTGACCCGGCGGTACTACCGCTCGGGCGAAAGCGAATTTTTTATCAATAAAAAAGCGGTGCGGCTCAAAGACGTGCGGGAACTGCTGATGGACACCGGCTTGGGCCGGGAGGGGTATTCCGTGGTGGGCCAGGGGCGTATCGACGAAATATTGGCCGCCAAAAGCGGCGACCGCCGGGAACTTTTTGAAGAGGCGGCGGGCATCACCAAATTCCGCTACCGCAAGGCCGAAGCGGAGCGCAAATTGGAGGGGACCGAAGAAAATCTGGTCCGCATCCGGGATATCGTGGCCGAGCTGGCGGCCCAGGCGGGGCCGTTGAAAGATCAGGCGGAGCAGGCCCAGAAATTTCTGTTGCTGCGGGACGGCTTGCGGGCCATGGAGGTTTCGCTGTGGATGGACGGGCTGGAGAAGCTGGGCGAAAACCGCCGGAAAGTCCAGGCGGATTTTGAAAACGCTGGGCGCAGCGTATCCGCCTGCCGCCGACAGCTGGAGGAGCTTTACGCCCAGAGCCAGCGGCTGGCGGATCAAAACCGGCAAAAGGAGCTGGAGGCCGAAGCGGCCCGCCAGGCCCTGCGGGAGGAGGAAAACCGCCTGGCCGCCCTGCAAAGCCGTCAGGCGGTGGCCCAGGCCAATTTGGAAAACAACCGGCAAAACGCGGCCCGCCTGCGAAAGGAGCTGGACCAACAGACAGGGCGGCGGCGGGAAGCCCAAGACCGGCTGCAAAGTCAGCTGGAGCAGCTGGCTCTGCTGGAACAGGAACTGGCCGGGCTGGAAGAGCAGGATCGGTTGCTGGGGCAAAAACGGCGGGAAGCCCGCCAGAGCCAGGAACAGGCGGTTTCCCAGCTGGCCGGGCTGGAAAAAGAGCAGGAAAGTATTGAGGAGCAGATCCGGCGGTTGGAGCTGGAGCAGGCCGCTTTGTCCAGCGGACGGGCTGAAATAGACAGCCAGGGGCAGGGATTGGCCGATGAGACGGCCCGGGCCCTGACCCGGCTGGAAGAGCAGAGAGGCCTGCTGGAGCAGGGAGAACAGGAAATCGCCCGCTGCCGGCAGGAGGAAGAACGCTGGCAGGCCCAGGCGGCGCGGCTGGAAGACTTGGTCCGGCAGGAGCGGCAAACGGCCGGCCGCCTGACCCGGCAGGCAGAGGAGCTGGGGCGGCGGCTGGCGGCGGCTGGAGACAGATCCGCTCTGCTGCAAGGGCTGGAACGGGAATACGAGGGCTTTAGCCGGGCCGTCCGCCGGGTTTTGCAGGCGGCGGACGGGGGAAGGCTGCCCGGCGTCCGGGGGCCGGTATCCCGCCTGCTTCAGACGGAAGATCGATATGCTGTGGCGGTCGAAACCGCTTTGGGCTCGGCGGTTTCCCATGTTGTGACCGAGGACGAAGATTGCGCCAAAGCCGCTATTCTCTTTCTCAAACAAGGGGATTTGGGCCGGGCCACTTTCCTGCCCCTTACGGCCCTGCGGCCCCGCAGGGCGGACCCAGGGCCCCTGGAGGGGCGGCCGGGCTTTGTGGCCATGGCGGATCAGTTGGTCCGGCGGAATCCGGAATACGACAAGTTGGCCGAAAGCCTGTTGGGCGCCACGGCGGTGGCGGAAGATATCGACAGCGCCGTCCGTCTGGCCCGGCAGTTTTCCTATCGGTACCGCATCGTGACCTTAGACGGCCAGCTGATCAATCCCTCCGGCGCGATGACCGGCGGCAGCCTCAATAAAAACGCAGGGATGCTCTCCCGGGCCAATGAAATCCGCAGGTTGGAAGAAGAACAAGCGGAGCTGCGACGGCGCCTTCAAGAATTGGAAGAGCAATCGGCTCAGGCGGGCCGGCGGCTGGAGCAGGCGGAAGGGCGGCGGGATCAGGCCGGCGACCAGCTGCGTCAGGCTCAAAACAGCTTGCTGGCTCTTCGGGCCGAGCAAGGCCAAAGGGCTTTGCTGCTGGAAAGCCTCCGTCAAGCGCTGGAAAGCCTGCAAGAGCAGCAGCGCCAATCCGGAGCCCGGCGGCGGCGGGCTCAGTTGGAGGCCTTGCAAAAGGCCCAGGAGCTGGAGGCGCTGCGCCAGGCCCGGGCCCGGCTGGAGGGCCGAAAAGACCGAAGCCGGCAGGAGCTGGACGCCGCAGGGCGGCAGTCGGCGGAGCTGGACGAGGAAAACCAGCGCTTACAGCGGCAGATTGCCGGCGCTCAAAGCGCTTTGGCGGCTCAACGGCAGGGGACGGAGCAGATGGCGGCGCTGCTGGAAGGGCTGGCTGGCCAGGACGACGAAAAGACCCAGGCCGCCCAGCGGCTGGAGGAGGAAAACCGGCGGCTGGAACAGGAACTGGCTCAGGGGGGGGAACAGCGCCGCCTTCTCCTGGCCCAGGCAGAGCAAAAACAGAGGGACATTGAAGCGATATCTCAGCAGAAGATGGATATTGAGGCCCTGCGGGTAAAAGCTGATAGGGAGACCCAGGGGCAAAACGACAGACTGATGAACCTGGAGCGGGAGCAATCTCGCTTGGAGGCCAAAAAAAATCAGGCGGAGTTGGAGGAAAAACAGATCCTGGATCGGATGTGGGAGGTTTACGAGCTGACTCCCACCGCGGCTCAGGCCGTCCGCCAGCCTTTGGAAAGCCCGAGCAAGACCCAGCGGGAGGCCGCCCGGCTCCGGGAGGAAATCAAGGCGCTGGGCGCCGTCAACTTGGGGGCGGTGGAGGAATACCAGCGGGTGAACGGACGATATACATTTATGGAGGAACAGCGGCAGGACCTGGAGCAGGCCAAAGGGGACTTGGAGCAGGTGATCAGCCGGCTGACTCAGAATATGCGGCAGATTTTCGCCCGGGAATTTGAGAAAATCAACGGCGCCTTCGGCCGGACCTTCGCTCGGCTTTTCGGCGGCGGCGCCGCCGGGCTGGAGCTGGAAGATCCGGCGGACATTCTGAACTGCGGCATCGAAATCCACGCCGAACTGCCTGGCAAAAGCCGACGGGCGATTTCCCTGCTTTCCGGCGGCGAAAAGGCGCTGACCGCCATCGCCCTGTATTTTGCCATTTTGGAAATCAGGCCCGCCCCTTTTTGTATTCTGGATGAAATCGAGGCGTCGCTGGACGACGTCAACGTGCTGCGCTATATGGAGTACTTGCGCTCCTTGTGCGGCCAGACCCAGTTTATTTTGATTACCCACAGAAGGGGCGCGATGGAAGGGGCGGATATTTTATACGGCGCGGCCATGGAGGAGCAGGGAGTCACCAAGCTGCTCAAGCTGGAGCTGAACGAGGCGGAGCAAAAAATCAAAGCCGGCCCCCAAGGGGCGGCGGACAACGGTAGGAGCGAATGAGATATGGGCTTTTTTGATAAAATACGCAACGGGCTGAAAAAAACCAAGGAGAATATCGGCGAGACCTTTGATTCGGTGCTGGCGGTCTTCCGCCAGGTGGACGAGGAGCTGCTGGAAGAGCTGGAGGACGCCTTGATTTTGGCGGACATCGGCGCCCAGACGGCGTCGGAAACCATTGAAGAGCTGCGCGGCTTGGCCAAACGGCAGAACATTGAAACCAAGGAGCAGCTGACCGAGGCCCTTTGCCAGATCCTCGCGGGCAAAATGGCCCCCAACTGCGGGCTCAAGCTGGATACCAAGCCTTCGGTGATTCTCGTCATCGGCGTCAACGGCGTGGGCAAAACCACCACCATCGGCAAGCTGGGCCAGAAGCTGACGGCCCAGGGCAAAAAGGTGTTGTTTGCGGCGGCGGACACTTTTCGGGCCGCGGCGGCCGACCAGCTGGCTGTATGGGCCGACCGGTGCGGGGCGGATATTGTGCGCCACAGCGAAGGGGCGGACCCGGCGGCGGTGATTTTTGACGCGCTGACCGCTGCCAAGGCCCGTGGAACCGACGTGGTGATCTGCGATACGGCGGGCCGGCTGCACAACAAGGCCAATTTGATGAACGAACTGGCCAAAATTGATCGGGTGATTCAGCGGGAGCTGCCCGGGGCCGACCGGGAAACCCTGCTGGTGCTGGACGCCGTCACCGGGCAGAACGCCTTGGTTCAGGCGGAGCAATTCAACCAAGCGGCGGATTTGACCGGCTTGGTGATTACCAAACTGGACGGCACGGCCAAGGGCGGCGTGGCTATCAACGTCTCCGCCCGGCTGGGAGCGCCCATCAAATTTATCGGCGTAGGCGAAAGCGCCGACGACCTGCTGGAATTCGACCCCGCCCAGTTTGTGCAGGCTTTTTTTGAATCCTAACAACCAAAATACCAGAAAAAGCGTCAATACAAAAGGAGGCCTTTATGAAGCGATGCGACGGCAGGCTGCCCGAGCAGCTGCGCCCAGTGGAGATTACCGCTGGATTTATCAAATATCCCGAAGGCTCCGCGCTGATATGCTGCGGGGACACCAAAGTGATTTGCAACGCCACTGTGGAGGAATCGGTTCCCACCTTTCTCAAGGGAAGCGGCAAGGGCTGGGTGACGGCGGAATACGCCATGCTGCCCCGAGCTACCGACACCAGAAGCCGGCGGGACATTTCCAAGCTGAAGCTGGGGGGCCGCAGCGCCGAAATCCAGCGGCTGATCGGCCGGGCCCTGCGGGCCGCCGTGGATATGGAAGCCCTGGGAGAACGAACGATTACGGTGGACTGCGACGTGATTCAAGCAGACGGCGGCACCCGCTGCGCCTCTATTACCGGGGGATTTGTAGCTCTGGCGCTGGCCTTGGATCGGCTGCGTCGTCAGGGAGCTTTCGGTAAATTGCCTCTGACCGGCTGCGTGGCCGCCGTCAGCTGCGGCGTCGTTCAGGGGCGGCCTTTGCTGGACCTGTGCTATGCCGAAGACAGCGCCGCCCAGGTGGATTTCAACTTTGTGATGGACGACCAGAGCCGGATTGTGGAGGCTCAGGGAACGGGGGAAGGCCGGCCCTTCGCCAAAGAGGAGCTAGACGCCCTCTACGCGCTGGCGGCGCCGGCTGTCCGGCAGCTGATCGATATCCAGAAACAGACCTTGGGAGGGCTGCTGGGATGAAAGAACCCGTCACGTTTATCTTGGCTTCCAACAACCCCAAGAAGAAGAAAGAGATGGGGGATATTTTGACCGCTTTGGGTATTCGAGTGATTTCCATGGCCCAGGCGGGGATCGACGTCCAGCCCGAGGAGGCCGGCGAGACTTTTGAAGAAAACGCACGGATCAAGGCCGAAGCGGTTTGCCGAGCCGGCGGAGCGCCCGCTTTGGCCGACGATTCCGGTCTGTCCGTAGAGGCTCTGGGGGGCGCGCCGGGAGTCTATTCCGCCCGGTATTGCCCGGGAACGGATTGGGACAGGCTGCAATTTCTGCTGAAAAATATGGAAGACATCCCCGAGGGAAAGCGGGGCGCAAAATTTGTCTCGGCAGTGGCCTGTGCCTGGCCCGACGGGCGGACGGCGGTTTGGCGGGGCGAATGTTCCGGGGTTCTGCTGCGGGAGCCTCGGGGGCAAGGGGGATTCGGCTACGATCCGGCGTTTTATCTGCCCGAGTATGGGCAGACCTTCGCCGAGATGAGCCAGCAGCTGAAAAACCGGATTTCCCACCGGGCCCGGGCCATGGAACGATGCGCCGCCGGGCTGGCGCAGATGATGAATGAGAAAAAATAGACGGCCCCTGTCCAAACAGCCGGCGAATGGCCGGCCGAATGCGGGGAATCATAAGGAGAATAGGAAAGATATGCTCACATCCAAACAAAGAGCGAGCCTGCGGGCCCTGGCCAACAGCCTGGATACCGTCATGCAGATCGGCAAGGGCGGGGTGACGGAAAGCGTCGTCCTTCAGGCCCGGCAGGCCATATCCAATAAAGAGCTGATCAAAGTGCGGGTGCTGGAAAGCGCCCTGCTCACCGCTCGGGAGGCCTGCGATATTTTGTCCCAGGCCATAGAGGCCCAGCCAGTGCAGTGCATCGGCTCCCGGTTTGTGCTTTATAAGCGCAATGAGGAAAATCCGGTGATCGCCCTTGAGTGAGGCGGAGCGGATCGGCTTATACGGCGGCACGTTTAACCCGCCGCACATGGGCCATGAGCGGCTGGCCAAGGCCTGCCTGGAGGCGCTGGAGCTGGATCGGCTGCTGCTGATTCCCACAGCCCAGCCTCCGCACAAACAGCTGCCTCCAGGCAGCGCTCAGGGGGTTCAGCGGGCGGAAATGGCCCGGCTGATGGCCCGGCGCATCCCCAAAGCCCAGGTCTGCGGCCTGGAGCTGGAGCGGTCGGGGCCCAGCTACACCCGGGACACGGTGGACCGGTTGCGGCAGATCTATCCAGAGGCGGAATTTTGGCTGATTATGGGCGCGGATATGTTTTTGAGCTTTCACAAATGGAGAGAGCCGGAGCAGATTGCCAAGCAATGCCGGCTGGCTGTGGCGGCCCGCCTGCCAGACAGCCGCCGCCAGTTGGAGCGGCAGGCGGAATTTCTGCGGCAGGAGCTGGGGGTCTGCTCCCGGATTGTGGACTGCCCGGTGACAGTGCTCAGCTCCACCCAGGTGCGGAGCCATATCCCGAGGGGGCGTTGGAAAGGGGAGCTGGCGCCGGAGGTGGCCCAATATATCCAGCGCCAGGGCCTTTATCAAGCGGACCCGCTGGAGCCGCTGCGGCGGGAAGCCAAGGCCCGGATGAGCGAAAAGCGATATCGCCACACCTTGGGGGTGGCGGAGACCGCCGCCCGCTTGGCAGAGCGCTTTGGCGAGGACGTCTATCAAGCCCAAACGGCGGCGCTGCTCCACGACCTGACCAAGGCGTTGGATTATGAGGAACAGTTGAAATTGTGCGGCCAATACGGTATAATTACCGATTATGGAGAAAACGGAAAGGCTCTGCTTCATGCGGACACGGCGGCGGCCTTGGCCCGGCGGGAATTCGGCGTCAGCGAAGAAGCGGCCCAGGCCATCGCCTACCACACCACCGGCGCGCCGGGGATGACACAGCTGGACAAGATCGTCTACTTAGCCGATTGCATCGAACCCGGTCGGGAGTATCCCGGCGTGGACAAGCTGCGCCGGCTGTGCAAAAAAGATTTGGACCAGGCTATGATATTCAGCCTGCGGCAATCCATTGAACATATCCAAAGCAAGGGCGGGCGGCCTTATTGGCGGACCCAGCGGGCCCTGGAGGATTTCTTAGCGAAGAAAGAGACAGGATCATGAAACTATTTGGCGGGAAGAAAAGCGGCCCCCGTCCGTCCGGCTTGAAGGCGGGACCCGGCGGAAAGCCGATGGGGAAAAAGAAGAAGCTAAAAGGGTGGCAAATCGCTCTGATTGTCGTGGGCGCGCTGCTGGGCCTTTTGCTGGGCGTTTACGGCTTTATCCGGCTGTACGCCAAGCCGCCGGACGTGACGGCGGAAAAAAAGCCCGATAAGCCCCAACTTGGGGAGAAAAAAGAGGGAGATGAGGAAGATCCCTTTGCCGACTTGGTAGAGCCTTTTATTGAGGAGGGCGATCGGGAACGCAAAGAGGATTACTTTACCTTTATGCTGTGCGGCACAGACAACGACGGAACCCGGACGGACACCATCATCGTGGCTTCCTACGACGTCAAGGCCCAGCAGGTAAATATGGTCAATATCCCCCGGGACACCATGTCCAACGTGAAGCGAAAAATCAAAAAAATCAACGGCGGCTTTGGCGGCGGACCGGAACAGCTGGAGCGGGAGCTGGAAATGCTGCTGGGCATCCCCATCGACCGGTATGTGGTAGTCAGCTTCGAGGGGTTCAAAGAGCTGATCGACCTGATCGACGGCGTGGATTTCAACGTGCCCACCTATATGGTGTGGGACGACCCCACCCAGGATTTGCACATTTTCCTGGAGCCCGGTATGCAGCATCTGGACGGCGAAAAGGCCATTCAGCTGGTGCGGTTCCGCCAAAACAACCCAGGCGTCAAAGGCGGTTACGCCGAAGGGGATATCGGCCGCATCAAGATGCAGCAGGAGTTTTTGCAGACTATCGCCAAAAAGCTGCTCAGCCCTTCCAATTTGATTAAGGTGGGCGATCTGGCCTCTGCGGTGATCCGCAACACGGAAACCAACTTGAGCCTCAGCGAACTGACTTGGTTCGGCATGAAGGCGCTGAATATGAATTACAACAATATTCAGATGACGACTCTGCCCGGCCACGCGGCCTATCTCTATGAGCCGGATTATGGGCATATGCAGTCCTATTTTGTGCCGGAAAGGGAAAATATTCTGGAAATGGTCAACGAGCTGCTCAACCCCTATCAGGATCAAGTGACTAAGCTGAATCTGATTGACGTGAGCCGGTATTCCTCGAAGGCGCCGGCGGGCTCCGGCAGCCAAAACAAGGATCCCTCAGGGAAGGACGACGCTCCGCCGGACAATATTGACGATCAGGATCGCAACGAATCCGGCCAAAGCGGCGGTTCTTCCTCCAACAACGATTCCCGCCCTGGCGGCGGTTCCAACAACAGCGGCGACCAAGATCCCGGAACCCAGCCGCCGGAAGGCGGCGACCCGAATCAGCCGGACTCCGACGCTTCGGGGGACGCCAATCAGCCGGATTCGCCGGATGTCCCGGAGGCCCCGGGCGGCGCCGACGCTCCGCCGGAGGAGGGGGACAACCAGGGAGGCGGCGAGCCTCCTGCGGAAAATCCGCCGGCGCCCCAGCCGCCAGCGCCTGAGTCAGAGCCCAGACAAACTGTGGAACCGGAGGCCCAGCCTGAGCCGCAGCCATAAAAGAAAAAGCGAAGAAGCGAGAACGCAAACCAAAACAAAAGGAGCGACAGCATGACGCCGGAAAAATTATTGGAAGCGATTGTGCGGACGGCGGACGCCAAAAAGGCCAAGGATATTATGGCGATGCGGGTTTATGAACAGACCACGCTCACCGACTATTTTGTGGTGATGACAGGCGGTTCTACGCCCCATATCCGCGCCCTCAGCGAAGAGATTGAACTGAAGCTGAAAAAAGAACGCGATATGACGCCCCATCACATCGAAGGGGTGACCTCTAACTGGATTTTGATGGATTATTCCAGCGTAGTGGTCCATATCTTCCTGGAAGAAGCCCGAGAACTTTACGCCATCGAGCGGCTGTGGTCCGACGGGCAGAAGGTAGATATCGAGCCCTATCTGATGAAGAAGGAAGAGGAATAGGCATGAAATACGATTATGCGGCCATTGAAAAGAAATGGCAGGACAACTGGGAGCAGGCCCAGGCGTTCCGAGCGGAAAACAGATACGATAAACCCAAATATTACGCTTTGGTGGAGTTTCCCTACCCTTCGGGCCAGGGGCTGCACGTGGGCCATCCCCGGCCCTATACCGCCATGGATATCGTGGCCCGCAAGCGGCGAATGGAAGGGCACAACGTCCTGTTTCCCATGGGATGGGACGCTTTCGGTCTGCCCACCGAAAATTACGCCATCAAAAACCATGTTCACCCGGAAGAAGTGACAAAACAGAATATCGCCCGGTTTAAGGGGCAGCTGCGGGCCCTGGGCCTCTCTTTCGATTGGTCCCGGGAAGTCAATACTACAGATCCTTCCTACTATAAATGGACTCAATGGATTTTCCTCAAGCTCTTTGAAAAAGGGCTGGCCTATAAAACGGCCATGCCGGTGAACTGGTGTACCTCCTGCAAGTGTGTGCTGGCCAACGAAGAGGTTGTCAACGGCGTGTGCGAACGCTGCGGCAGCCCGGTAATCCGCAAGGAGAAAAGCCAGTGGATGCTGAAAATCACCGAATACGCCCAGCGCCTGCTGGACGACCTGGATCAGGTGGATTATATCGAGCGGGTGAAGACCCAGCAGCGCAACTGGATCGGCCGTAGCGCCGGCGCGGAGGTGACGTTTGACACCACCGAAGGCGATCAGCTGCTCATCTATACCACCCGGCCGGACACGCTGTTCGGCGCCACTTATATGGTCATTTCCCCAGAGCATCCCTATATTGAGAAATGGGCCGACAAAATCGCCAATCTGGACCAGGTGCGGGAATACCAGGCCCAGTCCGCCCGGAAATCGGATTTTGAGCGCACGGAGCTGGCCAAGGAAAAAACCGGCGTACGTATTCAGGGCGTGGCCGGCGTCAACCCGGCGAACGGAACAGAAATCCCCATTTTTGTCTCCGACTATGTGCTGATGTCCTATGGCACCGGCGCTATTATGGCCGTGCCCGCCCACGACACCCGGGACTGGGAGTTTGCCAAAAAATTTGGGCTGCCCATTATCGAGGTAGTTAAGGGCGGCGATGTGGATCAGGAAGCCTTTACCGACTGCGACGCCGGCGAAATGGTCAATTCCGGATTTTTGGACGGGCTGACGGTGGAGCAGGCCAAAGAAAAGATTGTGGAATGGTTGACGGAAAAGGGTCTGGGCCGTCAGAAAGTCAACTTCAAGCTGCGGGATTGGGTATTCTCCCGTCAGCGGTATTGGGGCGAGCCCATCCCGCTGGTCTACTGTGAAAAATGCGGTTGGGTCCCCGTGCCCGAAGACCAGCTGCCTTTGCGCCTGCCCGAAGTGGATTCCTACGAGCCCACTGACGACGGGGAATCCCCCCTTTCCAAGATTGCCGGCTGGGTCAATACGACCTGCCCCCATTGCGGCGGCCCTGCCAAACGGGAAACCGACACGATGCCCCAATGGGCTGGTTCCAGTTGGTATTTCCTGCGCTATTGCGACCCGGACAACAGTCAGGCGTTGGCTTCTAAGGAGGCTCTGGAATACTGGATGCCGGTGGATTGGTACAACGGCGGCATGGAGCATACCACCCTGCACCTGCTTTATTCGCGGTTCTGGCATAAGTTCCTCTATGATATCGGCGCGGTTTCCACACCCGAGCCCTATCAGAAGCGCACCAGCCACGGCATGATTTTGGGTGAGGACGGGGAGAAAATGTCCAAGAGCCGGGGCAACGTGATCAACCCGGACGATATCGTCCGGGATTATGGCGCCGACACCATGCGCCTTTATGAGATGTTCTTGGGCGACTTTGAAAAGGCCGCGCCTTGGTCCCAGAACGCAGTCAAGGGCTGCCGCCGATTTTTGGACCGGGTATGGGCTTTGTTTGACAGTGTCCAGCCTGGCGGCGCTTATTCTCAGAAGAACGAGAGCGCCATGCACAAGACGATTAAAAAGGTGACGGAGGATATCGAGAACCTGAAATTCAACACCGCTATCGCGGCGCTGATGAGCCTGCTGAATACATTTGGCGACAACGGAGTCAACAAGGCGGAATATCAGACGTTTATCGCGCTGCTGAGCCCCTTTGCGCCCCATATCTGCGAGGAACTGAACCAGCGCATGGGCGGAGAGGAGATGCTGGCCCGGGCTCCTTGGCCCCAATATGACCCTGCCAAAACCGTGGACGAAACAGTTGAAATCGGCGTACAGATCAACGGCAAAGTGAAGTCCGCCGTGGCGATAGGCGCAGGGGACAGCCAGGAGCAGATTCTGGAGAAGGCTTTGGCAGACCCCAAAACCGCGGCGGCCCTGGAGGGGATGAAGATTGTGAAAACCATCGTCATTCCCGGGCGAATTGTCAATATTGTTGTAAAACCCGCGTGATTTGCAGTTGACAAATCTCCTTTAGGTGCGTATAATATAGGAGTGTTTCAATATACCTGTACCGATTTCGTGAGATTGGTTACAATACGGGGGGAGGGAATGAAATGTCAGAGATCCGCGTGAAAGATAATGAATCTTTGGACAGCGCGCTGAGACGCTTTAAGCGTTCTTGCGCCAA
Organism: uncultured Eubacteriales bacterium; assembly: GCA_910585875.1. Taxonomy (GTDB): domain Bacteria; phylum Bacillota; class Clostridia; order Oscillospirales; family Butyricicoccaceae; genus Pseudobutyricicoccus. The sequence goes on along the minus strand of CAJUIK010000038.1, from coordinate 289 downwards.
GTCGGGCGTGCTTTCCGAGCTCCGTAAGAGAGAACACTATGAAAGCCCCAGCGTCAAGCGCCGCAAGAAATCTGAAGCTGCGCGCGCTAAGAAAAAGTCTTATCGGTAAAGCGAACCTCAGCCCCCTCCGGTTTTTGCCGGAGGGGGTTTTTGCATCCCTGATAAATAAAAAGGAAGAATGGACGGCGCTTATGGTTTTTTGAGCTACGTTAAAGGGGGGAGAGGGGAGCGCGAATAGGCATGGATTGATCTGAGGAACTGGAAGATGTGGAGGGGTAGAACCCAAAAC
>CAJUIK010000037.1:14557-17688 GCA_910585875.1 uncultured Eubacteriales bacterium | reverse complement strand
ATATAAGACAGGGCGACGGCGCAGTCGATTGTCCGGGCCGGCTGGCCGCAGGGCATATCCCGCGTTTCATTGGCGCACAGGACCATTGTCAGCGGCGCCTGCGCCACAAAGGCCTGGTTGCAGCAGGCGGCGACCATCTTCTGGCGCAGCTCCGGATCTGTGACCAGTACGAATTTCCAGGCTTGCTGATTGGTCGCCGAAGGCGCCAGCCGGCCGGCTTCCAAAATCTTATTCAGCTTCTCTTCTTCCACGGGCTGGGGCTGATAGGCCCGGATGCTCTTCCTCGTTTCAATGGCTTCCCTAACGCTCATGATAGAAACTCCTTTCTTTTCGCAAACCGACCGGCAGAACCCATTTCTGCCGGAATACGGCGCCGATTGCTATTTTTATGGTACCACAGTTCCGCCACAAACGCAACGCGCAGACTAAAAGAGCTTTGGAGCGTCCTTTGCTCCTGGAAGGAAAAATCTTAAACTCGTTATGACGAAAGGAACGATACGATGAAAATTCTCGTCACTGGCTTTGAGCCCTTTGGGGGCGAAACCGTCAACCCGGCTTTGGAAATCGCCAAAGGGCTGCCCAGCCAGATTGCTGGCGCCCAAATTGTCGCCCGTAAAATCCCCTGCGTCTTCGGCCAATCCATCCAGGTCCTGGTCCAGGCCATGGAAGAGGAACATCCAGATATCGTCCTCTGTTTGGGCCAGGCCGGCGGACGCGGCGCCATTTGCCCCGAACGGACGGCGATCAATCTGTCCGACGCCCGTATCCCGGACAACGCCGGCGCCCAGCCCATCGACGAACCCGTCATGGCAGACGGCGAAAACGCCTATTTTTCCAACCTGCCTATCAAAGCTATGGCCCAAGCCGTCCGTCAAGCCGGCGTGCCCGCCCAGGTTTCCAACACCGCCGGCACCTATGTCTGCAACCATCTGATGTACGGCCTGCTGTATCACATTCATAAGAGCTTCCCCCACGTCCGGGGCGGGTTCGTCCATGTGCCCTATCTGACGGAACAGGTGGTAGACAAACCCAACGTCCCCTCTCTGTCTTTGGAGCAGATGATCCGTGCCGTCTCCGCCGCTTTGGAGGCTTGCGTCCTTCACACCCAGGACCTGGCCGCCGCCGAAGGCGCCGAGCATTGAGCCCGGCCTTGGCTCTCGCCCAAAATAAAAGAATCTTCCATCCCTGCCGTCCGGCCCGGCCGACGCTTGTTTTTTGAGAAGCAAAGGAGTATAATAAGGGGGTAAAGATAGAAAAACCCCTGCGGGGGTTCTTTTTGTGGGGAATGACGATGAAACGACTGTGTGGGATGTTTTGCTGTATTCTGGCTGCGTTGACGCTATGGCGCGCCTATCTGGAAATCGGCGCAAAAATTGACGACGCCCTCATTTTGCCCGCCCAAATCCAAAGGGTGGAACAAATTCAGATCCCGGGCGGAGAAGCGCAATATTTTCCCGTCGTTCAGTTTGAATTTCAAGGAGAAAGCCGCAGCCTCCGGCTGATTCACAACCTGCCCAAAGACGGTATGTTGCCCATTGTTTCCACTGCGGACGGCAGTCCCTATAGCGTCAGCGCTCTGGCCGTCTGGCAAAACGGAGGCCGGGAATACGGCACGGAAATCGTCTACTTTGAAAACCCAGACCGCATTTGTTTTGCCCGTCACTATGACTTGATTCAGGCGGAACAGAAATTTTATCTGATGAATGCGACGGTCGCCTTGGGGGCGGGCATTTTTTCCCTGTTCTGGATGTTTGCCTTGGGCCGCCGAGTCAACTTGGACCATTATCCCCGATTCCGGCGGTCGGGCAAAGTCAAAAAACCCGGCTACCTGGCGCCTGCCCTTTTGCTGCTGATCGGCGCCGCCGCTTTGGCTCCAGTGATTTATTACGCCTCTCCCCTGTTCAATCCCCAATGGATTCGGGTTCGGGCCAGCTTGGCCTCTGTGAGCGGTTCTACGGGCTCTTTCTACGCCGTGACTCATCGGGGGTTGGACCTGGTTCCCGGCCCGCTGATGGCCTCTCAATGGTCTGTGGGCAACCTGACAGACGCCTATTACGACGCCTCGCAGAATATGATTCACCTGGCCTCCCTGGATTCCGTAGGCGCTTTGCTGGCGCTGATATTGGGGCTGATCGGCGTGCTGGCCGTTTGTATGGCCTTGTATTTGGCAGAGGAGCGCCGCTTCGTCCGCCGCTTTATTCGGCGGTGGCTGCGGGATGAAAAGCGGGATGAAAAACCGGCCTGTCAGATAGCAGAAGTCAACGGAAAATAATCATATGGGGGTATTGGAGATATGATGAAAAAAATTTTTACATCATTGTTGGCAGTTATGATTTCTATCGTCATGGGTGTGTTCATGTGTTCCTGCGGCAACAACGCAAATGATGGCGAAGAAAGCACAACGATGCAAAGCGTCACCGTTGTTTCCGAAGAATATGTTGAGGGCCATCCCAAAAAAGAAACATTTGAGCTATCCGACGAAGATTCAGATAAACTTTTGGAAATTCTTTCTCTTAAAAGCCTCAGTTATTCAGAGGATGTGCTGAAAATAGAGCCGGAAAAATCATATACCATTATCATTGATGAAAACGAAAAGCTATCCATAAATCGGGAGAAAAATGACGAATCGCTCTTTTATATGATTCGCAGTTATCATGGGCGCGCTTCCGGCGCATATATTTCTTCAATGACGCTTGATGCAATTGACGAACTATTATCTATGCAGCCGGCGTCCTAAAGGAAACGACGCCTGCTTCTGAACTGCAAAAAAACAACCGGAAATCAAAAAGATTTCCGGTTGTTTCTTTTTTATAGATTTATTTGCTATATTGTTTGAAATGGACGCCAAAGACCTCGCTGACCTCGGACACCAGCATAAAACACCCGGGGTCTACTTGATGAGCCAGCTTTTTCAAAGCGGAAATTTCATGGCGGCGCACCACCACCAGCAGCAGGGTTTTCTCTTCATTGGTATACATTCCTCGGCCTTCGATGCCAGTGCAGCCCCGCTGGAGATTTTCTAAAATGGCTCTGGCCATTTCCTCCGGTTTGCTGGTGATAATCAGCCCTTCTTTTTGCCGGTCTGAGCCGTCCACAATGGCGTTAAGCACCACGCCGGTGAGGTATTGGAC
>CAJUIK010000037.1:0-14547 GCA_910585875.1 uncultured Eubacteriales bacterium | reverse complement strand
GGACAATAATGGCATATAAGGCGCTTTCTACGCTTTTATAGATGAGGGAACAGGCGATAATCACCATGCCGTTCATCACCAAATTGGCGTTGCCAATACTGATTTCAAATTTTTCATTCAGGTATTTCGATATAATATCTGTGCCTCCGGAGGTGCCGCCCCGCTTGAAGACCAGGCCGAAACCCAGGCCCATAATCAAGCCGCCATAAAGGGCGGCCAGCAGCCGATCCCCGGTAAACAGCAGCAAATAAGGCCCTGCGATATCGATAAAAAGAGAGTAGGAGACTGAAGATACGATGGTCTTCCAAAAAAATTGCCGCCCCAGCAGCTTGTATCCGAAAATAAACAGGGGCACATTGAGAATGATGCTGGCCAAGCCCAGCGGCAGGCCGGTCAGGTAGTTTCCAATCAAGGCCATGCCCGCCACGCCGCCCATTGAGATCATAGCCGGCTTGATAAAGACCACAATGCCCGCCCCAAAGACGCAGGAACCGACCACAATCAAGATATAATCCAAAACGGCGTTGATTTTTGGGTTTTCTAACTTCTCTCTCATGATTTTTTCTGTTCTCCTCCCAGCGAAATAGCCAAAATACTTTCAAAAAGTTGGCAAATCCGTTCTTGTTCTCCATTGAGATACAGCCAGCCAAACACCGCTTCCAACCCGGTGGCCCGGGCGTATTCCTCTGGCGAAGCGCTTTTGGGCGCCGCATGGGAATGGCTATTGCGCCCCCGGCGATAGACCTCTTCTTCTTCTGGCAGCAGCGCTTTCTGCTCCAGCAAACAGAGGGCCGCTTTGGATTGAAAAGAGGCCCGGGCCAATCTGGTGGTTCGCTGGTGCATCTGCCCTGCCAGCCCGCCGCTGGTTCTGGCCGTATAGGTCCGGGCCAGCAGTTCATACACCCCGTCTCCCACATGGGCCAGCCCCAAGCTGGATATTTTCATCAATTCTTCTTGTTCCAACCGTGGAAATATCAATTCCATGCCGTTAACTCCCGTCGTCGCTTTGAAAAATTCTATTCGCTTTGCTTTCGATCCGCAATAATCCGATCTGCAATATCCGACAGCGCGGCTTGCGGGCTGAGGTCCACAAGGGCAGGATAAAAAATATAATCCGAGAGGTTATCCAGCCCCGTATTGAGCTTCAGATATTGCAGCTGCCAATCTATTTCCGCTTCTGTGAGACTCAAGATATTGCAAACCGCCTCTTTGATTTGCTCGTCGGTCAGCTCCTCTTTTGCAGGCGGCGCCATGAGAGCCTTCCGCGCCATGGTTTCTAAGCTGGTATAGCTCCAATACCTTTGAAACTCTTCGACGCGTAGATTCCCATTTCCCGTGATCTCCCACAGCGCCCTCTGGCATTCTTCCAATTCTTCTTTGACTTTTTGATCGCCGGCCCAGTCTTGTTCCGCCATCAACGCCGCCGCTTTTTCAATCCATTCCATGACAGACTGGATTTTCGCCTCGTCAACGCCGATTTCTTTCATATTCCTCTCCTCTTTTCCGGCTCAGCTGTGTTTTTAATTTCTGTCCTTGTAAAAGGCGATATGTTCAGCGCCCTTACGATTTGCTGAACCGATGATTGCGCCAAACTCCTAACCCTATCAACGCGCTTTTGCGGAAACTGCCGAAGCGATATCCAGCGGCATTTTTCTCAAAAGGCGCGTCGTTCCAACCCGCTTGACAAACGGGCGAAAATGGGGTATTCTTAAAGCAGCAAAAGTAGATTGATTTTGTCTACTTTATTGGAGAAACGCCGGCATAATTGCAAGACGACGGCGTATCCTAAGCATCAAAAGGAGGAAATACTATGGCAGTCAAACACATCAGCCAAGACGTCTTTGACGAAACAATCAACCAGCCGGGCAAAAAGGTGCTGGTCGACTTTTTCGCCACCTGGTGCAACCCCTGCAAAATGCTGGCCCCGATTTTAGACGAGCTGTCGGAAACCCTGCCGGAAAACTGCGAAATCGTCAAAATCGACGTGGATGAAAACCCTGAGGCCGCCCGCAAATTCCATGTGATGAGCATCCCCACCCTGGTGCTGTTTCAGGGCGGCCAAGCTGTGGAACGGGTGGTGGGCGCCCGCCCCGCCGAGGAAATCGCCCGGCTTTTTCACTGATCGATTCCGCCCAACAGCCTTGTTTGAGCCAGCCGCCGGAAAACCGGCGGCTATTTTTTGATTTATCCCAGCCGCAGAGCAAACAGGATTCCTATGGGATAGTTCCGCGTTTTTATAGCTGATGGACTTAGTTAAGATATCACTCAAGCTCCCTCTTGATCTTATCAGTTCTGAAAGCAGTTCAATAGAGCGAAGAATCGCCCTTATCCTCGATAACTATACTATCATAGAACCACCAGCCTATTATCATATAGATAAACCCCACACGACTTTTTACGCATTGGGAACCGATATGACTTACAATCAATCAAAATAATTCCAGTTTTAGAGAACTCAGAAATCTTGTCAAGGAACTGCCCTGCATACATATCATACCGATCCAACATTAGTAAGTCCTTGGTTTCACTGTTAAAGAACTTATCGATATCTACTGTAGCAACGCTTGAATACGTCAACGAGTCAAAATGATACAAAAACAAAGCAGCCTTTGTACCTGTGCTTAAACAGGTATTGGAAATCGTGTGCCCAAATCTATCAATAAAACAAGCGTCATCCAGATACTTACTTCTATATACTTACTTTTTTCAATGCTTTCTATGACTTCCTTATCATACTCACAGCCATCAAGTCTGATAGATCGAAATAAAAACTCGACATCCTTCTCAAAAGTGCAATCTGGTATAGCGTCTACCCCTTCAAAGTAAATTTTAAGAGACATATTACACCTCAGAAACTAAACGGGCGCGCCTTCCGGCGCGCCCATTCCAATCCCCAAGCGCTGAGCGCTCGGGGAGATCAATCGGATTAGAGCGTATAGTAATACTGGAAATCCGCCGGCGTGGGAATACGGGAAATGGTCTCGTTTTCCGCCCGCTTCAGTTTGAGCCAGTTGTCGATCAGCTCCTGGGGGAAGACGCCGCCGGCCGTCAGATACTCATGATCGGCTTCCAGAGCGTCCAAAGCCTCGTCCAGGGACTTGGGCAGGGCCTGGATGCGCTTCTTGTCTTCGTCAGACAGGTTGAATAGGTTGAAGTCATAGGGGCCCCAGCCGTTGGCTTTGGGATCAATTTTGTTCTTGATGCCGTCCAGACCGGCCATCAGAATGGCGGCGTAGGCATAATAAGGGTTGCAGGTGGCGTCCGGGTTCCGCAGCTCAAAGCGCTTTTGGGCCGGGGTCTTGGCATAAGCCGGGATGCGGATGACGGAAGAGCGGTTGGCCGTGGCATATCCGATGGTCACAGGGGCTTCAAAGCCAGGCACCAGCCGCTTAAAGGAATTAGTGGAAGGGTTGGTGATGGCGCACAGAGAAGCCGCGTGCTTGAGCAGGCCGCCGATGAAATACAAGGCGGTGTCAGACAGGCTGGAATAGCCCTTCTCGTCATAGAACAGGGGCTTGCCGTCCTTCCACAGCCAGATATGGACGTGCATACCGCTGCCCGCCTCGCCATAGATGGGCTTGGGCATCAAAGTAGCGCTCTTGCCCGCCTGGGCGGCCACGTTCTTGATGATGTATTTAATGATCATGGTCTTGTCGGCCATTTCTGTCAGGCTTTCGGGCTCCACCTCGATCTCCAGCTGACCCGGGCCGCCGACTTCATGGTGATGATACTTGATTTCCACGCCCCAATCGGCCATCTTCATGCACATTTCGTTGCGCAGATCAAAGGTGATATCCTGAGGCAACGCCGCGTGATAACCGCCATGGTGAGGGACCTGATAGCCCTTGCCCTCCGGGTCGCCGGTGTTCCACTCGGCCTGAGCGGTATCCACGCTATAGGAGGAATGGCTGGGCGCCACGGCATAATTGGCCTTATCGAAGAGATAGAATTCAAACTCCGGCCCTACCACCATCTTGTCGGCAATGCCGGTTTCCCGCATATATTCTTCGGCGCGTAGCGTGACGCTGCGGGCGTACTGACCAAAACGCAGATTTTCCGGTTCGGCGATGATTTTGACGTCGCCTGTCATAGACAGGGTGGGCACGGCGGTAAAGGGATCCAGCTTGGCAGAATCCGGGTCCGGGATAAAGACCATATCGCTCTTTTCCACAGAGGCGTAACCGAAGTTAGAGCCGTCGAAGCCGATGCCGTATTTCAGCGTATCCTCGTTAAAGCGCTTGACAGGGATGGTAATGTGATGCCAACGGCCCGTCAGATCGACGGTCTTAAAGTCGATCATCTGGACGCCGTTTTCCTGACACATGGCCAGAATCTTTTCTACCTGAGACATATCGCACCTCTTATACTTTCATCAAAATTCTTTTGTATCGCTTGTCTCCAAGCGCACACTGCTATTATCGCGTTTCTCTTTGCCCTTGTCAAGACTTCCCGATAGTTTCTCTGTTTCCACCAATAATCCGGCGATTTTTTTGTGCAAAATGCCGTTTACCACAGTAAAGCGCCAAAGAGACTCCAACGACATCCGCCCTTGAGCTCCCTTCGTTAGTCGTTGGACAGCATTTCAAACAGGTCGATCTGATTGGTTTTCGGAATCTCGTCCAGGGCGCCCGCGGCAGTCAGCGTTTCCACCACGCCTTTGGTCACCTTGGGACAGCGCAACAGCATATCTTCGGTAGACATAAACTTGCCCTTTTGCCTCTCTTCCACAATATCCCGAGCGGCTGCCTCCCCCAGGCCGGGCAAAGATGTCAACGGCGGCGAAAGGGTTTGATCATCTAAAATATGGAATTTATTCACGTCGCTCTGATAAATATCCACGGGAGTGAAGCGATAGCCCCGGCGGTAAAACTCGTGAACCACCTCCAAGGCGGTCAACATATCTTCTTCCGCGGCGGTGCGCTTTTCCTGCTTTTGCAGCTGCTGAGCAGTAGACGTCGCCAAACTGTCTCCCTTGCACATCAGGCTGGCGTCAAAAGCCGGCGCCCGAATGCCGAAATAAGCGCTGTAAAAAGCCATGGGCCGATGCACCTTAAACCAGGCGATGCGGTAAGCCATCATCACATAAGCCGCGGCATGGGCCCGCGGGAACATATATTGGATTTTTTTGCAGGATTCGATATACCATTCTTTGATTCCGTGGGACCGCATTTCCTCTTCCCATTCGGGCTTGAGGCCCTTGCCTTTTCGGACGCTTTCCGACATTTTGAAGGCCTGCTGAGGCTCGATGCCCTTTTGAATCAAAAAGGTCATAATATCGTCCCGGACAGAAATCACGTCTTTCAGCGTGGCGTCGCCGCTTTCGATATAGTCTTTGGCGTTGTTTAGCCAGACGTTGGTGCCGTGGGACAGACCGGAAATGCGCAGCAGCTCGTCAAAGGTGCTGGGCTTTGTCATCTCCAGCATTCCCCGGACAAACCGGGTGCCAAATTCGGGAATCGCCGTAGCTCCCGTCTTACCGAACGAGCCGTCGTCGTCAATATGCAGCGCTTCCAGCGACGTGAAAATGGACATGGTAGCCGGGTCGTCCAGGGGAATCTCCCGGGCGTTGACGCCGGTCAGGTCCTCCAAGGCCCGAATCATGGTGGGATCTTCGTGTCCCAGCATATCGAATTTCAGCAGATTCTGGTCGATGGAATGGTAATCAAAATGGGTGGTGATGATATCGGTGGAGACGTCGTCCGCCGGCCGCTGAACAGGGCAGAATTCGTAAATCGTCCGGTCGTTGGGCACGATGATCAGGCCGCCGGGATGCTGGCCTGTGGTGCGCTTGATGCCGGTGCAGCCCACGACCAGCCGGTTTTCCTCCGCTTTGCCCGGCGCCAAGCCCCGTTCCTCATTGTATTTTTTCACAAATCCATAAGCGGTTTTGGATTTCACCGTGCCAATGGTGCCCGCTCGGAACACATGATCCTCGCCAAACATCCGAATCAGCTCCCGATGAGCTCGGGACTGGTATTCGCTGGAGAAATTCAAATCGATATCCGGCGCTTTTTCTCCATTGAAGCCCAAAAAGGTGGCGAAGGGGATGTTAAAACCATCCTTGATCAGCGGCACGCCGCAATGGGGGCAGGTTTTGTCCGGCAAATCCACGCCGCAGCCATACTGGGGATCCTCTGGGAAGAGGCTGTATTTGCACTGGGGGCACCGATAATGGGCCGGCAGGGCGTTGACTTCCGTGATGCCCGTCAGATAGGCCACAAAGGACGAGCCTACGCTGCCCCGGGATCCCACCAAATAGCCGTCTTCCAACGACTTTGCCACCAGTTTCTGGGCGATCAGATACATCACGTCAAAACCGTTTTTTATGATGGGGATCAATTCGGCGTCCAAACGCTGCTGAATCAGCGGCGGCAGCGGGTCTCCATAAAGCTCCGCCGCCTTCTCTTTGGCCATGGTTTCAATCTCTTCCGCACTGCCGGGAATCACCGGCGGGCACTTGTCGTCGGGCACAGGCTTGATATCCTCGCACCAATCCGCGATTTTATTGGGGTTTTCCACCACAACCTCTCGGGCCCGATCCCTCCCCAGATAGCTGAATTCCGCCAGCATTTCGTCTGTGGTTTTGAAATAAAGGGGCGCCTGCTTGTCCGCGTCGCTGAATCCCATGCCGGCCATCAGAATCGCCCGGTACTGAGCGTCCTCCGGCTCTAAGAAATGGACGTCTCCAGTGGCTACTACAGGCTTTTGAAGGGCGTCGCCCAGCTTGAGCACTATGCGGTTGAATTCCCGCAGCTGCTCTTCGTCCCGAGCCGCGCCGCTTTCTATCATGAATTTGTTGTTGCCGATGGGCTGGATTTCCAGATAATCAAAGAACGAGGCGATTTCCTTCAGCTCGTTCCAGGGCTTTCCCTCCACAACGGCGGAAAACAGCTCTCCCGCCTCACAGGCGGAGCCCAAAATCAACCCTTCCCGATGTTTCATCAGCAGATCCGCCGGGATAATGGGACGCCGATTGAAATAGTTCAGATGGGAGAGGGAAATTAGCTGATACAGGTTTTTCAGCCCTACCAGATTTTTGACCAGGATAATCAGATGGTGAGAACGCAGATTCAAGGGGTTGGCTTCGCCGCCCCGGGCCACGTCCAGCCCTCGGTTGATATCCTCCACCGTTTCCAGCGGCGCCTTTTCTTTGAGCAGTTCCAGCAAGCGCAGATAAATTTTGGCCAGAACCTGAGTGTCCTCGTCGGCCCGATGGTGTTGGAAGGAAAATCCCATTTCTTCGGCCACCACATTGAGCTTATGCCGCTTGAGATGGGGCAGCAACGCCCGACTCATCTCCACGGTGTCAATGCTGCAAAATTCTTTTTCTATGCCAAATTTCTCGCAGGCAGCTCGGAGGAAGGATACGTCGAAATTAGCGTTGTGGGCGCACAGAGGCCTGTCCCCCATAAATTCAAAAAAGGCCGTCGCAGCCTCTTGCTGGCTGGGGGCGTCCGCCACCATATCGTCTGTGATGCCGGTGAGCTGGGTGATCTCATAGGGCACCGGCGCCGAGGGCTTGACATAGGTGTGGAATCGCCGGCCCATCTGGCCGCCGGAGACGATGACGGCGGCAATCTCAATGATTTCGCAGTTGCGTGGGCTCAAACCGGTGGTTTCCAAGTCGAAAACCACGGTTTCGCCGTCGATCGGCACGCCGCAGATCCCTTTGACTGCTTGGCTCTTGGCCAGATTATTGACGCAATAGGCCTCCACGCCATAGATAATCTTGATCTCCTGCCCTTTATCCCGCAACTTCTGCTGAGCGTGCATCGCGTCTGGGAAAGATTGGGCTACGCCGTGGTCGGTGATTGCGATAGCCTTGTGCCCCCAGCGGGCCGCAGTCTGCACGGCGGCGGCCGTATCCGTCAAGCCGTCCATGGCGCTCATGCAGGTGTGCAAATGCAGCTCCACCCGCTTCTGTTCCCCGGCGTCCTGTCGGGTTTTCCTCTTGGCCTCCACCACGGCGGAGGGGGAAAGCACCACGTCCCTCTCAAAGGAGCTGTAATTGGCCACGCCTTGGACCATCACATAGGAACCCTGCTTCACCGCTTTTGTCAACAGGGCGCACTCGTCGTCAGGCAACACCTTGACGCAGCGGACGGAACCCGAGCCGTCGGTCATGTCGAATGTATAAATGGTCTTGCCCCGGTTGTTCAGCTTTTTTTCCTCGGCAAAGAAGACCAGCCCTTCCACCGCCGTTTTGCCGCTGTCCACATTGATCTCAGACATAGGGACCACCGCCCGCTCCACCGGCCTGCCATAGAGCACGGCGGCGTCGGATTGTTTGGGCTTAAAGGGCGTTCCCTCCGGCTTGCGGCGCTGAAATTGCCGGGGCTCCTGCCGCTGGGGCGGGGCTTGTCTGGCTGCGGCGGCTTCGGCTTCCGCCTGTCTCATGGCCTCCCGCAGCTGCTGCTCCCGCTCTTCCTCAAAATCCCGATCGGCCTGCTGATCTTGCTGCTCCTCCTCCAATTCCACTTGGATCTGGAGGCCCAGACGTTCGCTCAACAGCTGCTGCATGGGCTGGCGCAGCTCCTCCAGCCGCTGCATCCACCGGGCGGGGCTCCGCAGGGTCAAGACCTCCTGGCGGACTTCCATGCGCACGCAGCCGGCGGCTGCGGCAAAAGAAGGATACTGGGCGGCGAGACAGGCGCGGCAATACTCCAGAGCGGATTCGCTCAACTCGGCCAGCTGGTAGCGAATCTGCAAACAGACCTCTTTCAGACCATAAGACCGGCGGATCCCCTCTTCCCCGGCAAGCAAGGCCTCTTTTTCTAAAATAGCTTCCGATTGGAGATCCACCTCCAGCCGGCAGGCGGCCTTATCCGCCTGAAGGCCCGTCACGGCGGCTCGGCCCAAGGGGCTCTGGCCGAAATCGCACTTGGCAAACAGCTGCCCCAAGGCGGCGCTCATATCCGCTCCCCCGTCAGCAGCCTGACTTGCTCTGCCAAGGCTTCCACAATCCGCCCGGCAGGCGCCTTTCCAATGATTTCTCCCTTGGCGAACAGCAGCCCTTCGCCTACGCCGCAGGCCACCCCCAGGTCGGCCTCCCGAGCCTCTCCGGGGCCGTTGACGGCGCAGCCCATCACCGCCACGGTAATACGGCTTTTCAACCCGGCCAACCGGCGCTCCACCTCTTCGGCAATGGGGATCAAATCCACCTTTGTTCGGCCGCAGGTGGGGCAGGAAATCATCACCGCTCCCTGGCTGTGAAGCCCCAAAGCCTTCAGGATATCCTGCGCGGCGTAAACCTCCTGAACCGGGTCGGCCGTCAGCGACACCCGCAGCGTGTCCCCCACGCCGTCGGCCAACAGCGCGCCGAAGGCAGCGGCGCTTTTCAGCAAACCCATATGGCGGGTTCCCGCCTCTGTCACCCCCAGGTGCAGAGGATACTCGGTCTGCTGGGCCATCAGCCGATAGGCTTTGATATTTTCCATCACATCCGAAGATTTCAGCGAAACGCAGATATCGTCAAAGCCCTGGTCGTTCAGCAAACGGATATGTCCCTGGGCGCTCTCCACTAGAGCCTCGGCCTTGGGGCCCCCGTATTTGGCCAGCAGCTCTTTTTCCAGCGAGCCGCCGTTGACGCCGATGCGGATGGGGATAGTTCTCTCCCGGCAGGCCCGGGCCACAGCCCGCACCCCCTCGGCAGAGCCGATATTGCCCGGATTGATGCGAATTTTATCCGCCCCCTGCTCCGCCGCAGCCAAAGCCAGACGGTAATCGAAGTGGATATCCGCCACAAGGGGCAGAGGGGATTGGGCTCGGATACGGCCGAAGGCCTCGGCGGCCTCCTGATCAGGCACGGCCAGACGGGCGATGTGACAGCCCGCCTGGGCCAGCCGTTCCAGCTGGGCCAGGGTTCCTTTCACGTCGGCGGTTTTGGTATTGGTCATCGATTGGATGGATAGGGGCGCGCCGCCGCCGACAGCCGCGCTACCCACCATAATTTTCTTGGTTTTTCCGCCCATTGCTTTACCTCCCCATCAGGCGCATCACATCGTTAAACGTCACAAAAATAAACAGAAGAAACAGCAGCCCCAGGAACACCGCCTGAATAATGGCTTCGTATTTCACCGGCGCCGGCTTGCGGCGGACGGCTTCGATCAGCAAAAACAGGATTTTCCCCCCGTCCAGGCCGGGAATGGGCAGCAGGTTCATAACCGCCAAGTTGATGGACAGGAAGGACACAAAATACCACATATCCAGCGCCGAGGTTTTGGCCCGGGCACTGATTTCGTTGGCGATACCCACAGTGCCCATTACCTCGTTTTTCTTCACCTGGCCCTGAATCATCATTTTCAGCCCTTGGGTCACCGACTGCACAAAGCTGCCGGAATTGCGCAGGCTGTACCGCAGTTTGGCGCCGACTGTGGCCTCCTCTGTGGCAAAGCCTAAGCCATAGCGGCGGCTCTTTGTTCCGTCCTGATTTTCATAGACCTGCATTTCCAGCGGCAGGTCTTTCAGCCGGATTTCCTCCCCATCCCGCAGCAGCGAGATATCAAAGGGCCGGCCGGAGCCCAACTGCAAAGCGCTGGCGATGTCTCCATAGACAAAGACGTGGAAATCGTTGACTGCCGTAATCCGGTCCCCCTCTTGAATGCCCAGCTGCCGGACCTCCGGCTCCACATGGGAAATCAAGTTGGTGGGCAGTCGGACGGCGGGCCACATGGTGACGACAATCAGCAGCAGGCCGGTGATAAAGTTCATCAGCGGCCCGGCGACGCAGATGGCGAAGCGGCGGGGCAGGCTGGCGGCGTTGAAGCTACCCGTCTTGTCCTCCACTTCATAGCCCTCTTCGTCGTATTCCCCTTTCATCACCACGCTGCCTCCCAGGGGCAGCAGGCGTATGGCGTATAAAGTGCCGCCGATTTCCTTTTTGATCAGCGCCGGGCCAAAGCCGATGGAAAAGCGGTACACCGTCACTCCAGAGAGTTTGGCCGCCGTAAAATGACCCAGTTCATGGAGAAACACAATCAGGCCAAATACCAATACTGCAATGAGAATGGACAAAAAGAATCACCTGCTCCTTGAAATTTTGCGGAATCGTTGTGGACGTTGCGTCTTTCAATCCTCCAGAGCCAGCCGGCGCGTTTGCCGCCGAACCTGGGCGTCTATCTCAAAAATCTGTTCCAGGCTGGGAGACGGCGTGAATTCATTGTCGTCCAGCGCTTGGCCGCACAGCTGATAAATCTGGCGGTAGCCGATTTTGCCCTGCAAAAAGAGTTCCACCGCGACCTCGTTGGCGGCGTTGATCACAGCGCCTCGGTCGCCTCCCCGCCTCCCCGCCTGCTCGCACAGAGCCAGGCAAGGGAAAGCCTGCCGGTCAGGCGGGCAAAAGGTCAGTTTGCCCACAGAAAACAAATCCAGCCGGGGCCAGTTGCCCGGCAGCCTTCTGGGATACGTCAACGCGTATTGGATGGGCAGACGCATATCCGGCGGGGACATCTGGCCGATGACGCAGCCGTCTTCAAATTCCACCGCCGAATGGAGGACGCTTTCCCGATGGACCACGACTTCCACTTGCTCCGGCTTCAGCCCGAAGAGCCACAGGGCCTCTATCACCTCAAAGCCCTTGTTCATCATGGTGGAGGAGTCCACTGTGATTTTGCTGCCCATAGACCAGTTGGGATGCTTCAAGGCGTCCGCCGCCTTCGCGTTCGCCAGCTCCTCCCAGCTCTTGCCAAAAAATGGACCGCCCGAGGCGGTGAGCAAAACGCGCCGGACGGCGCTGGCAGGATGATCGCCCAGCGACTGAAACACAGCGGAATGCTCGCTGTCCACCGGCAAAATGGAAACGCCTTTTCGGGCGGCCAGCTCCATCACAATTTTCCCGGCGCACACCAGCGATTCCTTGTTGGCCAGAGCCAGCTGCTTGCCGGCTTCCAAGGCCCAAATGGTGGGCCGCAGACCGGCTACCCCCACCAAGGCGTTGAGAACGACCTCCGCCTGGGGGAAAGAGGCCGCTTCTTCCAGCCCTTCCTGCCCCCAGACCACCCGGCAGGGCGTATCCGCCACCCGACGGCGCAATTCCAAAGCCCCCTGCTCCTCCATCACCGAAGCGATTTGGGGGCGGAACGCCCGGATTTGCTGTTCCAGCAGGTCGATATTCCGTCCCGCCGCCAGGGCGCAGACAGAAAACTCCTCCGGCCAGCGAGACGCCACATCCAGCGCTTGCGTCCCAATACTGCCGGTGGAACCCAAAATGGAAATTTGTTTCATATCCTTCTCCTCCCGGCTCACAGGATCTCTGTGAAGCGGAACAGCAGCTCAAATAAAGGCGCGGTGAACAGCACGCTGTCAAACCGGTCCAAAACGCCGCCGTGTCCAGGCATGATATTGCCATAATCCTTGACGCCGCTTTTGCGCTTGAGCAGAGACATAGCCAAGTCGCCCAGCATCCCCGCCAAAGCGCCTGCCAGGCCGGCCAAGGCCAGCAGCGGATAATTGGGCTGCCCGCCAAACCAGCGGCCGGCTACGGCGCCGTAAGCCAATAATCCCGCCATGCCGCCCAGCAGGCCGCCGACGGAACCTTCTACCGTCTTCTTGGGGCTGACTTGGGGAATCAGCTTATGTTTTCCAAACAATATACCGGTGATTTGAGCGAAGCTATCGCAGCACCAGGCCGCCAGAAACGGCGCCAGCAGATAGAGCCGCCCCTTTTCATACTGCGCCAGAATGCGCAACACGCTGGACAGCAGAAATGGGATGACAAAGGCCCCCAGATAACACTGGGCGATCTGCTCAAAGGTGATTTGCTGAGGGCGAATCACCGCCCACAGGAACAGGGCCAGGGAAAAGGCGTAAAGCAACGGCAGAAAATAAGCCGCGTCATAGGCCGTGGCCGCCGGCAGACAAAAGGCCGCCAGACAGCAAAGCCACAGAGGCAGACCCTTTTCCAACACATGGGTGTTGTGCAGAACTTCATAGGCCGCTATGGCGCAAATCAGGCAAAAAGCGGCCACAGCCGCCCAAGGCGGCGCGATATAGACGACCAGCACAAATAACGCCAGCCCCACCGCTGCGGAAATCACTCTTGTTTTCATTCAGTCAAGCCTCCAAACCGCCGGGTCCGCCGCTGAAAGGCGGCGATCGCCAGACGAATCTGCTCTTCGTCAAAATCCGGCCACAGGACGTCGGTGAAATAGAACTCGCTGTAGGCGCATTCCCATAGCAGGAAATTGGAAAGCCTCTGTTCGCCTCCGGGGCGGATCAGCAAATCCGGCGGCGGCGTCCTGCGGCAATACATCCGGGATTCCAAGGCCTTCTCGTCGATTTGCTCCGGCCGGATCAAGCCGGCGGCGCAGTCCTGGGCCAAAGCCCGGGCGGCCCGGAGAATTTCATCCCGCCCGCCGTAATTCATGCAGATATGAACCTGCATCCCCGTACATCGCTTGCTGATTTCATCAGTTTGGGCGATCAACGCCTGCAGCTTGGGAGAAAGGGCGGCGGTATTCCCCCAGAAATCCAGCTGGATGTTGTTTTCCGTCAGCTCCCGGACGGATTTTTTCAGATACCGTTCCAGCAGCCCCATGATTTCCCGGGTTTCTTCTGGGGGTCGCTTTTCCTCGTTTTCTGTGGACCAGGCGTAGACCGTCATATGCTCCACCCCCAGCTCCGCCAATAGTTCCGCAGCCCGATGAAACGTCTCGCTGCCGGCGGAATGGCCGGCTTTCCGGGGCAGGCCCCGTTTCCGGGCCCAGCGGCCGTTGCCGTCCATCACAATGGCGATATGCCGGGGGATATTGTCCATATCCAAAGGCGCCGGCGCCTTGTTGCTCAAGCTCACCTTAGTTCCTCCGTCCATCTTTTTCCGCGTTTTTCCCGTCTCCTGCAAAGAGACCGGGCGCATCGCTGCGCCCGGCCCAGGCGTCGCCGCCTTCGCCGCTAGACGAGGTTAGATCTCCAGCAGCTCTTTCTCTTTTTTAGCGCTTTCCGCGTCCACGTCTTTGATGAATTTATCCGTCAAATTCTGAATCTCTTTTTCCGCCAATTTATAGTCGTCCTCGGTCATTTCAGAGGCCTTCTTCTGGGCTTTAAAATCGTCCATGGCGTCCCGGCGCACATTGCGGATGGCCACCTTGGCTTCCTCGGCATATTTGGCCACCAGCTTAGTCAGCTCCCGACGGCGCTCCTCGGTCAGCGGCGGGAAAGTCAGGCGGATGGCCTTACCGTCGTTCTGAGGGGTGATGCCCACGTCCGAGGCCAAAATCGCCTTTTCCACCGCCTTGAGGACGCTGGCGTCATAGGGCTGGATCATCAGGCTGTGGGCGTCCGGCGAAGAGATGGTTCCCACCTGTTGGATGGGAGTGGGCACGCCGTAATAATCCACGCTGACTTTATTGAGCACAGCGGCGCTGGGCCGGCCTGTGCGGATGGTGGTAAACTCGTTTTTCAGCACATCCACTGTCTTTTGCATTTTGTCCTGGTATTCTTGATATTGATTGCTCATATTTTTATTCCTCCCCTATAATCGAGCCGATATGCTCGCCTCTCAATGCTCTTAAAATATTTTCAGGGTCTTTGATTGCAAATACCAGCAAGGGG
>CAJUIK010000036.1 GCA_910585875.1 uncultured Eubacteriales bacterium | reverse complement strand
GTCCTGCAAAGCAAGGCCCGAGCCGCCCCGGGCCTTGACCACCGGGCCGTTGACGGAATATACCTGATAGTTTGTTTGCTCGTTCATCGCGCTCGCCTCCTTCGCCTATTCCAGCCTCAGGCCGATATATTCGGCAATATGCCCCCGGGTCTGCTCAAAAGCCTGGTCCAAGGAACAGTCTACCGCCATATGGCAGCCCGGGCACTCCAGCCGCAGCCCGCCCAGACGGATATCCGGCCCCGGCTCCAGCTGGACAAGCCGGCCGCAGCCCGCCAGGGCCTGTTCCAAGGCGGCTTGGTCCTGGGGCAGGCACAGCAGCCGAACAGGCTCCCGCCCCTCCGGCAGAGCGGCCATCGCCTTTTGAAACTGCCGGACCAGCCACCTTTGATAGTCCGGGGTTTTCGCCCATTGCTCCAGCTTCTGGCGCAGCTCCTGGGAGACGCGGTCCACCACCTGGGCCCGCTTTGCAAAAAGCTCCCTCTTGTGCTCCATCATGGTCTGGGAAACGGCTTGGCCCATCTCTTTTTTCACCTGGGCTAGCCCGGCCTCCACCTCTCTCTCCATCTGAACCTTCAGCCGCTGTTCGGCTTGGGCAAGGCGCTGGCGGCGCTCTTTTTCCACATCCTCTAAAATCTGCCGGCTCTGCCGGTTGGCGTCGCCCAATATGGTCGCCGTAAACCGCTCCAGCTTGTTGACTGTTTCGCTCACGCCCGTCCCCCCTTAGATTTTTACGCCAATGGCTTCCCGCACATAGCGGGTGATGGAATCCGGCGCCCGCCCGGCGCCCTGGCGTCCGGGAATCTCCACCAGCAGCGGAGTCCGGGCGCTCAATTTGATCTGGTCTACCCGCTGGCGGCATTGGGCGGCCAACCCTTCTGTCAACAGGATGACGCCGATATCCGGCTGGGCCAGGGCGGCGTCCAGGGCCTCCTCCGCTTCTTGAGCCCGGGAAACCGTCACCCCTTCGATGCCCGCCAGGCGAAAGCCCGTTTGGGTATCCGGGTTATCCGCAATCAAAAAATACCGCATTCTTCCGCCCCTCGATTACAGACGCAGCATGATCAGGATGGACACCAGCATACCGTAGATGGCGATGCCTTCGGCCAGGGCCACGAAGATCAGGGCCTTGCCGAAGACCTTGTCGTTTTCCGAAATGGCGCCAATGGCCGAGCTGGCCGCCGAAGCCACGGCCACGCCGCCGCCGATGCAGGCCAATCCGGTGGAAAGCGCCATGGCCAGGTAGCCCCAGCCTGCGGAGGAGGCAGCCGCTGCGGCTTCCTGCTCCGCCGCGGCCATGACGTGGCCGCCGATTCCCATGCCGGTGGTCAGCAGGCACAGGGCGAACACCGCGACGATATTGACGATGATCGCCCCTTTGGGGCTCCGGCCGCTCTGGCGCCGGCGGTAGGCCAGAAGCAGCGGGGAGAAGGCCAGGGCCGCCAAGATGGTTACAATCATGATTTCCATAATAATTACTCCTTTTCTCCGGCGGACGCAGTCTGCAAACGCTGCCCCGCCGCCGGGCGGGTTTTCTCATCAGACAATAAAACGCCTTGTCCTCAGCTCCGCTTATCCCGCTGGAACTGAACGGTAAAAGGCCGATACGGGGAGCCGCCGCCGGAGTAAAACCGGCCGAACAGCTCGTAAAACTCCAGCCGCAGCACCTGAATGCCCACAATAAGGCCCTCCAGGCACATGACGAACAGGTTGCCAATCACAAACACAACCGGGCTGGCCGAAGAGCCGACGCTGTCCATCAGGGCGAAAACCACCATCATCATGCCCACGTGGTTGAGGGCGAAAGCGCCGATGCGCACAAAAGAAATGGTGTTGGAAACAAAGGACAGCAGAATCTCAAACAGCTCGAAGAAATTTTCCACGATAAAGCCGCCCTTTTCCCGAGGCGCCCAATCGGGCCGCCGTTCCAACAGCCGGCCCAAAGGCTCCTGGGCAAAAATCAGCAGCAGCGGCAGCACGATCAGCAGGCCGATATACAGAGGATTGAACAGCTTGACGTTGGTCAGCAGGCTGCACAAAGCGGCCGCCACCACCGCCCAATAAAAGACGAATCCGGCCGCGCCGTTTTGAGAAAACAGCGCCTTGCCCAAATTCTTCTGGCGAATGCCGTTATAGATATTGTACATCATAGCCACCGAAATGAAGATCAGGCCCATGGCCACCGAGCACAGCAGAATCATGTTGGTGTTATCCACGCTTTCAAACACCTTGAACCCCGGCAATATCTCTTCGTTGCCGAACACGCTGCCATAGACGAAGCCAAAGGCCGTCGAAGAGCAGCCGATGACGGAAATAATCTTGCCCAGAGGCATTTTCAGCGCCTTCCAGGCCAGCAAGCCCACCAGAATTAACACAGCCCCCTGACCCACGTCGCCGAACATCACGCCGAAAAACAGGGTGTATGTCAGCGCCAGCAGCGGAGTGGGGTCCGCCTCGTTGTAAGAGGGCAGGCCGTACATCTCCACAAACTGCTCAAAGAACCGGACAGGCCCTTTATTGCGCAGCTTGGTGGGCGGTTCCGCCGCCGGAGAAGGGGGCTCCTCCAGCACGTACACCCGGTCCTGATACGGGGCGAACCGAGCCTCGAATTGGGCCATATCCCCCTCGGGCACCCAGCCGCACAGATAGAAGGTATCCTCCGTATGGGCTGCGAAGCGCCGCAGGTCGTAGGTGTCCTTATCGTATTTCAGCGCCGCGTAATAGGCCTGCAGCGATTCCGCCGCGCCCTGGCGCAGGGTTTCCAAATCCCGCTCCGCCTGCTCCAGCTGGCGCTGGTAATCCTCTTTTTCCTCTTCCAGCTGCTTTTTGGCCTGGGCCGGGCTGCCGTGAGCCCGGTCGGAGATAGAAATCCGCTCAAAGTGCAGAGAGGAAAACAGCGCGTCGGATTTTCCCGCCGAAGCGGCGGGGGTGGCGTACATCCCGTAGACATATTCTTTGGTGTCCCCTGTGACAAAAAAGAAAATATCCGGGTTTTCTTCCACATATTTGGCGTAATTCTGATAAATTTCCTTGGGAATCCGCCCGACGCGCAGCTTGGTATATTTCATGCCGGCCAAATCGTCCAGGTTCGCGTTGACGTCCAGGATGTGATCCAGCTGCATCAGGATCTGCCGGTCCTCTTCTAAAGGCTCGCCCCATCGCCGCCGCCGGGCCAAAATATCCTGATACCGCTGGGACAGCTCCTCTACGAAAGAGGAGATTTTTTCCTCATCCTGGTGTTCGGCGGAAAACGCATGGTACCCCAAAGGGATTTCCAGCTGATCCGCCAGGTTTTCCACCCGGGAAAGCAGGGCCGCGCTGGGGTTTTTAGCGGAAAAGGGGGACAGCCCGCCGCCGCCCGTGAATTCCAGCACGCTTTCCGGCGCGAATCCGCTGTCCACCACGCAATCCCGCGCAACCTGATCAAACATCCCCAAGGGGCCCACGATATTGACCAGCTTCATCTTTTCAATCGCCATAGCTTTCGCCTCCTTTTCTTCCTCTGTTTTCCCGGCGTCAATAAATCGGCGTCAGATAAGAGGGGATCTGTTCCGGCGGCATTTGATACCGGATACATTCGATCACATTGACGATGTTTTTCAGTTCGTTTTCTTTGATTTCCAGATAAGCCACGCCGTCAAAGGCCGAGGGCCGGCCTCGGCGCAGCTGGGCTCTGGCCGGCTGGCCAAAGCCGAAGGCATAGTCTTCAATCCGGCCGCTCTGGTTCTGCCGGAATACCTTTCGATAGGGCCCCCGGCGCAGCAGATCCATGGCTTCATCCCATCCGGGCGTTTGAACCAGCTCTTTCAGGTATTTGTCCTTCAGCCGGCTGCCAAAGGGCAGCAGATACCGAGGCAGCTGCTCTCCCGGCGTTTGGAAATGCTTTTTCAGCCGCATGATGCGGACGATATTGGCAAAATCGCATTGCTGCAAAAAATATTCCTCCAGCCGGCGGCGGTCTTCCCCTTGGAATCCCTGGGCCACGCTTTCCAACACGGCCCGGTAATAGGCGGCGTGAACCGCCGTTTCCGAGGCTAAGTAATCAAATTCCTGGCTCTCTTTGGGCGCGGCTTTGGCCAGGGGGCCTTCAAAGATCGTGCCCGCCGCCGCTTCCAGCAGGCCGGTGTAATCCGGCCGGGCCTTTAGGGCTTCAAAGCGGACTCGACTGTGGCGCATGGCCTCTTGGGGCAGGCTCAGCGCGAAATCCGATGGCCTGCCGGCGGAGAGCAGCCGCAGAAACCGGAGAATCTGCTGGGCCTCCACCTTGGACGCCAAAGCCCGCAGCAGGCCCCGCATCCCCTTGGAGGCAAAAGCGGCCAGCTTGTCATATTCCCGAGCCAGGCCGGCGTAAAGCAGCCTTTCCAGCTCCACCCGGCCGATCTGCTGCAAATCCGCCCCGGCCAGGCTAGGCCCCCAGGCCCGGCCGGCGCTCAGCGTCTGGGCGGCCTCGGCCACGTCCTTGGCCTGCGTCAGCTGGTCAAAATCCTGCGGGCTCATCCGGCAGCCCAGCATGGCGTGGATTTTGCCGTTGACGGCGGCATACTCAAACAGGTCTTTCAGCACGAGCCTTCACTCCGTTCCTCGCCGCCCACAATGCGGCCGAACAGGGCCTGGACCCAAGCGCTGTGGTTGGCCTGGCTCTTGCGCTCCAGATCCTCCAAAGCGGCCCGAAGCCGTTCTTCCAGCTCCTGCATGGAGCGGCGCTGCTCCGCCTCTTCCTCTTTTTTGGCTTGGGCGATCCGCCGCCCCGCCTCCGCATGGAAGCGGCGGCGCATTTCCTCCGTCCCCTCTTCCACCTGCCGGTCCAGCAACTCTCTCTGGGCCTGGGCCTGGGCGGTGATGTCCCGGGCGCGGCGTTCTGTTTCCACAATGCTGTTGATCATATCGCTGTGACGCATTTTCTTCCCTCCACCTCGCAAAAGGCCCGGAGGGCGCGCCTCTCAAGCCTTCCTATTATTATAAACCTCTTTTCCGCTGGGGCAAGAGAAAAAATGAACAGCAATTTGCTTCCGCCGGGCGAAATAATTGTAGAAAATACCCCAAAAAGCCTTCGGCTTTTTGGGGCCCCTTTCATTCTTTCAATTTCCGGCGAATCAATCGCCGCAAATCCTGCGCCGGACTCCCGGCGTCCCGCCTGTGGCGGGGCCCGGGCGCTGACGCGCCATAAAAGCCTTCGGCTTTTTGGGGCCCCCTTCATTCTTTCAATTTCCGGCGAATCAATCGCCGCAAATCCTTTTAGGGCGCGGCCGGGAGCTTCTTTCGCTTTTTACGGTTGACAGCATCCTTTCGCGGGTATTATGATGGTGATAAGCCGCCTGGAAAAGAATTTTCTGATTGTTCCGGCGCATGGCCTAACACACATCCCGCCGAGGCGTCTTTTGTGCTTCGGCTGATTTTCAGGAGGAAAACATTGTGCTTACTCTGATTTACAATGGAGACATCCGCACCATGGACGACCGGCAGCCCCGGGCTCAGGCCGCTTTGATCGAAAACGGCCGCTTCGCCTTTGTGGGCGGCCTGAAGGCCGCCCGGGTGGAACTGGCCCGCCGAGGCGAAACCGCCCGGGAAATCGACCTGGAGGGGCGGCTGACCCTGCCCGGCTTCAACGACTCCCATATGCACTTCATCCACTTTGCCAAAGGGCTGATGAGCGTGGATCTTTCCGGCGCCCAATCCATCGCGGAAATTCAGGCCCGGATGAAGAAAGGCCTGGAACAGGGCCTGGCGCCGGAGGGGATTTGGCTGGAAGGCGAGGGCTGGAACCAGGATTATTTCACCCAGGGGGAGAAGCGCTTCCCCAACCGGGCGGATTTGGACGCGGTCTGCCCGGACAAGCCTATGATGATCATGCGGGCCTGCTTCCACATCGGCGCTCTGAATTCCGCCGCCCTAAAGGCGCTGAATATTACCCGGGAAACCGCGCCTCAATACGGCGGCCTGGCAGGAATCGGACCGGACGGGGAGCCCGACGGCGTCATCCGGGAGAGCCTGCTGGACGATACCAAGGCCCAAATCTCCAGCCTGAACTTGGAGACTATGAAGCAGATCATTCTGGCCGCCCAGCAAAAAGCCCTGGCCCAGGGCATTACCTCCATCCAAAGCGACGACGTGGGATACACGCCCCAGGCGGATTACAACCTGCTGTTTGAGGCCTTCGCCCAGCTGGAGGCCCAGGGCAAACTGCAAATCCGCCTATCTGAACAGTGCCTGCTGCAAAAGCCGGAGCTGATTGAGGAATTTCTGGACGCCGGATACGGCCGATGGGGCTCCCGCTGGTTCCGGCCCAGTTGCGTCAAGCTGCTGGCCGACGGCAGTCTGGGCGCCCGCACCGCCGCCCTGCGCCGGCCTTATCAAGACGACCCTTCCACAACGGGGCTGGAAATGTTTACGCAGGCCCAGCTGAACGAATTGGTTCTGACCTGCCAGCGGCGCAATATGCCCGCCGCCATCCACGCTATCGGCGACCGGGCCGTTGAAATGGCGATGGACGCCATTGAAAACGCCCAATTGCTGTGCCCCCAATATCGGCCCCGTCACGGCGTCGTTCACTGCCAAATCACCGACCAGGCCCTGTTGCGCCGCTTCCGCCAGCTGGACGTTTTGGCCTTTGTGCAGCCCATTTTCATCGATTACGATATGCGGATCTGCCGAGACCGGGTGGGCGAAGAACTGACCGCCTCCTCTTATGCTTGGCGCTCCCTCTATGAAAACGGCGTCCACGTCAGCCTGGGCACCGACTGCCCGGTGGAAAAATTTGATACCATGCCCAATCTCTACTGCGCCGTGGCCCGGAAAAATGTCGCCGGCGGGGAAAAGCAAACCTTCCTGCCTCAGGAGGCTTTGACTATGGAACAGGCGCTGAAATGCTACACCGTCGAAGGGGCCTACGCCTCTGGCGAAGAAGAGGAAAAAGGCTCTATCTCCCCCGGCAAGCTGGCGGATTTCATTGTGCTGGACCGGGATCTGTTTTCCATTCCCGAAGAGGAGATTTTGCAGACCAAAGTGCTGCAAACCTGGGTGGAGGGCCAGTTGCGGTATCGCCTATAAACAATAGAAACTCAAAAAAAGCCAGCCGAGGGATTCCTCGGCTGGCTTTTTTTATGCTACTCTGCCGCCGCTTCCACTTGATCCAGCAGCTCTTCCCATGGAATGCCGCTGAGAAAATCTTGATAAAGATCCTCTCTTCTCTTCCTTGGGAAAGAAATGCGGTAAATCGTGTCCTCTCCCTCGGCATATGTCGTCATCATCTCTGGCTGATTTGCGGGGGGATTGAATAAGTTGGAGCAGGTTTCGCTCAGCCCGTCAGAGCCCAGCATAATTTCTCCAGGCTCGCCCGCCGAAAAATATGTGCCGCTGCATTCAGCGTCATAATTCAAAAACAGCAGATAAGTTTCCCCGATTTGAGGTTCCGTATAATACTGAGTTGGCAGCTGATATGCAATCTCTTCCCCGTTTTCATCCAAATACTTGGCTTGGACGGAGTAAACCTTGTTGATTTCAATTTCCTCGGGCACATCTTCTCCTTTGAGAACACGGGATACAGTAAAACCATATTTTCTTCCCTCTGAATAAGATGTGGGGTCTTCCTGAGAAGGATCGCTGGGCAAGCGATCTACATTCCATGTGGACAGCAAACCCGTATATTGCCCTTCCACAATGTAAGTTGAATCGTTCTCTAAATCTTTGAGGCTATCGTAGGTAGGATAATCTGAGTAGACTGTAATAGTCACATCTTCCATCTTTTTGGAAGACGCCGCGTTATCAGGGCGATTGAACCATCGAACAGCTATCAAAGAGCATACCGCCAACAGAAGGATATAGCTCAAAATATTCCATCTGCTTTTTTCCATTCGCTCTCGCCGCCTTTCCATTGGATCTATCTCCAAAGCCATTGCGGTCGTCGGAGGGTTAAAAATCCTCTCGATAGCTGCGCAGCAGCTTTTTGGTAAACTTCCGGCTGTTTCCGGTGTGTTCCGGGGGCCAGTTCAGGTCGGTATCCCAAGGGACGCTGTAGGGAGAACAGTTCTGCCTTTTCATCCGCTCATAAAGGACTGTGCGCTGGTTCCGGTTGTACTGCACATCGTAGCCAATCCGGTCCACCCAGGCGCAAAAGCCCTGCATATAGCTTTCCATCAGCTGATCCCAGCCGGAGAAGCTGCGCTGGATGACTC
This sequence comes from uncultured Eubacteriales bacterium, assembly GCA_910585875.1. Classification (GTDB taxonomy): domain Bacteria; phylum Bacillota; class Clostridia; order Oscillospirales; family Butyricicoccaceae; genus Pseudobutyricicoccus. Next base: position 9,674 of record CAJUIK010000036.1, on the reverse strand, counting down.
GGCCCACCCGGCTGAACTCCAGATCCAGCTCCTCCCGGCTAATCCATTTCATCAGGTACATCATAGCCAGCAGCTGGGTCGCCCGGCACAAATCCCACCCGGCCTGGGAGGTATCCAGCCGGCCCGCCCAGCGGTCGGTCAGCTCATGAACCGTTTGCAGCCCTTCCTCCCGGTTGTGGATATCCCAAGAATCCGCCAAGGCCGCGCGGAACATTTTCAGCTGCTTGCGGCTGGCTCTTGTTCCGGTAATCAGGGGAAAGCCCTCTTTGCCATAGCAATGGGACCAAATGGCATAGGTGGCGGCGCACCAGCATTCCAGGTCGCTTCGGGGCAGCAGCGGGTCCCGAGACCAGAGCAGCGCCGGGGCAAACTTCCATTTCCGCACCACAATCACCCGGCCGGCCAGGTTGAACAGCACAAAAGCCCAAGCAATCAGCCAATAACCTGTCTTCTCTTCGTCCTCCCGCAAGGCGGCCAGACGCACAGAATCTCCGACCATATCGATGTAATGGCCGCGGTCCGTCACATCAGGCGCAATCTGGGCTTCTTCCGGCGGTTCCCATTCCCGCCAAGCCCCGATTGGCAGGCGGTAAATGCCAATAGCCCCCATCTTGGTCAGATTTTTCATATTGATGCGGGCGACGACCGTTTCCCCGCTCTCCAGGGTCAGATAATGATAAGTCTCCTGCTCCGGCCCCGCCTGAAAGGTATTGTGTTTCAATACCGAGCCGTCGGAATAAAAGGTAAAGCCGTCGGTCATCCGCTCCATATCGGCAATGGATTGGGCCATGGGCGTATCGGCCGCAGCCGTCTGCCCCACAGGCAGGGCGTCTTTTTCGGCAGGCCCGCCGTGAAACAGAGGCACGACTAAAAAAGTTACCGCCAGAGTAAACGCCATCGCCGACAGCGAACAGACAATCAAGATCTGGGCCAAGCCGTCCTTCAGGCCGTAGATATTTTTATTGGAAACCTTGTACCGAGCCATATCTGCCCCCTACTCTATGCTGTCCGGCGATTCGCCATTGTGAATCCAGGACTTTCGGAACCAACCCAAGTGTTCTGCGGCGCCGTCCCGCCGGTGGAAGACGATTTCAATGGAATAATAGTACTGAATGTCGACGCCGTTGTCCAGAATTGCCGCGCCATAGTCCTGGTCGGCGATTTCATAATATCCCAGATTTCCATCTTCCAAAAATCCCATTTCTTGAATCTTCGGATAATCGTACCGATCGATCTGGTATGTATTGGGATTATAATAGAAGTCGTGTCTGGCGGCAATGAGAAGCCTGCCCCTCTGGTCGATCGTCTTGTCGCCGGCCTTTTCCTGGCTGAACTCAATCGGTATAGAAAAATAGACCCTTATATTTTTTTGCAGATCCGGGGCGTAACGACCCCAATCCTCCGGCCCGCTCTTCCGGGCCTCCGCCCCAAAAGAACACAGCGCCGACAAAAGCGCCGCGCAGAGCAAAAATTTGTTTCCTTTGCGGGGGCTCATCTCCCTTCCCTCCTTTTCTCCATCCGCCAACTGAGCAGACAGGCGGCGGGACCCAGAACCAACAGGACGGCGAGGCCTCCCACCCCCCAGTTCCCATACGCAGCGACGATATCCCCAAAGGGAATCCGCCCCTGGAACACCTCCCCCTGAACGGGCAGCCAGCCTGCGGCAAAAGCCAAAAGAAACCCGGCGGCCAAAGTGAAATACAGCCAAAACGCCATCGAATCGCCGGAAGTTTTCCGCAGCAGCAGGCACAAAATCAGCAGCAAAAACAGGAACGGCGCCCCATATTGAGCGACCAGCCAAGCCTGCCGCAAATGCGCCGTTTGAACCGGAATCCCCTCTTCCGGGGCAGGAACGATCCCTCCAGCCCAGACCCAGTATTTCCAGGCGGGAAAAGCGAACGCGGCCGCAAACCCGCCGGCGCACAGCAGAGGAAGCCAGGGGAAGGTTTGGCGGCGAATCGGCGCCTCCAACCTTAGGCTCAGCAGCCAATAGAGCAGCGCCAGCGCCGGGCCCAGCAGAAGAATCAGCTGAAGGCCGTTCAGCCCGCCCTGACGCCAATAGGGAAAGGTATACCCTCCGACAAAGGCGCCGACGCCGATACCGGACTTTCTTTCCCAGTCAGAGGGAATGGCGGCCGCCAGAAAAACCAAAGCCAACGCCCCGCTGATTGTCGCATACAGCCGCCAGACCAGGCGGGCGGGCCTGGGCCTATCCAGCAGGCAGCAAAAGGCCGCCGACAAAAACAGTATGGGGGCGATATCGCGCCCAAGCCCCACCCGGAGCAGCTGCGCCTGGTTCACAAGTTCCTTCTTCTCAAAATAGAGTTTGACGCTGTAATGAGCCAGCCAATTGACGCCCCACGTCATCCAGGCCGGGGCGGCGAAGACCAGGCAAAACAGCAAACCGCTTCCCCATCGTCCAAAGGCGAAAAATCGTTTCTTCATGCTTTTCCTCCTCCTTCCTATGCCTTTTCCAATGATTACAGTTTACACGACCGACGCAGATTTTGTCAACCAACAAAAACCCGCCCAAGCTCGTTCAGCCTGGGCGGGTTGGAACTCTATTCGACTGTCTCGCTTTATTTGCCCTTGTCCTCGGGCTCTGGTTCCACTGTGATGCGGACCTGGTCCACCCGGCGCTCGTCCATGGCCAGCACGGCGACGGTCAGGGCGTCGTAGGTGAAGGAATCCCCCTCTTCGGGGAATCGGTCCAGCATTTCCGTGATCCAGCCTCCCAGGGTGGTATATTCGCTCTCAAATTCCCGAGGCTCATATTCCACCGCTTCAAAGGCGTCGTAGATATTCATATTGCCGTCCAGCAAAAATTCGTTTTCCGACATTTCGGTGACGTCGCTTTCCACCTCGTCGGTTTCGTCGAAGATATCGCCCACGATTTCTTCCAAAATATCCTCCATAGTCACCAAGCCCATGGTGCCGCCGAAGCCGTCCAGCACGATGGCCATGTTGCAGCGCTCCTCCCGCATTTCCCGGAGCATATCGGAGATATTTTTGGTCATATGGACGAATTTGGGCTCCCTCATCAAAGACGAAAGGTCTTTCATGACGCCGTTTTCCGCCCCGATGGCCTGCTTAAGCAACTGGTTGACGTTGATAATGCCCACAATATGGTCCAGATTGCCCTTGTACAAGGGGATGCGGGTATAATGGGAGATCTCCTCGTTGGCCAGCAGCTCTTCCGCGCTGGCGTCCACGTCGAAGGCCACCATGTCCACCCGGGGGATCATGATTTCTCCGACTCGGTGATCACGCCTTCGTCCTGGATGGATTCCACCACCATCACCAGCTCTTCGTCGGTCATGGCAGGCTCAATTTCCGCCGGCGTCCACAGGCGGGACGAGGCGTCCACCCCTTTTGTCACCACCCAGACGACGGGCTTAAACAGGCCCACAAAGAATTTCAGCGGGCCGCTATAGACCAAAACCAGCCAGTTGCAATATTCCGCCGCCAAAATCTTGGGGATGATTTCGCCGAAAATCAGCAGAATGATTGTGGTGATGAACTCGGCGTACAGCTGCCCTTTTTTGGGGCTGAATCCCAAGGCCAGCGTGGTGACTACGGCGGTTGTGGCGATATTCACCAAGTTGTTGCCCACCAACACGGTGGACAGCGTTTCGGTATAATGGTCGTTGATCTCCTGGGCGCGAAGGGCTTTTTTGTCCCCGGCCTCCGCCTTGGCCCGGAGCTTATGGCGGCTGGCGGAATTATAGGCGATTTCCGCCGAGGAAAAGAAAGCGGAACCGACGACCAGCAGCACTACGGCAAGAATCAATATGGTGTCCATACGCCTTACGCCTCCTTGCAGACCGGCTGAGTCAGGGGGCTTCCGGCGTCTTTCCCTTCGTCTTCTGTCTGGCCGTCCCAGATATCGCCCACCAGGGATTCCAGAATGTCTTCCATGGTGACCAGGCCCATGGTGCCGCCCCATTGATCCTGAACCACGGCCATATGCAGCTTGCGGCGGCACATCTCGTGGAACAGGCTGTGGATATCCATATCCGACTGGATAAAATAAGGTTCTGTCATCACCTCGTCCAGGGGGCAAGACCCCTGCTGGTGCAGGCGGAGCATATAGGTTTTGGTGTTCAGAATGCCGACGATGTGATCCATATCCGGTTCATAAACCGGCAATCGAGAAAACGCAGCCTGTCTGATCTCCTACCGAACCATTTCTTCCGAGTCCCGCCGGTCCACGCCGGTGATATGGACCCGGGGAGTCAGCACGTCGTAAACGGTGATATCGGAAAAAATCAGCGCCGATTGAATCAGCTCGCTCTCCTCCGATTCCAAAGCGCCCTCGTCCTCAATGGTTTCAATCATGGATTTGAAATCGTCTTCCGTCATGCTGGGCTCTTCGTTTTTGGAGGCCAGCAGACGTTTCAGCCCGTTGCTCAAGGCGGTGAAAAACATCGCCACCGGCGTCAGAAGAACCATCAGCCCATACAAAACGCCGGACACCGCCTCGGCAAAGCGGTCGCTGTTGGCCTTTGCAATGCTTTTGGGGATGGTTTCGCTGAAAATAAAAATAATCAGCGTCATCGCCACAGTGGAGATCAGCGAGCCATAGGAACCGAACCACTCGATGGCCAGCACAGTGGCGCCGGAGGTAGCCATGACGTGGATGACGTTGTTGCCAATCAGCAGCGTCACCAGCGCCTTGTCAAATTTGTCCAGGATTTTTTCCACCTGCCTGGCCCTGCCCTCTCCGTCCTCCGCCCGGTTCTTGATGCGCACCCGATTGCAGTTGGAGAAAGCGGTTTCAGACCCCGCGAAGAAGCCGCCCAGCAAAACCAGGACGGCGATCAATATACATCGGGGAATTGCGTCGTCGTTCATTCCGAATGAACCTCCCTTATCAATCAGGCCCTTGGGGCCTGAGAATCCGCGGCCTTTGCCGCAATTACAGTTTTTATGTTATCACCCAAGCCCCCCTCTGTCAAGTGGGGGAAGCCCGAGGGCGAAGCCGCCGCCCAGGCCGGAAACCGGCCTGGGCGGGTAAGCTGTCCGGCGGGGATTACAGGCTCATCCAGCCCTCGTCGGAGGGATTGGCCTGGAACGCCTGGAGCTTTTTGATGTCTTCGGGCTTGATATAGCCCTGCTCCGCCGCCGCTTCCACCAGCGCGTCATAGTTGGAGAGGGACACATTTTTCACTTGGGCGGCTTCCATGCGCTCGACGCCCTTTTTCAGCCCGTAGGTAAAGATAGAGGCCACGCCCAGCACCTGTGCGCCGGCTTCCCGCAGCACGTTGACCACCTCGATGACGGAGCCGCCGGTGGAAATCAGATCCTCCACCACCACGACCTTCTGGCCCGGCTCCGCCTTGCCTTCGATCTGGTTGTTGCGGCCGTGGTCCTTGGCGCTGCCCCGGACATAACACATCGGCAGGCCCAGAATGTCCGCAACCAAGGCGGCGTGGGCGATGCCGGCGGTGCTGGTGCCCGCCACAAGCTGGCAATCAGGGTAATGTTTGCGGATGGTTTCCGCCAAGCCCTGCTCCACCTGGCTGCGGACAGCCGGGTACGAGAGCGTCAGCCGGTTGTCGCAATAGATGGGGGATTTGATGCCGCTGGCCCAGGTAAAAGGGTCCTGGGGCCGCAGGAACACCGCTTTGATTTCCAGCAAACAGCCGGCGATTTTCTTTTCCATATTGTCCATAGTTTTTCTCCTCGCTCCCGATTGTTCTTATTCCCCGATAAAGTCTCTGCACACCCGCAGATAGGCTTCCGCCGGGTCTTCCGCCTTGGTCACAGGTCTGCCCACCACGATATAATCCGCGCCGATTTCCCGCGCTTTCTGTGGAGTGGTAACCCGGGATTGGTCGCCCATATCCCCTTCTGGATATCGGATGCCCGGCGTCACGGCGCAGAATCCTGCGCCGCAAGCCCCTTTCACCAGACCGGCCTCCAAGGGGGAACAGACCACCCCGTCCAGCCCGGCGGACTGGGCGTTTTTCGCATAGCGCTTCACCGTTTCCTCCATCGAAGCGCTGATCAGAAGCTCCTGCTGCATCCGCTGCTCTGAGGTGCTGGTCAGCTGGGTGACGGCGATCAGCATAGGGGTTTCCCCCTGGGCGCCCTCGGCCAGGCCCTCTTTGGCGGCCCGCATCATATCGATCGTGCCGGCGGCGTGGACGTTGGTCATATTGACTCCCAGCCGGGCCAGGTTGCGCATGGCCTTGTTGACAGTGTTGGGGATATCGTGGAGCTTCAGATCCAGGAACACGTCGTGGCCCAAAGCCTTGATCTGCCGGACGACGTCCGGCCCTTCTCCATAAAAGAGCTCCATACCGATTTTCACAAAGGGTTTCCGCCCTTCAAATCGCTTGAGGAATTCCAACGTCGCCTGGGCGTTGGGGAAATCGCAGGCGATGATAACGTCCCGTTTTTTCATTGACGAGCCCTCCCGATAATTTCTTGTAATGTTCCGACGCCGTATTCGTCCATCTTCTGGGGCAGTTCTTCGATAATCCGGGGGCAGGCCCAGGGGTCGACCAAGTTCTGAGCCCCCACCTGCACCGCCGACGCGCCGGCGGACAGAAACTCCAGCACGTCGTCGGCGTTTTGGATGCCGCCCACGCCGACGACGGGCAGATCCACCGCCTGGCAGACCTGATAGACCATGCGCAGCGCCACCGGCTTGATTGCCGGCCCGCTGAAGCCCGCCATTTTGGTGGAAACAATGGGCTTTCCTGTCCGAGGCTCGATGCGCATCCCCAGCAAGGTGTTGATCAGCACAATGCCGTCGGCCCCAGCCTCCGCCACCGCTTTGGCGATGGCGGCGATATCCGTCACATTGGGGGAAAGCTTCATATAGACGGGCTTTTGCACCGCCTGCTTCACCGCCCGGCACACCGAGGCGGCGGCCTCTGGGTCTGTGCCGAAAGCCATGCCGCCGTGGCGCACGTTAGGGCAGCTGATATTGATTTCCAAAATGGCGATATCCTCTTCTTTGTCAAAGAGGGCGGCGGTATAGGCGTAATCCTCCACCGAAAAGCCGGAGATATTGGCGATGGCCTTTTTGTGGAAGACCTGCCGCAGCTTGGGCAGCTCCTCTTCTATCACCTTGTGGACGCCGGGGTTTTGCAGGCCGATGGCGTTGATGAGGCCGGCCTCGCACTCGGCGATGCGGGGAGTGGGGTTGCCGAATCGAGGCTCTTTGGTAGTCCCCTTCAGGCTGATCGAACCCAGCTTGTCCAGATTGTAATATTGCGCGAATTCATAGCCGAACCCAAAGGTCCCGCTGGCGGGGATAATGGGGTTGTCTATCTCCCAGTCCCCTAATTTTACCGTCAGCCTTCCCATTATAACGTCACCTCGCCGCTCTTCATCACAGGGCCGTCCACGCAGATGCGCTTGGGGCCCGCTATCGTCTCGCAGCTGCACCCCATGCAGGCGCCGAAGCCGCAGCCCATCCGCTCTTCAAAGGAGAGCTGGCCCTGGGCGTTTTTCGCCTTGCCGGCGGCATGAACCGCCCGCAGCATGGGCATGGGGCCGCAGGCAAAATAATAATCGTAATCCACCCCGCTCATCGGCTGGGTGACAAAGCCCTTTTGGCCCAAGCCGCCGTCTTCTGTGGCAAACAAGACCGGGCAGCCCAGAGCTTCAAATTCCTTCTGGTAAAAAACCTGCTCGGTTTTGCCGAAGCCCAGCACGACCGTGATTTTTTTCCCCTGGGCGACCAAACGCTTGGCCAGGCCATAGAGGGGCGGGGCGCCCACGCCGCCGCCCACAATCAGGCTGTGGTCGCCGGCGGCGGACGTGTCGAAGCCATTTCCCAGGCCGCAGAGCAGATCCAGCTCCCGGCCCGGCTTCATTTCGGCCATTTGCCGAGTGCCCTGGCCCACGACCTTGTAAATCAGCGTCATGGTCTGCCGGTCCCAATCGCAGACGCTGATAGGCCGGCGCAGATACAAGCCGTCCAGCTTGATATTGACAAACTGGCCCGGCCGCTCGGCAAAGCTCATATCCCCCGTTAAAACCATTTCATAAATATCCTGAGCCAGGGGGCGGTTGCTCAGCGTTCGATAGATTCCGTTTTTCATTTTTTCCCTTCGCTGTCGATGGTGGAAACGCCAACGGTGATTTCCTCCAGCACATCCAGCAGCACGCTGACGGTGTCCAGAGAGGTGAACATGGTCACATTGTTTTCCACCGCGCAGCGGCGGATTTCAAAGCCGTCGTTATTGGCCCATTCGTTGGCGCCCAGAGTGTTGATAACATAGGTGACATGGCCGGCCCGCAGGGAATCCAAGATTTCCTCGCTGCCCTCGCTGATTTTCTTCTTGCCCCGGGTGCGGATGCCGTTTTCCCGCAGGAATTTGGCGGTGCCCAGGGTGGCCTCGATATTGAAGCCCAGGTTATAAAACCGGCGAATCAGGGGCAGGGCCCGGGGCTTATCGTCGTCCGCGATGGTGACGAAGACGGCGCCATAGTTGGCCACCCGCATATGAGCGGCTTTCAGCGCCTTGTACAGAGCCCGGTTCAGGCTGTCGTCATAGCCGATGGCCTCGCCGGTGGATTTCATCTCTGGGGAGAGGTAGACGTCGGCGCCCCGCAGCTTGCTGAAGCTGAAAACAGGGGCCTTGACATACCAGCGCTTGCGCCGAGGCGCCTCGCCGGTTTCATATCCCTGCTCCTTCAGGCTGTGGCCCAGCATCACCCGGGTGGCGATTTTGGGCAGGGGCAGGCCGGTGGCCTTGGAGAGGAAGGGCACGGTGCGGGAAGAACGGGGGTTGACTTCGATGACGTGGACGGTTTCGTCCTCTCCCACGATGAACTGGATATTGAACAGGCCTTGGATGCCGATGCCCCGGCCCAGACGCACGGTGTAATCGATGATGGACTGCCGGGCTTTTTCGCCCACAGAGAAGGTGGGATAGACGCTGAAGGAATCGCCGGAATGGACGCCGGTGTGCTCCACATGTTCCATGATGCCGGGAATAAACACGGTTTCGCCGTCGCAGACGGCGTCCACCTCCAGCTCCTTGCCGGCGATATACTTATCCACCAGCACCGGATGCTCTTCGCTGGCCACAACCGCTTCCGCCAGATAGCGGCGGAGCTGCTCGTCGTCCCGCACAATCTGCATGGCCCGGCCGCCCAGCACATAAGAGGGCCGCACCAGCACCGGATAGCCGATTTGGTTGGCCACCTTGACGCCGTCTTCCACCCTTGTCACCGCCTGGCCGGCGGGCTGGGGAATGTTCAGCTCTCCCATCAGCTTTTCAAAGCTGTCTCTGTTTTCCGCCTTGTCGATGGCTTCCACTCCAGTGCCGATGATTTTGACGCCCAGGGCGTGCAGGCGCTGGGCCAGGTTGATAGCCGTCTGGCCGCCCAGGGAGACGACGACGCCCATGGGGTTTTCCAGATGAACCAGGTTCATCACGTCTTCCACGCACAGGGGCTCGAAATAGAGCTTGTCGCTGACGGTATAATCGGTGGAAACAGTTTCTGGGTTGTTGTTGATGATAATGGCTTCGTAGCCCGCCTCCCGGATGGCCCAGATGGCGTGGACGGTGGAATAATCGAATTCCACGCCCTGGCCGATGCGGATGGGCCCGCTGCCCAGCACCAGCACAGAGGGCTTGTCTGTGACGATGGATTCGTTTTCCTCCTCGTAGGTCGAGTAGAAATAGGGCACATAGGCGTCAAACTCG